>NZ_LT906482.1:939675-1252901 GCF_900187105.1 Eikenella corrodens
TGTTGTAGGTAATGGTGTCGCCGCTGGCCCGGTCGCCGCCGCGCTCGATCTTGGCGCCGCCGCTGAGTTTCACGATGCCAGTGGCGGATTGGTATTCCACGCGGGCGGCCTGGCCTTTCACGGTGCCTTGGCGGTCAAGCTGCTGGCCGAAGTGTACCGGGCTGCCGGAGGCGGTCATGGTTTGCGCGCCGTCGGCGGCTTTCACCACGCGCACCTTGGCGGCGCGGATATACATGGTGCCCTGCTGGATAACCACGTTGCCGGAAAATTCAGTACTGCGGTTGCCTTGGTCGAGCGAGCCTTGGTCGGCTTCGATTTGGATGGGCTGGTTGCGGTCGGAGGTGAGCGCAGAAGCCGCGGCGGGCAATAGCAGGGCGGCGGCGAGGAGAAGGGCGCGGGCGGGTTTAATGTTGTTGTTTGGGGTCATAAATCACGGCCTTAATGCGGGAGGAAAGGTTGAGCAATCCTTGTTTGTGGTTGTAGGTCATGCCTTGGGCGGTGCCGTGGGAGGCGCCGTATTGATAGTTCACCAAATCTTGGGTATGGGCGGTTTGAGTTTGGGTGTTGACAGTGAGGCTATTAGTTTTAAGGCGGCCGGCGGGCTGACCGTTCATAGCGGGTTTGTCGAACACCACGTTTTTCTCGAACACCACTTGGTTTTCACTGCCGATATAGTGTGCCTGATCGGCGCTGATGCGGTACACCATCTGCCCGCCTTGCGAAAACATCACGTTGGGTTCGGCCAGGTAGCCGTCTTGGCGGTTGGGGAACTGCCAGGCGCGGGTGGCGGTGAGCTGCTGGGCCAGGCTGCCGTCGGCAGCGAAGCGGCGGCCTCGGATGCCGAAAATCTGGTATTGCGGCTCATGCGGATCGAGCGGGGTTTCTTCAGTTTCGAGCTGGCTGATGCGGTCGAGCCAAAAGCTCACGCCGCCGAGCGCGAGTGCCAACACCAGCGGAAACCACCAGCCGCCGAATCGTTTAATCATTCTGTGTATTGCTCCCAAGCGGTTTTCAGGTAGCCTTTGGCCTGCATGATGACTTCACACAATTCGCGCACGGCACCGGCGCCGGCCGGGCGGCGGGTGATGTAGGCAGCGTGTTGCAACACCCATTCGTGCGCTTCAGGTACAGCAGCGGGCAGGCCGCAGCGCACCATCACGGGCAAATCCACCACGTCGTCGCCGATGTAGGCGCATTCATGTTCGGCCACGCCGGCAGCTTCTCGCAATTCGGCGTAGGCAGCGCGTTTGTCACTGATGCCTTTGAAGTAGTGCCGGATGCCGAGCTGCTTGGCGCGCACGGCCACAGAAGGGGCATCGCGGCCGGTGATGATGGCGGTTTGCACGCCGCATTGATGCAACATTTTGATGCCGTGCCCGTCGAGCGTATGGAAGGCCTTGATTTCTTCGCCGTTGTCGCGGATGAAGATGCGGCCGTCGGTGAGCACGCCGTCCACGTCCATAATCAGCAGTTTGATTTCGGCGGCGCGGCGGCGCAGGTATTCGGGCAATTCGGGCAGAATAGGGCTCATGCGGGCAATCTCAATTTCAAATTAGACCCATGATAACATGCTCTAGCACGGGCACAAACCCGTTCGGCATGGTTTTTGCTTGGCACGGCGGAGCAAAGAAAAGGCTACCTGAAAACATCAAATGGTTTTCAGGTAGCCTTTTTTGGGTTTGAGGTGCAGTAATAATATGATAACAATAGGAAATATATTTCCATCTAGCCTATTCGGCCTAGTATCTTGCTTGTACGGGCCACTTCAGCAGCAATCGGCTTGACGCCTGGCGTACTTCATCCGAGCTTGCGCTTTCATCTCATCAAAATACCAGCCTGAGCTTCATCAAAACATCAGTTCAGTTCGTTAAAACATCATTTTAACCCCGCTGAAGTTCCATACTTTCAGCTAGTATTTTTCATTCTTAATTACATTTATTTTGTTCTCCTTCCGCAAGTTATTTGCAAGATTCTTTACGCATATTGACTTATTCTGTTGTTTTCCAGTATAAGCAAAACTAGGTTGCTCGTTTTTACAGCAGGCGGCCATAGCTGAAGCACTTATTTTTTCATACCGGGCGGCGAGCCGAAGACAGTACGAGCAGTATGGCAGGGCAAGCCGACGCGGTAAGAAGAAATAGGTGCTTTAGCGATACACCATCAAACCGCCCCGAGGCGGTTTAGGAAATCAAAGATAACAACAAGGAGCAGCTCATGAACCCGATGTATATCACCTTCGGCATCTATTTGGTTGCCGTTCTGTTAATCGGCCTCGCGGCCTATTTCTCCACCCGCAATTTTGACGACTATATCCTCGGCGGCCGTAGCTTGGGCCCGTTTGTTACCGCCATGTCGGCCGGGGCTTCGGATATGTCCGGCTGGCTGCTGATGGGCCTGCCGGGCGCAGTGTATTTGAGCGGCCTGAGCAAATCTTGGATTGCCATCGGCCTGATTATCGGCGCGTATCTCAACTGGCTCTTGGTGGCTGGGCGGCTGCGCGTGCACACCGAATACAACAATAACGCGCTCACCCTGCCTGATTATTTCCACCACCGCTTCGGTGCACAGGGGCAGGCAATGAAAGTAATTTCCGCATTCATCATTCTGTTTTTCTTCACCATTTACTGCGCTAGCGGCATTGTGGCCGGAGCACGCCTGTTCCAAAGCCTGTTTACCGACATGAGCTACACCAGCGCCATGTGGCTGGGCGCGGGCGCCACTATTGCCTACACCTTTATCGGCGGCTTCTTGGCGGTGAGCTGGACAGACACTGTGCAGGCCACGCTGATGATTTTCGCCCTGCTGCTCACGCCGGTGATGGTGTATTTGGGCGCGGGCGGCGCAGATGAAGTTTCCGCCCTCATCCAAACCACCGCCGCTGCCAACGGCAAGGAGTACGGCAGCCTGCTGCACGGCACGACCTTCATCGGCATCATTTCCACCGCCGCCTGGGGCTTGGGCTATTTCGGCCAGCCGCACATTCTGGCGCGCTTCATGGCTGCCGAAAGCGTGAAATCGCTGGTGGGTGCTCGCCGCATCGGCATGACTTGGATGATTTTGTGCTTGGGCGGCGCAGTGGCCGTGGGCTATTACGGTATCGCCTACTTTGGCGCTCACCCCGAGCAAGCCGCTGCCATGCAGGGCAACCACGAGCGCGTATTCATCGCCTTGTCCACCCTGTTGTTTAACCCGTGGATTGCCGGTGTGATTTTAAGCGCGATTCTGGCTGCCGTGATGTCTACTTTGTCTTGCCAGCTTTTGGTGTGCTCCAGCGCCATCACTGAAGACTTCTATAAAGGCTTCCTGCGCCCGAACGCGCCGCAGAAAGAATTGGTGTGGATTGGCCGCATCATGGTGCTGGCCGTGGCCGTTATCGCCATTTTGATTGCTGCCGACCCCGAAAGCAAAGTGCTACAACTGGTGGAGTTTGCCTGGGCCGGCTTCGGCGCGGCATTCGGCCCCATCGTTATCCTTTCCCTGTTCTGGAAACGCATGACTGCCAACGGCGCATTGGCAGGTATGATTGCCGGCGCTGCGGTGGTGGTGCTGTGGGTGCAGGTGGTGAATCCTGCGCTGGCCAACGCCGGCATGGCTACGCTGTATGAAATCATCCCCGGCTTCATCGCCTGCGGCCTGACTACCGTAGTCGTATCGCTGGCTGGCAAAGCGCCTGCCGAGGAAATCTGCCAACGCTTCGAAAAAGCCGATGCGGATTACCGCGCCGCAAAATAAAGGACGGCAAAAGGCTACCTGAAAAGTTTTCAGGTAGCCTTCAAACTGCCCGTATCAAAAGGCTTCAGGCTAGCTGAAACCGCTCCCGGCCTTTTCAGGTAGCCCTTAACCGATTAACCAACCCCCACTCCTGCCAAACATTCTTTCACATTATCCGCAGTTTGGTTTATGATGCCGTTTTACCGACGTTCAAACCAAGCAGCTATTCATAACGAAACAGAGGCTACCTGAAAAGCGGTTTATCGGGCAGCCCCACCAACCACGGAGACCAACCATGTTCCAGTTTGCCCATCCCCAACAAACCAGCCTGCGCCAAGCCGTTACCGATGCCTACCGCCGCGACGAAGTCGAAGCCGTGCAGGATATGCTCGAACGCGCCCAGATGAGCCAAGACGAGCGTACCGCCGCCGACCGGCTCGCCCGCCGGCTGGTGAAGCAGGTGCGCGAAGAGCGCCGCCGTGCCAGCGGGGTGGATGCATTGATGCACGAGTTCTCCCTTTCCAGCGAAGAAGGCATCGCCCTGATGTGTTTGGCCGAAGCCCTGCTGCGTATTCCCGATAAAGCCACCCGCAACAAACTCATCCACGACAAAATCTCCGGCGGCGACTGGAAAAGCCACCTCGGCAACAGCCCCTCTTTATTTGTAAACGCCGCCGCCTGGGGCTTGCTGGTTACCGGCAAGCTCGCTGCCGCCCCCAGCGGCCAAAGCCTCGGCAATGCGCTCACCCGCATCGTGAGCAAAGGCGGCGAGCCGCTCATCCTCAAAGGCGTAGACTACGCCATGCGCATGCTCGGCAAACAGTTCGTTACCGGCCAAACCATCGAAGAAGCCCTGAAAAACGGCAAAGAACGCGAAAAACTCGGCTATCTCTATTCCTTCGATATGCTCGGCGAAGCCGCCATGACCGAAGCCGATGCCGAACGCTACTATCAAGACTACGTCAACGCCATCCACGCCATCGGCCAAGATGCAGCCGGCAAAGGCATTTATGAAGGCAACGGCATTTCCGTCAAACTCTCCGCCATTCACCCGCGCTATTCCCGCGCCCAACACGACCGCGTGATGAACGAGCTGCTGCCGCGCCTGAAAGAATTGTTCCTGCTCGGCAAAAAATACGATATCGGCATCAACATCGACGCCGAAGAAGCCAACCGCCTCGAACTCTCGCTCGATTTGATGGAAGCCCTGGTTTCCGACCCCGACCTGGCCGGTTACCACGGCATTGGCTTCGTGGTGCAGGCTTATCAGAAACGCTGCCCCTTCGTAATCGACTATTTAATCGACCTCGCCCGCCGCAACAATCAGAAGCTGATGATCCGCCTGGTGAAAGGCGCGTATTGGGACAGCGAAATCAAATGGGCGCAAGTGGACGGCATGAACGGCTACCCCACCTACACCCGCAAAGTCCACACCGACATTTCCTACCTGGCCTGTGCACGCAAACTGCTCGACGCGCAAGATGCCGTATTCCCGCAATTCGCTACCCACAACGCCTACACTCTGGCCGCCATTTACCAAATGGGCAAAGGCAAACAGTTCGAACACCAATGCCTGCACGGCATGGGTGAAACCCTGTACGACCAAGTGGTCGGCCCGCAAAACTTGGGACGGCGCGTACGCGTGTATGCACCGGTGGGCACGCATGAAACCCTGCTGGCCTACTTGGTGCGCCGCCTGCTGGAAAACGGCGCAAACACCTCGTTTGTAAACCAGATTGTGGATGAAAACATCAGCATTGACACCCTCATCCGCAGCCCCTTCGATACCTTGGCCGAACAAGGCATTCATCCCAACAACAGCCTGCCATTGCCGCGCAATCTGTATGGCAACGAACGCCTCAATTCGCAAGGCCTCGACCTGAGCAACGAAAGCACACTGCAAGAGCTGCAAACCATTATGAACAATGCCGCTGCCACGCCCTTGCATGCCGTGCCGCTTTTGGCCGTGGCCGCCCCAACCCAGGCCGCTCATGAAGTGCGCAATCCGGCCGACCACAGCGAAGTGGTGGGCAGTGCCGCCTTCGTAGAGGCCGCCGCCGTACCGGAAATCATCGCCGCCGCCAAAGCCGCCGAAAGCAGCTGGGCTGCCGTTTCCGCCGCCGAACGCGCCAACATGCTGCGCCGCCTGGCCGACCTGATGGAAGCGCACATGCCCGAGCTGATGGCCTTGGCCGTGCGCGAAGCCGGCAAAACGCTGAACAACGCCATCGCCGAAGTGCGCGAAGCCGTGGATTTCTGCCGCTACTACGCCGACGAAGCCGAACACACGCTACCTGAAAACAGCCAAGGCGTGGGCACCATCGTTACCATCAGCCCGTGGAACTTCCCGCTGGCCATCTTCACCGGCGAAGTGGTGGCCGCATTGGCCGCAGGTAACACCGTGGTGGCCAAACCCGCCGAACAAACCAGCCTGATCGCCTACCGCGCCGTGCAGCTGATGCACGAAGCCGGTATTCCGCGCAACGTGCTGCAGCTTGTGCTCGGCGCGGGCGACGTGGGCGCTGCCCTCACGCAAGACGAACGCATCAACGGCGTGGTGTTCACCGGCTCCACCGAAGTGGCCCGCCTCATCAACCAATCGCTCGCCCGCCGCAGTGGCCAGCCCGTGCTGATTGCCGAAACCGGCGGCCAGAACGCCATGATTGTGGACAGCACCGCGCTGGCCGAGCAGGTATGCGTTGACGTACTTGCCTCCGCCTTCGACAGCGCCGGCCAGCGTTGCTCCGCCCTGCGTATCTTGTGCGTGCAGGAAGACGTGGCCGACCGCATGGTGAACATGATTCGCGGCGCAATGGACGAATTGCGCGTGGGCAACCCCGCCGAACTGAGCACCGATATCGGCCCGGTAATCGATGCCGAAGCGCAGGCCAATCTGCAAAGCCATATCGACCGCATGAAAGGCATCGCCAAATCCAGCCACCAAATCAGGCTACCTGAAAATGCCGATAACGCCACCTTCATCGCGCCCACACTGTTTGAATTGAACAATTTGAACGACTTGCAGCGCGAAGTGTTCGGCCCGATCCTGCACGTTATCCGCTACCGCGCCGACGAACTCGACCAGCTCATCGACCAAATCAACGCCAAAGGCTACGCCCTCACCGGCGGCATCCACAGCCGCATCGACGGCACGGTGGAACACATCCGCCGCCGCATCGAAGCAGGCAACCTTTATGTGAACCGCAACATCGTCGGCGCCGTGGTGGGCGTGCAGCCCTTCGGCGGCCACGGCCTCTCCGGCACTGGCCCCAAAGCCGGCGGCCCCTTCTACCTGCAACGCCTCAGCCGCCTCGACAGCTGGCGCACGCCCCCGCTCACCCGCAGCGGCCAGGCCGACGAAGACGCACTCAACCGCCTGCAAACCCTGCTGCAAAGCCTGCCGCTCACCCAAGAGCAGAAGCTGGACTTGGCCGGCAGCCTCGGCCGCGCCCGCGTACACACCCTGCGTCAAGCCGAGCAAGTGTTGCGCGGCCCCACCGGCGAACACAACGTGTTGAGCTGGCAGGCGCCCAAACGCGTATGGCTCTATGGCGGCAGCCTGCCGCAAGCCTTCGCCGCCTGGATTGAGCTCGCCGGCTCCGGCATCACCGCCCTCGTGTCCGACCAGCATCCATTGGCCGCCTACGCCGAACAGGCTCCCGACCTGCTGGAAACCTCAACCACTCCCGCTTCCGCCGGCATCAGCCACGTGGTTGCCCTGGAAGAATTGCCGGTGGAACTCAAACAGACACTGGCCGGCAGCGACGGTGCACTGGTGCGCATCATCAACGCCCAACACGGCGTGGACGTGCTGCAGCTGTTTGAAGAAACCTCCTGCAGCATCAACACCACTGCCGCCGGCGGTAACGCCCACCTGATGGCCGCAGGCGATTAAACCAGCGTTTGTGTAGGCAATGAAAAGGCTACCTGAAAGTTTCAGGTAGCCTGATTTATAAATGGCTCCAAACATGATGGAATTAATATTATCAAGGACTGCTTATGGAAAATCTCAGCCAAATCTTACAAATCACATATAAAATCCTAGCCGACATGCCAGGGAAGCAAGGACATGTATCTGATATTGCTATTGAAGCTGTCAGAATAAATCACAATATGGGAATGGATGCGGATACATTCAGCAACAAACTATCATCAGCGCTTGCTGCTCATGTGAAAAAGAAAGACGCCGTCTTTACTAAGGTTGCCAGTAAAAAAGATGCGAAAGGAAAGGTTGTTTCCTACAAGCGTGGCGTGTACCGCCTGAAGAAACTGAGAGTAGCCAACCCTACAGAACAAAATATTGCTCCGCCCGTAGATTCTGCCTTTTTAGGCAAAGCCGGTGAGTTGGCCGTGATGAGTGAACTATTATTCTGGGGATTTAATGCTTCATTGATGGTGGTGGATAGCGGTATCTACTGAATAACAAAGATGATATTTCTACATTTATCAACAATTTCGGACAAATTAAATAGAGATAACCATGAGGAAGCTGATATTTTATTGTTCTTTCATTGTTCTATCCGTCATGTCGCAAGCTCAGCCAACCCCAGACCCCGATAGATGGGCGCTGTTCACAGAATCATATGATGGAGCAACAAACGTATTCATTGATAAACAAACTGTTGGTAGCGATAGCGCATGGTTCCTTTTAACTAATACCATTGATGCAGACGGAAATAAAACTAATGCGCTAGGGCATGTATTCTTTCGCTGCGGCCAACACAAGATAGCCTTTGGTAGGCAATCCGTGATAGATGCTGCGACAGGGCGAGTTATAAGGGTTGAATCGGGAGACCCGAGTTATTTTGTAGATGTTTTCCCATCCTCGGTACAAGAAAATATATATTTTTATTTCTGTAATAACTATTACCATAAATAAAAAAGACAGTAGAAAGCCCGCGATGAGCGGGCTTAATTTGATTATTTCACTGTCTCCATAGAGGAACTACGGTCTTGCTCAATAAACTGGATAACTAATTTTGATGGGTAAGGGGTACTATCAATGCCTACTTTTTAGTTAGCCTTTCCATTGTTCTATGCGCCGCTCAATCCTGCCGCCGCTTTTCCCACAATTTCATTAGTGGCAACACCACCGCGCAGGCAACCGCGCCCACGACGAGGCCGGTGATTAGGTAGGCGAGTGTGCTGGTGAGGCCGCTGTCCCAGTGGTGTTCGTGCAGCCAATGGTGCAGCGCGCCCCAGTTGTGGGCGAAGATGCCGCCGCCCACGAGGAACATGGCCAGCGTGCCAACGATGCTGACGCCGCGCATAAACCACGGCATAAACAAAATAATGGCTTTACCAACCGCAGCGGTGGCCGGGCGGCGCATCAGGGCGAAGCCGAAGTCGTCGGCCTTCACAATCAGCGCCACGATGCCATACACAAATATGGTGAGCCCGATGCCGATGAGCAGCAGGCTGATGATTTGGGTGGTGAGGCTGGATTCGGCCACCACGCCCAGGGCGATGATGACGATTTCGGCGGAGAGGATGAAGTCGGTGCGGATGGCGCCTTTGATTTTGGCATTTTCGTCGATCAATTCGTCGGGCACGCTGTGTGCGCTGCCGTCGCGGCGGTGCATCAGCTTGTGCAGCAGTTTTTCCACGCCTTCGAAACACAAATAGCCGCCGCCGAGCATTAAAAGCGGCGTAATCAGCACGGGCGAGAACACGGAAAGCAGCAGGGCGGCGGGAATCAGAATCAGCTTGTTCACCAGCGAGCCCTTGGCCACCGCCCACACGATAGGTAGCTCGCGGTCGGCGCGCACGCCAGTTACCTGGTTGGCATTGAGCGCCAAGTCGTCGCCCACCACGCCGGCGGTTTTTTTGGCGGCTACTTTGGTCATCAAAGCCACGTCGTCGAGCACGGAGGCGATGTCGTCGAGCAGGGTGAGGAGGGAGGAGAAAACCATTTTGAATCCTTGTGATATAAATTTCAGGTAGCCTTTTGGACATGGCGGAAGGCTACCTGAAAATCGTGATGCTGTTGCTCTCGGGTGTGTTGGGCTGGAATACGGCGGTATTATAGCCAAAGTGCTTATTTCCTCATACGGCGTCGGCTCGCCTTGCCGTACTGCCTGCGGCTTGCTGCTTTGCCCCGTGCTTAATTGTTGCCCGACGGGGTTAAAAATGCAGTTGCTATTCGCTAGTTTAAATGATCGGGTAAGGGAAACCCAAGATTTTTGTCCCCATACCAAGATAAATTTTCCTTTTTCCAATAATCTGTGTGAGACAGGATGACACCTAGTTTGATCATGGCCAAATAAATAGCTTGCAGCATATCTTCACCGATTACCCTGCCCTCATCCAAATAATCCTGTTTGCTTATTTTATATTGGCAAACATATGCCTTGTATTCGTCGGAAAAAAAGGGCTGATACAAGGTAATCTCGACAGCTTCGCCATTTCCTGTACGTAATTCTCTATATCCTATGATTCTATGCATACATTCACCATACGGGCACGTTGGCACGAAAGGCTACCTGAAAAATGGAAAATCCGGTTTCAGGTAGCCTTTATCATGCGGGCTTATTCGGGCTTGGCTTTCACCGCCATCAGCGTGTGCAGGCGGCGGTTGTCGGCGCGGGCCACGGTGAATTGCAGGGGGCCGATAACGGCTTTTTCGCCGCGCACAGGCAGATGGCCGAGCTCTTTAATCACCAGCCCGCCGATGGTGTTCACTTCTTCGTCGCTGTAGTCCGTGCCGAAGAATTCGTTCACGTCTTCGATTTCGGTAACGGCGTTGATGCGCCAGCGGTCGGGGGAAACGGCGAAGATATTGTCTGCGCTGTCGTCTTCGTCGAATTCGTCTTCGATGTCGCCCAAAATCTGCTCGATTACGTCTTCCAGCGTTACCAGGCCGCTGATGCTGCCATATTCGTCCACCACCACGGCCAGGTGATTGTGCATATCGCGAAACTCTTTAAGCAGCACGTTCAACGGCTTGCCCTCGGGCACGAACACGGCCGGGCGCAGCACGTTTTCGAGCTTGAACTGTTCGGGATTGAGGGTGTATTTGAGCAGGTCTTTGGCGTGCAGGATGCCGAGTACGTTGTCTTTGTCGTCGGCAATCACGGGGAAGCGGGAGTGGGTGGTGCCCACCACATAGGCGATAATGCGGCTGATGCTGTCGCCGGCCTTCACCACGTCCATCTGGGCGCGGCTGATCATGGCGTCGCGCACTTCCAGCCCGCGGAAATCAATGATTTTCTCCAGCCATTGCTGGGTATCTTCATCGAAGATTTTCTGTTCGCGCGCTTGGCGCAGCAGGGCGAGTATGTCTTCGGGGGAGTCGGGGCTGTCACCGGCGAGGCGGCCGAACAGCCGTTCAAAAAATCCGGGCTTGGCCGGGTGGTCGTCCATTTCAGTCTGCATCCTGTGCGTAGGGGTTGGGGTATCCTAACTGATTCATCAGGCGGATTTCAAGTGCTTCCATGGCTTCGGCTTCATCGGGCTCGATGTGGTCGTGCCCCATCAGGTGCAGCACACCGTGCAGGGTGAGGTGGGCGAAGTGCGCTTCCAAAATTTTGCCTTGTTCGGCAGCCTCGCGCACCACCACTTGCGGGCAGATAACCAGGTCGCCGCGCAAAACGGGCAGGCTACCTGAAAGCCCGGCCAAAGCAGCCTGTTCGCCTTCATCCAGAGCAAAGCTGAGCACATTGGTGGCGTAGTCTTTTTGGCGGTAGTCGCGGTTGTAGGCGCGGGCGGTTTCTTCATCGAGCAGCAGCAGGCCGATTTCGGCACGGCGGTACTGCGATTTCACGGCCTGCCACGCCCAACGGCGGAATTGCGCCTCGCCCGGGCAGCCGGGCAGCCGGGCTTGATCGGCAAAATACAGTTGCAAGCGTTGGCGCAACAAGGCGGGAAAGGGATAACGTTTGGCGGTTTTCATGGTTTGGGTTGAATTGAAAAACGGGCGCTATTATAGCGGGAAAGGCTACCTGAAAACCCGGAAATGCGTTTTCAGGTAGCCTCTATTTTATGCCAAACCGCACACTAGCATTCTGCCTTTGCCGCTGCTGCCGCCCGCTTCAATTCGGCAGCCAGCTTGCTTTTCTCTTCCTTGTTCAAGCCTGCCACCGCCAGCAGCTTTCTATCCAGCGCCACCGGCACGCCGCCGCTATTGGGCACGAAAGCCAGCAGGTAGTGCTGCCCGCTGGGGGTTTGAAACGTCCAAGCACGGTTTTCCTGTTTGCCGAAGCTGAGGCCGATCTTATGGGTTTTGCCGTCGATTTCCGCTTGATATACCGCGTCTTTACCCGCATTGCCGGTACTCAGGCAGGGCACGGCTACCAGCTGCCAAGGCTGGGCTTCGGGTCGGTTGATGGCGGCCAAAATCCGGCGGTAGCGCGGCACACGCACCAGCGCGACATAAAACGCGGCGCCAATCATCAATAGCCCCAGCCCGCCAAACAGCAACACACCCATGCTGCGGTTACCCACTTTCTCCACCGCCACATCCAGCGTCAGGCGTGATGGATCATTAGCGTCGGCCACTGCACGGGCATAAATATCGCCGCCAGTACCGAAAAAGCTAAAGGATTTTTTCACCGTATGACCGCGGTATGTGATGGTAGTTTTGCAGCTGGTAAAAATGGATTTGCGAGTGGTGCATTCACCATCGATCCGCGCGTTTACCGGCACGGCGTGTTGGCCGATTTGGTAGTCTTGATAGATTTCGGCGGCAACATGACCCTGCCACGCAACAAATATCGCGCCCACCGGCAGTATCAGCAACAGCGCCACCAAAGCCATCATAATCGGCCGATGCGGCCCGATACCCCGCATGGTGAAGGGTTTAACTGGCATGGAAAAAGGCAGAATGTGCATAAATGGTTCTCCTCGAGAAATAAATGGCACTATAAAAGAAGCCGGTATAGTTTGCCAAATTGGCAAAGGCTACCTGAAAGCAGAAATGGTTTACAGCTAGCCTTATCCCTCGCTCCGGGCTACCTGAAAACCATCTGCTTCCACTATAATTCGCCCTTTACGCCAATAATTTTCAGGTAGCCTCCGATGCTCGACAAATACAATCCCGCCGAAATCGAATCCAAACACTATCAAAACTGGGAAACCCAAGGTTATTTCCAGCCTGATATGGATTTGACCAAACCGTCTTTTTCCATCCAACTGCCGCCGCCCAACGTAACCGGCACGCTGCACATGGGCCATGCCTTCAACCAAACCATTATGGACGGCCTGACCCGCTACTACCGCATGAAAGGCTGCAACACCGCCTGGATTCCCGGCACCGACCACGCGGGCATCGCCACGCAAATCGTGGTCGAGCGTCAGCTTGCCGCGCAAAATGTGTCCCGTCATGACTTGGGGCGCGAAAAATTCTTGGAAAAAGTGTGGGAATGGAAAGAAGTTTCCGGCGGCACGATTACGCAGCAGATGCGCCGCGTGGGCTGTTCCGCCGACTGGACGCGCGAGTATTTCACGATGGACGACGTGCGTGCCGAAACCGTAACCGAAGTGTTTGTGCGCCTGTTTGAACAGGGCTTGATTTACCGCGGCAAACGCTTGGTGAACTGGGATCCCGTGCTTGGCACGGCGGTATCGGATTTGGAAGTGGAAAGCGTGGAAGAACAAGGCTCTATGTGGCACATCCGCTATCCGCTGGCGGACAATCCCGCCGAAGCCGTTATCGTGGCGACCACCCGTCCCGAAACGCTGCTGGGCGACGTTGCCATTGCCGTCAATCCTGAAGACGAACGTTACACCCACTTAATCGGCAAAGAATTAATCCTGCCGCTGACCGGCCGCTCCATCCCCGTGATTGCCGACGAATACGTTGAAAAAGACTTCGGCACAGGCTGCGTGAAAATCACGCCTGCGCACGACTTCAACGACTACGAAGTCGGCAAACGCCACGACACGCGCTTGGTTAATGTGTTCGACTTGGAAGCCAAAGTGCTGGCAAACGCCGAAGTGTTCAACTTCAAAGGCGAAGCGCAACAAGGCTTTGCCCTGCCTGAAAAATATGCAGGCTTGGACCGATTTGCCGCGCGCAAACAAATGGTTGCCGATTTGCAGGAACAAGGCTTGTTGGTCGAAATCAAAGCGCACACGCTGATGACGCCGAAAGGCGACCGAACCGGCTCAGTAATTGAGCCGATGCTGACCAGCCAATGGTTTGTCGCCATGTCCGCCACACCGAACGGTGGCGAACCTGACAGCGAATTCAAAGGCTTGAGCCTCGCCGATAAAGCCAAAAAAGCCGTCGACAGCGGCGCGGTACGCTTTATCCCCGAAAACTGGGTCAACACCTACAACCAATGGATGAACAACATCCAAGACTGGTGCATCTCGCGCCAACTGTGGTGGGGCCATCAAATCCCCGCGTGGTACGACGAAGCAGGCAATGTTTACGTTGCCCGCAATCAGGCGGAAGCCGAAAAACAAGCCGGCAAAACTGGTTTGACCCGCGAAGAAGACGTATTGGACACATGGTTCTCCTCCGCGCTCGTGCCGTTCTCCACGCTCGGCTGGCCGTCTGAAACCGACGAACTCAAAGCCTTCCTGCCGTCCAACGTCTTGGTAACCGGCTACGAAATCATCTTCTTCTGGGTGGCGCGCATGATTATGATGACCACCCACTTCACCGGCAAAGTGCCGTTTAAAGACGTGTACATCCACGGCATCGTGCGCGACCACGAAGGCAAGAAAATGTCCAAATCCGAAGGCAACGTCATCGACCCCGTCGATTTGATCGACGGCATCGACTTGGACAAGCTGCTGGTGAAACGCACGACCGGCCTGCGCAAACCCGAAACCGCGCCGAAAGTGGAAGAAGCAACCAAAAAACTCTTCCCCGAAGGCATCCCCAGCATGGGCGCGGACGCATTGCGCTTCACCATGGCGAGCTACGCCAGCTTGGGGCGCAGCGTAAACTTCGACTTCAAACGCGCCGAAGGCTACCGCAACTTCTGCAACAAAATCTGGAACGCCACCAACTTCGTCTTGATGAACACCGAAAACCAAGACTGCGGCTACGGCGCAACCGCCACCGAACCGCGCGGCTACTCCTTCCCCGATATGTGGATCATAGGTCGTCTGAATCAGACCATCGAGCAAGTAACGCAAGCCTACGAAACCTACCGCTTTGATTTGGCAGCAGAAACCCTGTACAGCTTCGTATGGAACGACTATTGCGACTGGTATCTGGAACTCGCCAAAGTGCAGCTTCAAACCGGCTGCGCCAGCCGTCAGCGCGCCACACGCCATACCTTATTGCGCGTACTCGAAGCCGCCCTGCGCCTGCTGCACCCGATTATCCCGTTCATCACCGAAGAATTGTGGCAAACCGTCGCCCCCATGTGCGACGCCAAAACCGCCGACAGCATCATGCTTGCCCGCTTCCCCGAAGCCGACCGCGAACAAATCGTTCAGACGACCTTCGAGCAAATGACCGTGTTGCAAGATTTGATCGGTGCCGTCCGCAACCTGCGCGGCGAAATGGGCATCCAGCCTAATGTCAAAGCCCCGCTGTTTGTCGAAAGCGCGGACGACTTGGCGGACTACCTCAAATACCTGCCGATGATGACCCGCCTGACCGAAGCACAGCAAGTCGCCGCCCTGCCCGAAAGCGAAGACGCCCCCGTCGCCGTCTGCAACGGCGCGCGCCTGATGCTGAAAGTCGAAATCGACAAAGCCGCCGAAACCGCTCGCTTGAGCAAAGAAGCCGAAAAGCTGCAAAAAGCCTTGGACAAACTCAACGCCAAACTCTCCAAACCCGGCTACACCGAAAAAGCCCCCGCGCATCTGGTGGAAAAAGACAAAGCCGATTTGGCGGAATTGGAGGCGAAAATGGCGAAGGTGCAGGCTGCTTTGGAGAAGTTGAAAGGATAAACCTTTTCGGCAATCCAAGAGGCTACCTGAAAATGCAATCTGCCACCAAGAAGTGAAAAATATGAAGCCTTATCTGAAAAGCTTCCTGCTGATTGCCTTCGGCCTACCCCTGCTGGCTGGCTGATGATAGCCACCGCGCTGCTGAATGGTGATTTGTTTATGGATTTGTCTTCGCCCAAACACCGCCACTTTTATGCCAGCCTGCTGCTGATATTGTGGGGATACTGCCTGCCCGCGGCGGCCACGTATATTTTGCTGGCAATATGGCTGAAGCTTCAGCGCGGTTGGCGCGGAGCAGGCGTGTCTGCGGCGTTAGGGTTGGTCTTGGCAATATCGTCTATCGTATTGGGTGAGATGTTTTGGGGCGATGGCCTCGTGGAATGGGAGCTGACCTTGGCCATCGGCACTATCTCGGCCTTTGCGGCAGCCATCATGTTGCTCTGTCTGCCCAAAAGGCAATCCTTGGAATAATATTTGTCGGCATCACCGCCGTTTCAAAAAGTTTCTCCCGCTAACACCGACTTGCCAAAAGGATAAAAGGGGCTACCTGAAAAACACAGCTAGTATTTTTCAGGTAGCCTTTCTGTTACACAAGCCGTGCCGATAGGATTAAAATGCCGCTGGCAAAGCTATCGGCCAGATTGCGCGGCACGGCATAATCAAATAGAATGCTTAATCTAGAGCTAAAACCTAAATTGTGCCGTAAGCGCTTCGCTAACCAACGATTCTGGTTTTTCTCCCATTATATCAAGCTGCCTTTGGCAGCATTAAGGATACCCATGAGCAATTTCGTTCCACAAAACAGCTACTCCAAAGAAGAACTCTTGGCCTGCGGCCGCGGCGAACTTTTCGGCGCGGGCAACGCGCAGCTGCCAATGCCCGATATGTTGATGATCGACCGCATTGTTGAAATCAACAGCACCGGCGGCAAATACGGCAAGGGCGAAATCATCGCCGAATTGGATATCCACCCCGATTTGTGGTTCTTCGGCTGCCACTTCATCGGCGATCCGGTAATGCCCGGCTGCTTGGGTTTGGACGCCATGTGGCAATTAGTGGGCTTCTTCCTGGGCTGGACGGGTGCGCCTGGCCGCGGCCGCGCCTTGGGCTGCGCCGAAGTGAAATTCACCGGCCAAGTATTGCCCAAGCACAAGAAAATCACTTACCACATCCACATGAAACGCGTGATGAACAGCAAACTGGTGCTGGGCATTGCCGATGCGGAAATGAGCGTGGACGGCCATAAGATTTACGAAGGCAACGGCCTGCGTGTAGGCTTGTTTACCAGCACAGACGATTTCTAGCCAACGGGCTACCTGAAAACGCCGGCTTTAAACCAATAGAAGCTTCTGCGTTTACTTTTCAGGTAGCCTACTTTCCTAACGGAGTTCATTATTATGAAACGAGTAGTCGTAACCGGTATCGGCATCGTGTCCAGCTTGGGCAACAACTGCCGCGAAGTGCTCGAATCGCTGCGCCAGCTCAAATCCGGCATCGCTTTTGACGAAAGCTACCGCGAAATGGGCTTGCGCTCACACGTGGCCGGCAACATCAAAATCGACACCAAAGAGCATATCGACCGCAAAATCCTGCGCTTTATGGGTAACGCTGCAGCCTATGCCTATATCGCCATGAAAGAAGCCATCGCCCACGCCGGGCTCACCGAAGAACAGGTATCAAACGTACGCACCGGCATCGTGGCCGGCAGCGGCGGCGCCTCTTCCGCCTCGCAAGTGGAAGCAGCCGATACCTTGCGCGAAAGCGGCGTGAAGCGCATCGGCCCCTACGGCGTAACCAAAACCATGGCCTCCACTGTGGCCGCCTGCTTGGCTACCCCGTTTAAAATCAAAGGTGTGAACTATTCCATCAGCTCCGCCTGCTCCACTTCCGCCCACTGTATCGGCCACGCCGCCGAACTGATTCAGCTTGGCAAACAAGACATCGTGTTTGCCGGCGGCGGCGAAGAAGTATCGTGGCAGATGAGTTCCCTGTTTGACGCCATGGGCGCATTATCGAGCAAATACAACGACACGCCTGAACAGGCCAGCCGTGCCTACGATGCCGACCGCGACGGCTTCGTGATTTCCGGCGGCGGCAGCATTTTGGTGATGGAAGAATACGAGCACGCCAAAGCGCGCGGTGCCAATATTTTGTGTGAACTCACCGGCTATGGTGCCACTTCCGACGGCCACGACATGGTGCAGCCGTCCGGCGAAGGTGCGGTGCGCTGCATGCAGATGGCACTTGCCCAGCACGGCGGCAGCGTGGACTACATTAATGCCCACGGCACGTCCACCCCGGTGGGCGACACCAAAGAACTCGGCGCCATCCGCGAAACCTTTGAAGGCAAAGAAGTGCCGCTCATCAGTTCCACCAAATCCCTTTCCGGCCACGCATTGGGTGCTGCCGGTTCCAATGAGGCGATTTATTCCATCCTGATGATGCTCAACGATTTCGTGTGTGCCAGCGCCAATGTCCTGAATTTAGATGAAAAAGCTGCCGGCCTGCCGATTGTGCGCGAAAACATCGCCAAAAAGCTCAATGCCGTGATGTCGAACAGCTTCGGCTTCGGCGGCACCAATGCCACGTTGATTTTTAGCCGCGTGTAGTAAAGGCTACCTGAAAAATAGCCGAACCCTAAAACGGGTTCGGCTATTTTTATATGGTTTTTTCTGGCGTGAAAACCGGCAACTTCAGCATACCATATCCGTTTACCTGATAATGAGGCAAAGCATGCAACAGTGTTTGTAAAGTTTTTGCCAATTTTTTCAAGTAGCCTTGATAATTACCCATCCTACCATTATCTTAGTAACAATAGATTTTTAAAAATACACTTGCTGATGTGATTTATTCTGATTTTTTGGTTAAGACGAGCCTTTTTGGCTAGATAATTTTGCCAAGTATGGTCAATAACTTGACCTTAATCAAGAAAATCAATAATCCGCATATTATGGGCTAGAGTTCTATAATAAACTGAATCAATACCCTGATCGTTAATAGGGAATTAATTATAAAAAACCACACAAAAATGTTGCCAACTACTTCGTCTGTACCAAGGGAGATCGCGATGATCAAGCATTCCAAACATTCTTCGCTAAATATTGCGTTAATACAGGCGCGCGAAGCGTTGATGACGCATTTTCGCCCGCTGCTCAACGAAATCGGCCTCACCGACCAGCAATGGCGTATCCTGCGCCTCTTGGCCGAAAACGGTACGATGGATTTTCAAGACTTGGCCCGCAGTGCCTGCATCCTGCGCCCCAGCCTAACCGGTATCCTTACCCGCCTGGAAAAAATGAAGCTGGTGGTGCGCCTGCGCCCAGCCAACGACCACCGCCGCGTTTACCTCAAACTTACCGAAGAAGGCGAGCGTACTTTCAACGACTTTGTCGGCAAAATCGATGCTTGCTACGACGACATCGAAAGCCAGCTTTCTAAAGAAAAACTGGAACAGCTGCACGAATTGCTGAACCAAATGGCTGCTATCCATGTGGCCACGATGGCGCGGATGTAAGGCCTTACCGTATTCCGTAAAGGCTACCTGAAAACCTCTGTCCGGTTTTTCAGGTAGCCTTTTTCTATAGCCAAAGCACTTCGCTGCTTACTTTATATTGGCCTGCCTGCTACGGCTCACCACCGAGTAGGAAAAAATCATTGTTTTAGCTATAGGTAAGGCAGTTTCGCTTATAATCCTGCAATCAAAACAAATATGCCAAAGGCTACCTGAAAGAACCCAACCATGCTCAAACAACGAATCCTCACCGCCCTGGTTTTACTGCCGCTGATGCTCGGTATGCTGTTTGCCGCCGGCAGCAGCCTGTGGGCACTGTTTTCCGGCCTGATTGCCCTGCTCGCCCTATGGGAATACAGCCGGCTATGCAGCATGCCGGAACAAATGCAAATGCAGCGGTCTTATTTGGCCGGTACCGCGCTGTTTATGGTACTGGCGTGGAGTGGCGGTTGGCGGCTGCCAGCAGCAGCATGGGCAATCGTGCTCGCCTTCTGGCTGCTCGGCATGCCTGCCTGGCTGCGTTTCAAATGGCGGTTACAGGCCGATTGGAAAGGTATGGCCGCCGGCTGGCTGCTGATGCTGCCTTTCTGGTTTGCCCTGCTGGAGCTGCGCCCCAACAGCCAATCCGCACTCCATCTCTTAGCTGTGATGATGCTGGTGTGGATCGCCGACGTGTTTGCCTATGTATTCGGCCGGCTGTGGGGCAAACACAAACTGGCCCCCACCATCAGCCCCGGCAAAAGCTGGGAAGGCGTGTTTGGCGGGCTGTTGTGCGGGCTGGTGTATGCCTCATTGGCACGCGCTGCCGGCTGGTTCGGCTTCAATATTTCCTGGCTCGGCATCATGCTCACTGCCACTGTACTTACCTTTGTGGGTATCGGCGGCGACCTTCTGGAGAGCTGGTTTAAACGTGCTGCCGGCGTGAAAGACAGCAGCAACTTGCTCCCCGGCCACGGCGGCGTGTTCGACCGTGTAGATTCGCTGATAGCCGTATTGAGCGTATATGCCGCCATCGGTGCATTGTTCGGCTAAATAGAGGCTACCTGAAAAATTTTGGCTTTGCAGAAACCCTGCTGCATTTTCATCTCGCTTTCAGGTAGCCTTCCTGAGAAACTGCCTGTTTCTATGCTAAAATCCGCCCCCCTCAATATTTCAACCCGACAAAGCGGTTTCCCCTTTTAAATGAATATATTCTACGAAGAAAGCGGCCAATTCAAAGTGGCCGCTGTGGTGCAGAAAAACGATAGCACCTATCAGGCCACCACCCAACATGGCAAACGCGCCAAAATCAAAGCCAACAACGTTTTCGTGGAATTCACCGAGCCGATGGACGCTTTTCTCGAACGCGCCCAGGCCGAAGCCGCACAAATCGACACCGACCTGCTGTGGGAATTTTGCGGCGAAGACGAATTTACTGCCCAAAACATCGCAGCCGACTACTTCGGTCATCCTCCAAGCCAGCACGAACTGGCCGCCACCCTGATTGCGCTCTATGCCGCACCGATGTATTTCTATAAAAAAGGCAAAGGCGTGTTTAAAGCAGCGCCGGAAGACACCCTGAAACAGGCACTGGCCGCCATCGAGCGCAAAAAACAACAAGACGCACAAATAGCCGCTTGGGCAGAAGAATTAGCACAAGGCCGACTGCCCGCTGAAATTGCCGCTGATTTACGCACCATCCTGCACAATCCGGACAAACAATCGCCCACCTACAAAGCCTTCGCCAAAGCCGCCGCCGAACTGAAGATTTCCGCCTATCAGCTCGCCCGGCAAACCGGCGGCGTGGGCTCGCTGCCTCAATACCTGCTCGACGGCTTTTGCTGCAAACACTTCCCACAAGGCACCGCCGCACCGGAAACCGCCGTGCCCGCTGTCCCCGAACTGCCGGATGCCGCCGATTTGTCCGCATTCTCCATTGATGATGTCGAAACCAGCGAAATCGACGACGCGCTTTCCGTGCAAGACCTGCCGGGCGGCGGCAAACGTGTCGGCATCCACATCGCCGTGCCCACGCTGGCCATTGCCGAAAACAGCCCGATTGAAACCCTTATTAAACAAAGGCAAAGCACTGCCTACTACCCCGGCGGCAAAATCACCATGCTGCCGAACAACTGGATTCAAACCTTCAGCCTAGACGAAGGCAAACGGCCGGTATTGAGCCTGTATGTGGAAGTAGACAAGGATTTTCAGGTAGCCTCAGCGCCGCAAACCCGCCTCGAAAACCTAAGCATCAAGCACAACCTGCGCATCCAAGACATCGAGCCGCATTTCAACGCCGACACCGGCCTCTCCGAAAACGAACCCGTACGATTCCCCTGCCAGCCGCAGCTGCGCTGGCTGTACCGCTTCGCCGTCGAACGCCAAAAACAGCGCGATCGCTACGAAGAAAACCGCGCCCCGCAATACGACTACGGCATCGAATTCAATCCCGACGGCAGCGTGCGCATCAGCCGCCGCGAACGCGGCTCGCCCATCGACACGCTGGTATCCGAAATGATGATTCTGGCCAACAGCACCTGGGCACAAATGCTGGATGAGAACGGCCTGCCCGGCCTTTTCCGCGTGCAAACCGGCGGCAAAGTGCGCATGAGCACCCAATCCGAGCCGCACAGCGGCATGAACTTGGCGCACTACGGCTGGTTCACCTCCCCGCTGCGCCGCGCCGCCGACTGCATCAACCAGCGCCAGCTGCTCAGCTTAATCGAGCCCGATTTGCCGCCGCGTTTTGAAAAAAACAGCAGCGATCTGTTTGCCGCCCTGCGCGATTTCGATGCTGCCTACACCGTCTACGCCGATTTCCAACGCCAGATAGAAGCCTATTGGAGCCTGGTGTATATGCAGCAGGAAAACCTGCTCGAGCTGACCGCCGTATTGCTGAAAGAAGATTTGGTGCGCATCGAAGGCCTGCCGCTGGTGGGCCGCGTGCACGGCGTGCCGATCGACATCCCGCCCAAAACCCGCATGAAACTGGCCGTTACCCAATTGGATGCCGAGCAGCAGCTTTTGTCTTTGAAATATTTGAACGTATTGCCGCCGGAATCAGCTGCTTAAATGATAGGGTACTGGCTCAATACAACAACGGCTTATTTCCACTATTCTCTGCGGACAAAGCAGGCAAATAATCGATTTATCCACAAACAGCCAATTAGCCCAGCCATTATTCCACAATAATCCACAGTCGAACGGCAACCAAACAACAAGGTTTACTTATCCTATCTAAATGGTTTTAATGAATTTTCTGGATAATCCACTATTTCTATACTGCTCCAATATAAACAACAAAAATAAATTAGAAAATTAGATATAAAAACGACTTAGTTCAACTTACCCCGATACTAAATTTCAAACTTCGTAATCTAAAAACATTATGCAAAACCTTCTTCACAATAAAAGCGATATTGCCGTTATCGGTTTGGCCGTTATGGGACAAAACCTGATTCTGAATATGAACGATCACGATTTCCAAGTGAGTGCCTACAACCGCACGGCGGCTAAAACTGAGCAATTCCTTAATGGCCCGGCCAAAGGTACAAAAATTATCGGTGCCTACAGCTTGGAAGAACTAATCGGCCAATTGAAGCAGCCCCGCAAGGTGATGCTGATGGTGCAGGCCGGGCAGGCAGTAGACGAGTTGATTGCGCAGCTGGTGCCGCTCTTGGATAAGGGCGACATCATCATCGATGGTGGCAATGCCCATTATCCCGATACCGAACGGCGTACTGCTGAGCTGGCTGCACAAGGTATTTTATTTATTGGTACCGGTATTTCCGGTGGTGAAGAAGGCGCGCGCCATGGGCCGTCTATCATGCCTGGCGGCAACCCGGAAGCTTGGCCGGCAGTAAAGCCGATTTTGCAGGCAGTAGCCGCCAAAACGGCCAATGATGAGGTATGTTGCCACTGGGTAGGCAAAAATGGTGCCGGCCATTTTGTGAAAATGGTGCATAACGGCATCGAATACGGCGATATGCAGCTTATCTGCGAAGCCTACCAGTTTATGAAAGACGGCCTGGGTATGAGCCATGCCGAAATGCAGGCTGTTTTTGCTGAATGGAATAAGACCGAACTTAATAGTTATCTGGTTCAAATTACTGCCGATATTTTGGGCACAAACGACGTAGACGGCACACCGCTGGTAGAAAAAATCCTCGATCGTGCCGGTCAGAAAGGCACTGGGAAATGGACCGGTATCAATGCCTTGGATTTGGGCACGCCGCTCACACTGATTACCGAAGCAGTGTTTGCTCGCTGTATTTCCGCCCTAAAAACCCAACGGGTGCAGGCCGAAACGGTTTTCGAGCATAAAATCGAGCCGGTGGCCGGTAAGCGGGAAGAATGGCTGGCTGCTTTGCGCCAAGCATTGCTGGCTTCCAAAATTATTTCTTATGCTCAAGGCTTTATGCTGATGCGTCAGGCCAGTGAGCATTACGGCTGGGATTTGGATTATGGGAATACTGCTTTGTTGTGGCGCGAAGGCTGCATCATCCGTAGCGCGTTTTTAGGCAATATCCGCGATGCCTATGCCGCCAATCCGGATTTGGTATTCCTTGGCAGCGATGCCTATTTCAAAAACCTGTTGCAGCAGGCCATGCCGGGCTGGCGCAAAGTGGCTGCTGCCGCGATGCAGCATGGTTTGCCGATGCCCTGCACCGTATCCGCCCTCTCCTTCCTCGACAGCTACACCTGCGGCCGCCTGCCCGCCAACCTGTTGCAGGCGCAACGCGACTACTTCGGCGCCCACACCTATGAGCGCATCGATCGGCCGGAAGGCGAGTTTTTCCACACAAACTGGACAGGCACCGGCGGCGATACCGCTTCCACCGCCTACAATGTTTGAGGCTACCTGAAAGCTGATGTAGCTTAGTGGCACTCCAAAATTAAAGGCTACCTGAAAACCGTTTGTTGATTTTCAGGTAGCCTTTTATCTGCTTGCCGGTTTACGCTGCAGCAGGCAGGGCGTGGAAAGCGGCGGGCAGGTTTTGGTTATGTGGGAAAGTGACCCATTCGTAGCTTTCCGGGTCGGCGAGAATGGCACGTAATAAGGCGTTATTGATGGCGTGGCCGGATTTGTGGCCTTCGAATGCGCCGATTATTGGCGCGCCGATGACATATAAATCGCCCACGGCATCGAGGATTTTGTGGCGTACGAATTCGTCGGGGTAGCGCAGGCCTTCCGGATTGAGCACGTCATTGTCGTCAATCACCACGGCATTGCTCAAGTTGCCGCCCAAGCCCAGGCCGTGTGCGCGCATCATTTCCACTTCCTGCATGAAGCCGAAGGTACGGGCGCGGGCGATTTCTTCCACATACGATGCGCCGGCGAAATCGATTTCAAAGGTGGGGTTGCTGCGGTTGAATACGGGGTGGTCAAAATTGATGGTAAGGCTAACTTTAAAGCCGTCGTACGGAGTAAAGCGCACCCATTTGCCCGGCTCCTGCACTTCCACTGGCTTCAAAATACGCAGGAAGCATTTTTCGGCCTTTTGATCCACGATGCCCGCATCTTGCAGCAGATACAAAAAAGGCAGGCTGGAGCCGTCCATAATCGGGATTTCCGGCGCATTCAATTCAATCAACACATTATCGATGCCGTAGGCGGCCAGTGCCGACATTAAATGCTCGATTGTGCCCACCCGCACGCCGTCTTCGGTAACGATGGTGGAGGAGAGGCGGGTGTCGTTGATCAGTTCGGGCACGAGCTTGATCGGGCGGTTTTGTTCGCCGGCCAAATCGGTGCGGCGGAATACGATGCCGCTGTTTTCGGCAGCCGGATGCAGGGTAAGCAAAACCCGCTCGCCTGAATGCAGGCCGACGCCGGTGGCTTGAACGGATTGGGCTAGGGTGCGCTGTTTCATAAAAACTCCGAGAAATCTGCATAAAGCAGCTGCCATCATACGGGAAATATGTTTGCCTGTCTTTCCGATTAAATTTGGCTATGGTTTGTTTTCAGGTAGCCCTAGGAAAAAGGCTACCTGAAAATGTAATACGGCCTATTTATCAAGCTTCATCTTGTATAATTCCACCCGTTCCAACCACAGGCTTTCTCTCCGATGAAGATTTTACTGGTGCGCCTCTCCAGCATGGGCGATCTTATCCACACCCTGCCGGCAGTACAGGATTTAGCGCAGCATTGCCCGCAGGTGGAGTTGCATTGGCTGGCCGAGGCAGGGTTTGCCGATATTGCGCGCTTGCATCCGTTTGTGGCCAAGGTGATTCCGATGCGATGGCGGCAGTGGCGCAAACGGCTGTTTGCGGCGGATACGCGGCGGCAGATACGCGCGCTGAAGCAGGAGTTGGCCGGTGGCGGCTATGATTTCGTGCTCGATAGCCAAGGCTTGATAAAAAGCGCATGGTTTGCCCGCCAAGCGGGTGTGCCAGTGAAGGGTTTGGACAAACACAGCGCGCGTGAGGGTTGGGCGGCGGCGTTTTATGCGCAAGGTTTTCAGGTAGCCAAAGGGCGTGATGCGGTGTGGCGCAACCGCGAGCTGTTTGCCCAAGTGTTCGGTTATCGGTTTGACGGCGCGGCGGATTTCGGCATGCGTGTGCCGGAAGGCGCGGTGGTGCAGGGGCTATCTGAAAACTACCGTGTGGCTTTGCACGCCACCAGCCGTGAGAGCAAATTGTGGCCGGACAAATATTGGGTGGAATTGCTGAATCGGCTGCATGCAGCAGACGGTGCGGCGGTGTGGCTGCCGTGGGGCAGCGAGGTAGAACGGCAGCGCGCATTGGCCTTGGCGGATCAGATAGAGGCGGCGCAGGTGCCGGAAGAAAAGCTCAGCCTGCTGCAGGCGGCCTATGTATTGCGCGGCGCGCGCAGCGTTATCGGTGTGGATACTGGGCTGCTGCATTTGGCCAATGCGTTGGATAAGCCGCTGATCGGTATTTATACCGACAGCGATCCGGCAAAAACCGGCGTGCAGCCCTCGGCTTGGGCGGAGAATATGGGCGGTATCGGCTGCCTGCCGCAGCCAGAGGAAGTGTTTGAACGTTTGCTCCTGCTTGAGCAGGTTTATCAAGATAGCCAGGAGATTTTCAGGTAGCCTCAGGAGTTTATGGCCGTGTTTTAGCCATACTTGCATTATTTCCGCTAAATCGGCACAATCAGCCCGTTTTGCCGGATAAGTGAATCACTAACTAGATAGAAGGAAAAGGAAATTTCATGAAAGCACTGGTTGCCGTAAAGCGGGTGGTGGATTACAACGTGAAAGTGCGGGTGAAGGCCGACGGTTCGGATGTGGATATCGGCAATGTGAAAATGTCGATGAACCCGTTTGACGAAATTGCTATGGAAGAGGCGGTGCGCCTGAAAGAGGCCGGGAAGATTAGCGAAATCGTGGTGGTATCGTTGGGCGTGAAGCAGTGCGAAGAAACGCTGCGTACCGCGCTGGCCATGGGCGGTGATCGCGCTATTCATGTGCAAACCGATGATTATTTGGAGCCTTTGGCCGTAGCCAAGCTGCTGCGCAAAATCGCCGAGCGCGAGCAGCCGCAGCTGATTTTGCTGGGCAAACAGGCGATTGACGATGACGCCAACCAAACCGCGCAAATGCTGGCCGCCTTGCTCAATGCGCCGCAGGGTACGTTTGCCAGCAAGGTGGAATTGGGTGAAAACGAAGTAACCGTGGTGCGCGAAGTGGATGGCGGTTTGGAAACCGTGGCTCTGAAGCTGCCGGCAGTGGTCAGTGCGGATTTGCGTTTGAACGAGCCACGCTATGTGAAATTGCCTAATATCATGCAGGCCAAGAAAAAACCGCTGGAAAAGCTTGCGGTGGAAGAATTGGGCGTGGATATTGCACCTAAATTGCAGCAGCAGAAAGTGGCCGAGCCCAAACCGCGCAGCGGCGGCGTGAAGGTGCAAAGCGTGGCCGAACTGGTGGCCAAATTGAAAAACGAAGCCAAAGTAATTTGAGGATAAAGCCATGACTGTATTGATTATTGCCGAACACGACAACCAACATTTAGCCGCCGCCACGCGGCATGCCGTTACTGCCGGCAGCAAGCTGGGCGAAGTGCATGTATTGGTGGCCGGTAGCGGCGCGGCAGCGGTGGCCGAGCAGGCCAAACAAGTGGCCGGGGTGGCTAAAGTATTACTGGCTGATGCCGAACATTATGCCGGTGGCTTGGCTGAAGAGCTTGCACCTTTAGTAGTGAAATTGGCAGCGGGCTACCGCTACATTACCGCTGCTGCCAGCACCTTCGGTAAAAACCTGCTGCCGCGCGTGGCCGCCTTGTTGGATTGCCCGCAGGTTTCCGATTTAACCGAAATTGTGGACGACAAAACTTTTGTGCGCCCGATTTATGCCGGCAATGCTTTTGCCACCGTTTCCAGCGATGCGGAAACCTTGGTGCTCACCTTCCGCACCACTGCCTTTGCCGAAGCTGCCGCCAGCGGTGGTCAGGCCGAAGTGGTGCAGGTAGAGGCCGCTCCGGCTCAGGGTTTGAGCCGTTTCATTAGTCGCGAACTGGTGAAATCCGACCGCCCGGAGCTTACGCAGGCCAGAGTGGTGGTTTCCGGTGGGCGCGCCTTGGGTAGTGTTGAGCAGTTTAATGAGTTGTTGCTGCCTCTGGCTGATAAACTTGGTGCTGCCATCGGCGCTTCACGCGCGGCGGTAGATGCGGATTATGCACCCAATGATTACCAAGTAGGACAAACCGGCAAAGTGGTGGCGCCGGAGCTGTATATTGCCATCGGTATTTCCGGCGCCATACAGCACACCGCCGGTATGCAGGACAGCAAAGTCATCGTGGCCATCAACAAAGATCCAGAAGCGGCTATTTTCAATATTGCCGACTACGGCTTGGTGGCCGACTTGTTTGAAGCCGTGCCGGAGCTGACTGCGGCATTGGGTAATTAAGCGTTTCATGCGTTCGTGTTTCACGTGAAACACAGCAGGCTACCTGAAAACAATCTGCTTTCAGGTAGCCTGTTTCTTATATAATCAGCTTATTTCCTGATACCACCATTGCTATGTCAACTTCTGATACTCCCTGCACCTACCGCACTTTGGCTGAACCCGGCCAGGCTGAGTTTAAAGACAAAGGCAGCCGTTTTATTGCCTTTGCCTATCCCGTGCGCACGGCAGCAGAAGTGAAAAACTATGTGGACGCACTACGGCAGGAACACCACAAGGCTCGACATTGGTGTTATGCCTACCGTTTGGGCACAGATGGTTTGCAGTTTCGTGTCAACGACGATGGCGAACCTTCCGGCAGCGCCGGCCGGCCGATTTTGGGCCAGATTGATTCGGCCGGGCTAACCGATGTTTTGGTGGTGGTGGTGCGCTATTTTGGCGGCACGCTGCTGGGCGTGCCCGGCCTGATTCATGCCTACAAAACCGCCACCCAAATGGCCTTGCAGCAAACCGCGCAGGTGGAAAAAAATATTGAAAAGCGGGTAACCCTGCGCTGCGGCTACCCGCATTTGAGCGAGGTTTTGTGGCTGGCCAAACAGCACGGCGCGGAAGTGTTGCAGCAGGATTTGCAACTGGATTGCCGCCTGCGTTGCGCCGTGCCGCTGGCCAATTATGCCGCCTGCCTGGATGCCTGGCAGAAAACGCGTGCGGTGGAAATTTTGGAAGACGTGCAAGAAAACGAAGAGGCTACCTGAAAATCTGTTTCCAATTTTCAGGTAGCCTTTATAGCCAACGAAATCTTATTTGAAAAGGACAACTTCATGAAATTACTCGTTATCGGCAGCGGCGGGCGTGAACATGCGCTGGCGTGGAAGCTGGCGCAGTCGCCCAAAGTGCAAACTGTGTTTGTCGCACCCGGCAATGCCGGTACCGCGCAAGAACCCAAGCTGCAAAACTTGCCTTTGAAAACGCATCAGGAACTGATTGATTTCTGCCGCCGTGAGCAAATTGCCTTCACTGTAGTCGGCCCCGAGGCGCCGCTGGCAGCCGGCATAGTGGACGATTTCCGCGCCGCCGGTCTGCCAGCGTTCGGTCCCACCCGTGCCGCCGCCCAGCTGGAAAGCTCCAAAGATTTCGCCAAGGCCTTTATGGCGCGGCACGGCATTCCCACCGCGCAATATCAAACTTTTGCCGATGCGGCTGCCGCCCATGATTATGTGGCTGCTAAAGGCGCACCGATTGTGATTAAGGCAGACGGTTTGGCCGCTGGCAAAGGCGTGGTGGTGGCACAAACCGAAGAACAAGCACATCAAGCCATCGACCAAATGCTGCTCGACAATAAGATGGGCGATGCCGGTGCGCGCGTGGTGATTGAAGACTTTTTGCAGGGTGAGGAAGCCAGTTTTATCGTGATGGTGGACGGCACAAATGTGCTGCCGATGGCCACCAGCCAAGACCACAAACGCCTGCTCGACGGCGACCTCGGCCCGAATACCGGCGGCATGGGCGCATACAGCCCCGCACCCATCGTTACGCCCGAGGTGTATCAACGAGCCATGGAAGAAATTATCTTGCCTACCGTGCGCGGTATGCGCGAAGAAGGCCATGAGTTTACAGGATTTCTCTATGCCGGCCTGATGATTGATGCCGATGGTGCACCTTATACCGTGGAATTCAACTGCCGCTTCGGTGATCCGGAAACCCAGCCGATTATGAGCCGCTTGGACAGCGATTTAGTGGATTTGATCCAAGCTGCGTTGGATCGGAAACTGAATACGGCTAAAGCAGAATGGAAAGCACAAAGTGCCGTGGGCGTGGTGCTGGCTTCCGCCAGCTATCCCGAACGTTCTGGCAAAGGTGACATCATCGAAGGCATCGAAGTCGCCAACCGCATCGGCAAAGTATTCCACGCCGGTACGGCCGCAGATGCCGGTCACACTATTACTAGCGGTGGCCGCGTGCTGTGCGTGGTGGGTTTGGGCGACGATTTGGCCACTGCCAAACAGCAGGCCTACCGCGCCGTGGCCGAGATCGATTTCCCTGGCATGCAATATCGCCGTGATATTGCTGATAAGGCTTTGCGTTAAAACGATGTTTGAAAACATAGAACGCGGCTCTGGGTGAGCCGCGTTTTTTTGCGTAGATGGATTAAGCTATAGATTAATAAGTTTTAGGTAGCCTTTATGGCTCTGTTATCTATCAAATAGCTAAGCGCTTTTTGCTATAATTACATCCTTTGTTTTCCCTGAATTTTTTCCAGCTAATGCAACAACCCGATTTCTCCCAAACCCTCTCCAAAGATCGCCATTTCCTACGTTCCGCCTTCAAAAATCCCAACAAATACGGCGGCTTGTCCAAAGTCGAAGAAAAATACCGAAAATCGCACGAAATCTTTTTGAAGCGTTTGGCCGCCTTGCCCAAACCCGAATTCGACAACACCCTGCCCGTTCACGAGAAGCTCGAAGAAATCAAAAAAGCCATTGCCGAAAATCAGGTAACGATTATTTGCGGCGAAACTGGTTCGGGCAAAACCACGCAGTTGCCCAAGATTTGTCTGGAACTCGGGCGCGGGGCGGCGGGCTTGATCGGGCATACCCAGCCGCGCCGTTTGGCCGCGCGCTCCGTGGCGGAGCGGATTGCCGAAGAGCTGAAATCGGAAATCGGCAGCGCGGTGGGCTATAAAGTACGCTTCACCGACCACACCTCGCGCGATGCCTGCATCAAGCTGATGACCGACGGCATCCTGCTGGCGGAAACCCAGACCGACCGTTATCTCGCCGCCTACGACACGATTATCATCGACGAAGCGCATGAGCGCAGCCTGAACATCGACTTCCTCTTGGGCTACCTGAAACAGCTGCTGCCGCGCCGCCCTGATTTGAAAGTCATCATCACCTCGGCAACCATAGACGCAGAACGCTTCTCCCAACACTTCAACGGCGCGCCTGTACTGGAAGTGAGCGGGCGCACCTATCCCGTCGAAATCCTCTACCGCCCGCTGACCAGCAAAGACGAAGACGACGCAGAAGTGGAGCTGACCGACGCGATTGTCGATGCGGCGGACGAATTGGCGCGACACGGCGAAGGCGATATTTTGGTGTTCCTGCCGGGCGAACGCGAAATCCGCGAAGCCGCCGAAGCCCTGCGCAAATCCACGCTGCGCCGCAACGACGAAATCCTGCCTCTGTTCGCACGCCTGTCGCACGCCGAACAGCACAAAATCTTCCACCCCTCAGGCGCGAAACGCCGCATCGTATTAGCAACCAACGTCGCCGAAACCTCGCTCACCGTGCCGGGCATCAAATACGTCATCGACACCGGCCTCGCGCGCGTCAAACGCTATTCAGCACGGGCAAAAGTAGAGCAACTTCATGTCGAAAAAATCTCCCAAGCCGCCGCACGCCAACGCTCCGGCCGCTGCGGACGCGTCTCCGCAGGCGTGTGTATCCGACTGTTTTCCGAAGAAGATTTCAACAGCCGCACCGAATTCACCGATCCCGAAATCGTCCGCAGCAACCTCGCCGCCGTCATCCTGCGCATGGCAGCGTTGAACCTCGGCGATGTGGCGGCATTCCCGTTTTTAGAAATGCCCGATTCGCGGTATATCAATGATGGTTTTCAGGTGTTGCTGGAATTGGGGGCGGTGGAGGCCGTCTGAAAAACGTAGGTCGGGCATAAATGCCCGACGAAGATGGATGAGCTATAAAAAATATTGGACATAAATGTCCGACCTATCTGTTAGAAAATTAACAAAAATATATGGAGTATAAACATGAGTGATTATGACTTTTTATGGGAAATGCGAGACCTTGGTTATAGTAATGAAGAAATTATGGAAGCCGCAGCTTGTGGATATGCACCTTACGAGGCTATTTATTTAGATGATGATAGAAATACCCAAATTATTGATGATTTATTTGATGATATTAAAGATTGGGATACGGATGTTCAAGTCAGTTATGAAACAATTACAGACGAAGAAACTGCTTATTTTAAGGGGCTGTACTAGATTAGCCCTAAATTCCACACCAATCCCGCAGGATTTTAAGCTGCTGGGACGGTGTGCCGAAGTTAAATCGAAATTCGCATTCTTTCAAGAACAGCGGGAAAAATTTGCGATTGATTCCGTTGTATTTGCGTAAGACGCGTTTTGCCTGATTCCAAAAATTCTCAATGCCGTTAATGTGGTTCTGGCGGTCTGCAAATTCCTTGGAATGGTTGATGCGGTGATGGCTAAAACCGCTCACGTCCAACTTGTCGTAGCTGCTCAGACTATCGGTATAAACAATGCTGTCCGGCATGATTTTCTGTTTGATAACAGGTATCAAAGTATCGAACTTGGCATTATCCACCACAACGGTATAGACCCGTCCGTTGCGTTTCAGAATGCCAAAGACAACCACTTTGCCTGCCGCACCGCGACCACGTCTGCCTTTACGCCGTCCGCCGAAATAGCTTTCGTCCAACTCGACGGGCCCCTCGAAAACCTCATCGGCAGCCAAGGCCAGATGATGGCTGATGACCATACGGATTTTGCGGTAGAACAGAATGGCGGAGTTGGGCTGAATGTCTAAAATATCGGCAGCGGAACGGGCGGTAACTTGGAGTACAAAAAATTCAAGTAGTTTCTTTTGAACTCTCTTGCTTAATTTACAATTGGTTATCTGCATTTTTGTAGACTAGCATGACTGCTAATCTAGTACAGCCCCTATTTTAAAGAACAAATATTTAATAGTTTAATTGGAAATGCAAAAGAATATTATTCACTTACAGGAAGATATTTACAAATTTGGGGAGAACTAGGCGAACTTTATGCTGAATTAGAATACGGATTAAAAAGGCATAAGGACGTTAACCACGAAGGTTCTGATGGTTTCATTAACGGAAAACTGGTTGAAGTGAAAACCATATCTCCTTTAAAACAACATAACCAAGTAGTTGTGAAGAAAAAAGGAAGTTTTGAATAACTATTAATTGTGCGAATCAGTAAAAATTTTGAATTTAAAGCCAAATTAATTTCAAGAGATAAACTGAATGGGACGACTGGAAAATTCTTAAAAGGAAAAATTAAATAAAGAGTGGATTGGGCATTCATGCCCGACAAAAAAGCACCCTGCAATAAGGAAATGTCGAGCATAAATGCCCGACCTAAAAAACTATGCAAAACACTAAAAATCAAGCACGCGGCTCAGGCATTCATGCCCGACACAATCCGACAAACGACAAAACCGTTTCAGACGACCTTCAAAACGCTTCGGGCAATATCGTCGCCCCTCCCCGCTACCGCCTGACCAAACTCGGCGAACAAATGGCGCGGCTGCCCATCGACCCGAAAATCGCACGCATTTTGTTGGCAGCGAAGAAACACGACTGCATGGCGGAAATATTGGTGATTGCATCCGCGCTGTCGATTCAAGACCCGCGCGAACGGCCGCTGGAAGCGCGCGATGCCGCCGCCAAGGCGCACGAGCGTTTTACCGACAAGCAGTCCGATTTCCTTGCCTATCTGAATATTTGGGACAGCTTCCAGCGCGAGCGCGACAAAGGCTTGTCCAACAAGCAGTTGGTGCAGTGGTGCCGCCAATATTTCCTGTCGCACCTGCGGATGCGCGAGTGGCGCGAACTGCACCACCAGCTTGCCCAAACCGCGATTGAAATGGGTTTGACCACTAAGGAAGCCGCTTTCAGACGGCCTCCCGAAGCCAAACAGCTCACGTCGTCTGAAAATGCGGGCGATCAAGACTTATCCGCAAAACTCAAACAAAAACAACTGGATAAGAAGCAACACCGCGCCCAAATCCGCGCCGCCAAAGAAGCGGGCTACGAACAAATCCACCGCGCCCTACTGACCGGTCTTATCGCCAACGTCGGCATGAAATCGCCCGACGGCAACGACTACACCGGCGCGCGCGGCAGCCGCTTCCACCTTTTCCCCGCCTCCACCCTGTTCAAAGCCAAACCCAAATGGGTGATGGCGGCAGAACTCGTTGAAACGACAAAACTTTATGCACGCGACGTAGCCGCCATCCAGCCCGAATGGATCGAGCAGGAAGCACCGCACCTTGTCCGCTACCACTATTTCGAGCCGCACTGGGAGCAAAAACGCGGCGAAGTCATCGCCAGCGAACGGGTAACGCTCTACGGCCTGACCGTCTTGCCGCGCCGCCCCGTTTCCTACGGCAGAATCGCCCCCGAAGAAGCGCGCGAAATCTTTATCCGCAGCGCACTGGTGGCGCAGGAATGCGATTTGAAAGCGGAATTTTTTGTCCACAACAAAAAGCTGATTAAAGAAATTACCGAACTCGAACACAAATCGCGCAAGCAGGACGTGCTGGTCGATGATGAAGCGCTGTTCGCGTTTTATCACGAACGGCTGCCCGATTTTTATACGGCGGACGCGGTTTCAGACGGCCTGCATCCTGCAAATCCGCAGCAAACCACCCCCTCCCCCGTGGGGGAAGGCTGGGGAGAGGGCAAAACAGTTGCCGCACAAACCAACTTTTCCGCAACCGCAGCAAACCCTCTCCCTAACCCTCTCCCACAGGAGAGGGAACAGAGTGCCGCAGTTTCAACGGTTTCAGGCAGTCTGAAATCGTCCACAGCAACATTCCGCATACGCCCCGCCACACATAATGATGCAGCCCAAATTGCCGAACTGTTCCGCCGCGCCGTCCTGCACATTGAAGCAAGCCATTATAGCGACAGCGAAAAAGCCGCATGGATACAGGGCGCGGACAATGCCGCCTTTTGGCAAAAACGGATTGGACGCGGCTGTATCCGATTGGCAGCGCAAAATGACCGCATACTCGGCTTTATCGAATACCTGCCCGAGCAAAATCATTTGGACTGCCTATTTACCGACCCTGCCCACCAGCGGCAAGGCATCGCTTCCGCGCTGTTGTCTGCCGTTTTGCCGCAGGCGGATGCAGATAAAACGGTAACGGCAGATGTGTCCGCAGCCGCGTTGCCCTTTTTTAAAAAACAGGGATTTATACTGCAACATCAAAACCAAATTCAGCGAAACGGCTTGGTTTTAATCAATTACCGCATGATTTTGCAAACCGACAGCATTGATGCGGCCGCACAAACCAACTTTTCCGCACCCACAGCAAACCCTCTCCCACAGAAGAGGGAACAGAGTGCCGTAGTTTCAACGGTTTCAGACGACCCCAAAGCCCAAAGGCTACCTGAAAACTCCCTATGCTACGCCGACGGTCAACCGATACTGCTGGGTGACCGTGTAACGATCGACAGCAAACAATGGCACGGCAAAATCGTTGCCTTGATTGCCGAGCAGCAATGCGACCCGTCCATCGGTTCCGCCGAAGAATGGGCGACATTACAAAGTGGAGTAATGGCGCAATTTGATGAAGCAGGCTTGGTGCACTATCCCGATGCTGAGACTGCCGGCGAACTCATCTTATTGACACGAGCAGATGCAGCAGATGTCCTAAAATCTAAAAAGCACAACGTAGAATGTGCAGCGCAAGTCACGCACGCGGATTCCAAAGATACAGGCAACCGCGTGCGTGAACCGAGTTCACACACCCTACAAAACGTTTCAGACGACCCCAAACCCAAAAAGCAACCTGCACCCCCAAAAAACCGTCTGAAACCCCTACCCCTTGCCGACATCCGCACCTTCCAAGCCTGGCTCAAAACCGCCGAGCGCGACAACCCGCGCCTGCTGTTTCTCAGCCGCGACGACCTCATGCAGCACGCCGCCGCGCACATCACCGAAGAACAATTCCCCAAACACTGGCAAACCGCAGACGGCAAATTCAAACTCAGCTACCGCTTCGAGCCGCACCATCCGCTCGACGGCGTTACCCTCACCCTGCCGCTCACCGTCCTCAACCGCATCAGCCCCGCCGCCCTCGAATGGCTCGTGCCCGGTATGATACGCGAAAAAATCCAGTTGCAAATCAAAGCACTGCCCAAACAAATCCGCCGAATCTGCGTACCCGTGCCCGAATTCATCACCCAATTTTTAAGCCAAAACCCCGACCGCAACGCCCCCATCCTGCCCCAACTCGCCCAAGTCATCGCCAAAACCGCAGGCGATATCCGCATACTGGAGCAAATCAACCAAGACGAATGGGCCGCGTTCAGGCTGCCCGAACACTGCTATTTCAACCTCCGCATCATCGACGACGGCGGGCAAGAATTAGCCATGGGGCGCGATTTAATCCAAATCCAACAACAACTTGGCAAAGCCGCCGCCACCACCTTCCGCGACAACACCCAAGAATTCGAGCGCGACAACGTTACCGCATGGGACATCGGCACCCTGCCCGAATCCATCAAATTCGCACGCGGCAAACAGCAGCTCACCGGCTACCTCGGCCTGCAAAAAGAAAAAGACGGCCGCATCGCCCTGCGCCTGTTCGACACGTCCGCCGCCGCCGAACAAGCCCACAGATTAGGCGTGATTGAACTCATGAAACTACAACTAAAAGAACAAGTTAAATACCTGAACAAAGGCATCCAAGGCTTCACCCAAGCCGCCATGCTGCTCAAACACATCAACGCCGACACCCTGCGCGACGACCTCACCCAAGCCGTCTGCGACCGCGCCTTTATCGGCGAAGACGAGCTGCCGCGTAACGAAAAAGCCTTCAAAGAACAAATCAAACGCGCCCGCAGCCGCCTGCCCGCCGTCAAAGAAGCCCTCAGCCGCTACCTGCAGGAAACCGCCGCCGCCTACGCCGAACTGAACGGCAAACTCGGCAAACACCCGATCACCCACCTCATGCGCCAACGCCTGCAAACCCTACTTGCCCCCGGCTTCGCCAGCCATACCCCATGGGCACAATGGCCGCGCCTCCCCATCTACCTCAAAGCCATGACTCTGCGCCTCGAAAAATACAGCGGCAACCCCGCCCGCGACGCAGCCCGCGAAGCCGACATACAGGAATTGGAACAAATGTGGCAGGAAAAAACGGATAGCTTGATAAAACAAGGACAACCCGTTTCAGACGACCTTGCCGCGTTTAAATGGATGATTGAAGAATTGAGAGTGTCGCTGTTTGCACAGGAATTGAAGACGCCGTATCCAGTGTCGGTGAAGAGGTTGTTGAAGGAGTGGGAGAAAATTTATAAATAGTACACAATGATACTTTTATCAAATACCAGACTATGTTAGTTTAAACCTAGATTAATGCAATTAACTTTTATTATGGAGATATATCTTGAAATTTCGCAGTTTATACAAGTGGGAAAATGTTGATGGACAAGAAAATTTAATATTTAGTGCTCAATTGATGGAAGAAATGTTATTTCACTATACAATTGATACATATAAACCATCAGTTATGGGTATATCCCTATTAGTTCATGAGGCTCTAACAACAATAGAAGAAGTTGAGAAGGGAAATATTAAAGAGCCTAATATTAAGCACGTACTTGAAGAATTATGTGATTTTTTTGATAAGGACACTATAGCTAAAAAACTGGTTCCCATAGATAAAGACGAGATCTTTACTATTCTACAAAATCCTAAAAGTAACAAAAATAAAATAAAAAATATTTTAGGAATATTAAATAATTGCTTAAATGACATTAAGTATAAAAATATTCTTGAAAAAGAAATAATATCTTTATCACTTGATCCTGAAAATAAATTTTCAGAATTACGAAGACTTATTAGAAGCTATATAACCAGTTTAATTTCCAATGGATATCATCCTTATTTTATTAGAAAACAAATGTTATCTTTCTTTTGGGAAGGCGATGGTAAAATAATAAATGGTAATAACCTATTAGATTTCTTCAATGTATTTTCTTTTAAACAAAAAAATTATCATGTATATTCAGTAGTGGATAAAGTATTTTTGCTCTATCAAGAACCTAATGACACTGCAATTCCATGGATGAAATTCCACAAAAAATCACAGTTACCTACTATTATTGATAATAACAATTTCTTAAAAATAGGAGACAATGAAATTTTTTGCCTTATGGAAAAAATTAAAGATATTGATCCATATAGTGCAAGAGAATACTCAGAAAATATATTAAAACTTAATGCTGATTTAATCAATATTTTTCATCATAAAAAGAAACCAACATGGAAAAATAAATTTATGGTTATTGATTGTGAAGAGAATAAAGCTATCCCTATCGACAAACCACTGCAATCAATGTTGAAATGTATTGATTTAAAGGAGCAAAAAGCAAAAATAAAAATACAGAACTTTATAAAAAGTTTCTCCTTGGAAGATGGGTCTTTTTCAAAGTTTATAAATAGTATTAGACTTCACTCAATGGCTCTTCACAGCGACTCAGTTGAAAATCAGATACTTAATCTATGGGTAGCACTGGAATCTCTCGTGCCATCTGAAACAAAAAATTCTGATGAATCAAATATTGAACATATTATTAATTCTATTATTCCATTTTTAAATATAACTTATCTTTCTAATCTAATTGATAACCTAGTAAAAGATTTAATACGTTGGGATATGGGTACTATTCGTCATGTTTCTAAATATATTGATGGTGATGGGTTTAAGAATAAACTTATTAACATCCTTGTAAAAGAAGAGTATTTAAATAATTTTAATGATTTACTAGATAAAACAAGAGACTTTTACTTATTAAAGGATAGATTAATTTATTTTAAAGATATCTTATCTTCTAAGAAGAAGATTAACTCAGTCATATCTGCCCACACAAGAAGATTAGAATGGCAAATTAGAAGGATTTACAGAACACGGAACTTAATTGTACATACTGGGAATACCCCAAACTATACCCATTCATTGATTGAGCACACTCATAACTATTTAGATATAGTATTAAACACCTTAATTTCATTAGCTACACCTCCTAACCAAATCAATTCAGTTGGTGAGGGTTTTGATTATATATCACTACAATATAAATCCTTTTTAAAATCATGCTGTGAGGATAAAGATATAAAATTAAATGATGATAACCTAAAAATGCTAGTTGATATCATCAATTTTCGTTAGCAAACCGTACTGCATCTAATCGCGTGCGTGCCTCAGGTACACGGTCGACCTGCAAATCACGCAAAACTTGGAATCTGTGTGTAGGGTGTGTGGCGCAGCCACGCACGCGCTCTTTTTAAATCCAAGCCCTTCCAACTAAACCAAAGGTCGTCTGAAACCCATTTTCAGACGACCTTTTGCCTCTTTGCTAAACAAATCTTCCCTCAACCCTCTCCCCAAACGTCGTCTAAACCAGTAAACTCCCCATGTTTCAATAACTTCTTGGAAGCAAACCATGTCCGGTATCTACCTACCCCGCCTATTTCCGCCCCATATCGCCGAACGCGGACTGCTGTATTTTCAGCAGGGCAAAGTTGATGCTGTCCAAAAAACTTCTGCAGGGCGTTATCGGGCGGAGGTGTTCGGTTCGGAAAACTATTCGGTATGGCTGAAGCAGGATAGTGATTTGTACATTAAAGACGGCTTCTGCGACTGCCCTTATGGCGGGGTGTGCAAACATATGGCGGCGTTGTGGTATGCGGTACGCGCTCAAACTCAGGATGCTGGGATAATGTGCCCGAGACATAGATTCGCAATAGGCTCAATATCTTTTCAGGTAGCCTCAAACGAAGAAAGGCTACCTGAAAACCGAAATCTCAACGAAATTAATCGTAGTTGCTTAAAAATATTCATATAAAACAATCTACAATACTCTCATGTAAACACGCTGTTTATCTTTTGGTGTAGACTGTGCGCCACCCAGCGTTTTTATTTAGGAGCAAACCCATTATGCTGAAAAATATTCTCACCGCCGCCGTATTGTCTGCCTTGCTTGGCGCCTGCGCCGCCACCGGCAGCGGCAATGCCTTCCCCGCCCGTGCCGACCAGCTTTCCGCCCGCACCGAGCAGGCGGCTGCTGCTGTGCGCCAGCGCGAAGCGCAAGAAAATATCATTGCCTACTACGATGCCGACGGCGACGCTGCCGACCGTCCGATGAAAGGTGGTTACTATCGCGTGCTGCTCGGCCGCACCGCTGAAGGCCGAGCCGTGGTGCAGGATTTCTACCAAGATAGCCGCACCAAGCAGATTAACCCCGTTATCATCGGCAAAGACAGCGAGCTGAAAAACTTCAGTTCCGACGTGATTGAAGGCTTGGTGGTGTGGTACACCCCCGAAGGCCGCCTCACTAATTTTGCCGAAATCCATGACGGCAAATCGCAACGTGCCGGTATGTATGCCGAAAACGGCCAGCTGGTGCTGAGCATTGCGGGTGAGCCGGATGTGAAAGACGCGCCCTTCGAAATGAAAGGCTACTACGAAAACGGCAAACCGATGTTCGAGCTCATCGACAACCACACCGAAAATGGTCTGATTCGCACCTACTACTACGCCAACGGCAACAAGCTGATGCAAAGCGTGGGCAAAGAGGATGCGGTTAAAACCGAATTCTGGAAGGAAGACGGCAGCAGCGCCACGGCAGAGGAGGTGCAACCACAGCTGCGCGAAGGCCTCCAACGCGTGAATTATCTGATGAGCAAACACCTGCGCTAAGGCTGGTGTAATCCATCTAAAGGCTACCTGAAAACTTTCAGGTAGCCTTTTGCTATGGCGGTGTGGGCAGCATCCCGTATGGAAAAATAATGTGTTTGGCTATAGAATTGCATCAATCTGCCAATCGCGCGGATACTCACCAATTCCAATGGGGAACTCTATGAACAAACTCTTCGCCACTGTGGCTGCGGCCCTATTGCTGGCCGCTTGTAATCCCAATCAAAACAACAGCCAAAACAATGCAGCATCTGCACCGCCGGCTGCTTCCAGCCCGGTTGCCGGTCAAGCCGAAGGCCAACAGGCGCCTGCTATGGCCCTGCCTGCTGATGCAACAGAACTTGAAGCGGCTGCCGCCAAGGCCGTGGAAGGCTATCAACCTGCTGCTGAGAAGCAGGTAATTTATTTCGACAAAGATTCCAAACCCACCGACAAACCCAGCCCCGGCGGCTACTACCGCGAAGTGTTGGGCACTATGCCCGATGGCCGCTTAGTGGTGCAGGACTTCTACCAAGACAGCGGCAAACCGCAGATTCTGCCCGCCATTCTCTCTAAAGACGGCGATCTGAAAAATTTCTCCACCGATGTGAACGACAGCCTGGTGGTGTGGAAAGAGGAGGATGGCACGGTATCTTCCGCCGGCAAATTCATTCAGGGTAAGCTGGATGGTTGGTTGAGCTTATACCGCGACGGCCGCCTGGTTATCCAAGGCCGCGACAGCGATTCTGAGTTGGAAGGAGAAGTTGTATTCTTCTATAACGACGGCAAACCGATGATGTGGGTTCGCCCTGCTGCCGACAAACAGCACGTTATCCTCAGCACCTACTACCCGGGCAGCGGCAGCATTCTATTCAGTGCCATCCATAATGCTAATGGTGAAGGAGATCCTGTGATGTCAGCCTGGGACAAACAAGGCAAACCTACCGAGCTGCCGGCCATTCGGGAGGATTTGCAAGCCGTGCAGGCTGCCATGACCGAGCTGCAGGAATATGCAAATCGACACGGAGCCTTGAAGGACGGTGGCGGGCAATCCGCTTCCGCACCTAAATAATCTTGACTTTACAGCCGCTTAATGCAGAGTGATGCCAACACTTTCCCATGCTAGGCGGCTGATTCTTTCTCCACCCCCGCTTTTCACACATAAAGGAGCTTCAAATGTCTCAATTCGACGTAGTGGTAATCGGTGCCGGCCCCGGCGGTTATGTTGCCGCCATCCGCGCCGCACAGCTGGGTTTCAAAACCGCCTGTATCGATGCCGGCGTGAACAAGGCCGGTGATGCCCCCGCTTTGGGCGGCACCTGCCTGAATGTGGGCTGCATCCCTTCCAAAGCCCTGTTGCAATCATCCGAGCATTTCCATGCCGCCCAGCACGACTTTGCCGAACACGGCATCACCGTGGGTAATGTGCAGTTTGACGCCGCCAAGATGATCGAGCGCAAAGACGGAATCGTTACCAAGCTCACCGGCGGGATTAAATTCCTGTTTCAGAAAAATAAAGTAACCAGCCTGTTCGGCACGGCCTCTTTCGTGGGCAAAAACGGCGATTTCTGGCAGCTGGAAGTGGATAACAAAGGCGAAAAAACCACGGTTGAAGGCAAACACATCATCGTGGCCACCGGCTCCACCCCGCGCGCGCTGCCCCTGGTGGATATCGACAACGTAAATGTGTTGGATAACGAAGGCGCATTGAATCTGACCCAAGTACCGGCCAAGCTCGGCGTGATTGGTGCCGGCGTCATCGGTTTGGAAATGGGCTCGGTGTGGAAACGCGTGGGTTCGGAAGTCACCATTTTGGAAGCTGCTCCTGTGTTCCTCGGCGCCGCCGACCAGCAGATTGCCAAAGAAGCGCTTAAATATTTTACCCGTGAGCAAGGCTTGAACATCCAGCTGGGCGTGAAACTGAACAAAATCACCAGCGGCAGCAAAGTGGTGGTGGAATACAACAATGCCAAAGGCGAAGCGCAAACTGCCGAGTTTGATAAGCTCATCGTGGCCATCGGCCGCGTGCCCAACACCCACGGCCTGAATGCCGAAGCGGTCGGCCTGCAAAAAGACGAGCGCGGCTTCATCGTGGTAGATGGCGAATGCCGCACCAACCTGCCCAACGTATGGGCCATCGGCGACGTGGTACGCGGCCCGATGCTGGCACACAAAGCCAGCGACGAAGGCGTGGCCGTGGCCGAACGCATCGCCGGGCAGAAACCGCACCTCGATTTCAACACCATCCCGTGGGTCATCTACACCGATCCCGAAATCGCTTGGGTGGGCAAAACCGAAGAGCAGCTCAAAGCCGAAGGCGTGGACTACAAAAAAGGCACGTCCGGCTTTGCCGCCAACGGCCGCGCCATGGGCTTGGGCAAAGCCAAAGGCATGGTTAAAGTGCTGGCCGATGCCAAAACCGACCGCATCTTGGGCGTGCACATGATTGGCCCGATGGTGAGCGAGCTGATTAGCGAAGGCGTGGTGGGCATGGAATTCTGCGCCAGCAGCGAAGACATCGCCCGCATCGTCCACGCCCACCCGACCCTGTCGGAAGTGGTGCACGAAGCCGCCCTAGCCGCCGACAAGCGCGCCCTGCACGGCTAATCCTGCCGCCTGCCAGCTTTATGCGAAATGGCACGTAGGGCAGGCAGGATGTGATGTGTGATGAAGGCTACCTGAAATGGTTTGTAGATTTCAGGTAGCCTTTTGTGTGCCTACGCGTTATTAAGCGAATTGGGAGGGTATGAGAAAGTGTATTGTGATGGACTGGGCGTAATCAGTTGCTGCGTGGTCGCAACAAGATCGATTGGTTGATTTTCAGGTAGCCTCAAAACGGGATGAGGCTACCTGAAAACATTTGGTAGCCGGGTTTCTGCTTTAGCGGGCATCGGCGGCGGCTTGGGCGGGGATAGCGGTGAGCCATTCGATGTCGCTTTGGGCGAAGGCTTCGGGGAAGAGGTATTCGCCGCGAAATACGGCCAGGTCAAAATGTTGCCAGGGCGGATTGAAGGTTGGCTCTTGGGTGCGCACGGCGTTGAGCAGGAGGATGGTGCAGTAGTAGGGCTGTTCGGCGCGGGCGGTGAGGCGGAAGGGGCGGCCGACCTGGGCGGCGGCGTGGCGGGCGCTGGCGCGGCGTTGTTCGGGGCTGAGGAAGCGGGGGCGGGCGTAGGCGGTTTGCCGGGAGAGGCGGGGCGCGGCGAATTCGGCCAGCGGGGTGAGCAGGACTTGGTTGGGATGGGCGGGATCGTCGTCGGTGGTGGCGTGGGCAATCCATACTTCGGGCTGGGTTTGCACCACGATGCCGATGTGGGAGAAGCGGCTGCGGCTGAGCTCGCGAATGAGGCGGCTGTCGGTGGCGGTGCCGTGGCGGAATACCCAGTCGCCTTCCTGCAGGAGGCCGTTCGGGGGCAGGATGGCGGTACGGGCAGGCAGTAACGTATCGGCGCTGGGGCTACCTGAAAAGGCCGGGCGGCCGGCCAAAAAGATTGCCGCACATGCTGCAATCAGCAGGCAGGCGGCAATCGGGATGAGGCGGCGGCGCATGGTTAGAAGACTTGTACTTTCCAGTTGCCGTCTATTTTAATCAGCCGCACGCGGTCGGTGGTGGATTCGCCGTTGCCGAATTCGATGGTGAGCTTCACGCGGGCGCGGTTTGGGTCTTGCTGGTCGATTTCGGCGGGTTCGGCGGTGATGTTTTTCACGCCGCCGCGTGTTTCGGCTTTGGCTTTCACTTCGGCGGCCGAGGAGCGCATTTTGCCTTCCACCATTTCTTTTTCGCCGGGTTTGGCATCGGCGGGGATATAGAGCATGGCCACCACGGCGTCGCCGTTGCCGTTGTAGGCGTTGCGGATAAATTGTTCGGCGGTTTTTTCGGGCGTGCCGCCGCCGGAACAGGCGGCAATAAACAGGGTAAGGGCGAAGGCGGCAAGGGCTTTAAACAGGGTGCGCATGGGCATCTCCGTGATGGTGGTGGGAAAATGGGACTTTACAAAGTGGGGCGAGGCTTGTCAAACGGGGTTTCAGGTAGCCTGCTATGTTTACGAGGCTACCTGAAAGTGTTGTAGCCATGGGGTTGTAAAGGGGTATGGCTGCCGCTAAAGAAAAACCATCTGGTGTTGCTGGAAAAAATAATGCTTTCCCACCTGCACTTTGGCTTGGTCGGAAATCCAAAAATTCGGTTTAAGGAGCAGTTCGCCCTTCATCAGTTTGGCTTTATGGCTGGTTTTCTTGATGTTTTTAACGATGTCTTGGTAGATGGCACACATCGGGTAGGCGTCGGTGGAATAGTTGCCACGTAGATTGTCGTTTTTATCGGCCAGGCTGATGGTTTTAGGGTAGCTCAGTTGTAGGCCGAAAGCATTTTGGCTTTCGAAGTAGGCGGTGGAGAGTTGCTGCTTGCCTTGCCGATAGAGCAGATAGAAGGGATCGAGCTCCATAAAGGGCTCTTTGCTCCGCACGAGTTTGTATTCTTCCGATACCTTGCCGCCGAGCACCACTTCCGGGAAAGCCAGCTTGCTGGTTTGGTCGATCATCCCCTGCCGCATTGTGTCTACGATGGTATTCAGCGTTTTATGGTCATATTCTGCTTCGTTGCGCAGTATTTTCTCGAAATACAAGCGATAGGCAGCGAAGATTTCCTGCTTTTCGGTGTGGGTGTAATCGATGCCCACGCGGGTGTTGTGGATAACAAACTCATAATCATCCCGGCCGAATATGGCCTCAAACTCTTGTGGGGTGATCACGAAGTTAAATTTGTGCCAAGTATTTGCGAAGTACATGGATCACGCGATATTGAGAGGGCAGGTTTCAGGTAGCCTGCGCTGTTGGCTTAAGCCGCTTTGCAGCGGGCGATGACTTCGTCGGCCAGTTCCAGATAGGCGATGCTGCCTTTGGCTTTTGGGTCGTAGGCCAGGGCGGGCATGCCGTGGCTGGGGGCTTCGGCCAGGCGCACGTTACGCGGGATGATGGTGTTGAACACGAGGCGGGAGAAGTGTTTTTCCAGCTGCTCGCCCACTTCCAGCGACAGGCGGCTTTGCGGGTTGTACATGGTGCGCACGATGCCGAGGATGTCGAGCTTGGGATTGATGGCTTTGCGGATTTTGCGCACGGTGGCGATGAGGTCGGAAATGCCTTCGAGGGCGTAGTATTCGCACACCATGGGCACGATGAGGCGGTCGGCGGCCACGAGGCCGTTGAGGGTGAGCAGGGTGAGGGTGGGCGGGCAGTCGATGAGGATGTAGTCGTATTCCGGCAAAAGCGGCTTGATGGCGGTTTTGAGGCGCATCTCGCGGGCGATTTCCTGAATCAGCTCCACTTCGGCGCCGGCCAGGGAGCGGTTGGCGCCGAGGATGTGGTAGCGGCCGTGCGGGCTTTTGAGGCGGGAATCGGCGGCTGCGGCTTGCTCTAGCAGCACTTGATAGGTGCCGCTGCGCAGGCTGCTTTTGTCGATGCCGCTGCCGGTGGTGGCGTTGCCCTGCGGGTCGAGATCCACCACCAGTACGCGTTGTTTGCGTTCGGCCAGGGAAGCGGCCAGATTGACGGCGGTGGTGGTTTTGCCCACGCCGCCTTTTTGGTTGGCTATGGCGATAACGGTAGCGCTCATCATCTGGCCTTTCTATGGGAAGGGGTTGGGGGAAACTGAAAATTCAGGCTAAGTGCGATTTCATGCACGCTTGGGGCGCATAATCACCATATGCCGCTCGGCTTCCAGCATGGGCACATCGAGCTTATCGGCAGACACCACTTCGATATTCGCGGGCAGCTGCTCGATTTCTTCGTAGGGATACACGCCTTTCATGGCGGCCCAGTAGCCGTTTTCGTTGAGCAGGTGTTTGGTGAGCGCGGCAAAATCGGCCAGCTCGGCAAAAGCGCGGCTGGTGACCACGTCCACTTTTTTATCGTAGATGGTTTCCACACGGCCGGCGGCCACGGTAACGTTGCTCAAGCCAAGCTCAATCACGGTTTGCTGCAAGAATGCGGTTTTTTTGGTGTTGGCGTCGAGCAGGGTGATTTGAAGGTCGGGGCGGCAGATGGCGGTGGGAATGCCGGGCATGCCGCCGCCGGAGCCAACGTCCATCAGGGTTTTTGCCTCTTTCACATAGGGCAGCAGGGTGAGGCTGTCGAGAATGTGGCGGCTGATGATTTGGTCGTTTCGGCGCAGGGCGGTGAGGTTGTAAGTGCGGTTCCACTTTTGCAGCAGCGAAGCGTGTTCGAGCAGCAAAAGCTGCTGGGCGGTGGAAAGGTTGAGGCCGAGGGCGGCAAGGCCTTCTTGCAGTTGTTGTTTGTTGTCCATAATTGTGTGTTTGAATTTTGGATAAAGATTAGGGCTACCTGAAAAGGGTTCGGCTGTTTCAGGTAGCCTGTTGGAATGTTGGGCGGATTTTACTCCATCTATACAAAGAATAAAATCTGGCGGCTAGGAAACCTTGTGCCGACTGGCCAGCCAATAGGCACGGATGTGGTCGAACGCCCAGTTGTAGACCAGGGAGTAGAGCACAATCAAGAGGGTGAGGCTGATGTCGGTGAGCAGTGCCTGCCACAGCGTAATTTGCAGGAACCAGGCAATCAGCGGCGTGGTGAAAAACAGCAGCCCGCCTTCAAATGCGCCGGTTTGCAGCATCCGCACGCCCCAGCTGCGCCGCTCGCGCCGGCCGGTGAAGATTTTGTCGAACCCCCAGTTGAACAGGAAATTCCACACCATCGCCGTTACCGACACCGCCACGCTCATGCCAAACGCCGTGCCGGCATGGGAAAGCCCAAACAGCAGCACGGCCACGGCAGAAATCAGCACCGCGCCGGTTTCAAACAGCAAGGCATGGATAAAACGCTCGAAAAAGCTCACGATTCGGCTCGCGTGGGGGGAGAAGCAATATTATAGCGCAGAGGGGCTACCTGAAAGTTTCAGGTAGCCTTATCTGTTGCTGACTCAGCCACTATTGGCTGGGTGGGCACGGCTTGCAGCTGCCAGTGTCGCACTGCCCAGCCAAGCAGCTCTTGCGGTTTATCCACTACGGGCGCGGGCGGCAGTTTCAGGTAGCCCATCACTTGGCGTAGCAGGGCTTCTTTACGTTGCAAATCCAGCGCGGGGGCGAGGGTTTGTTTCGACCATTTCTGCCCTTCGGCATTGGTGAGCAGGGGCAGGTGGGCGTAGTGCGGGGTGGGGAAGCCGAGGCAGCGTTGCAACCAGATTTGGCGTGGGGTGGATACGAGTAAGTCTTGCCCGCGCACGATGTGGGTAATGCCCTGTTCGGCGTCGTCGGCCACCACGGCGAGCTGGTAGGCCCACAGGCCGTCGGCGCGCAGGAGGACGAAATCGCCGATGTCGCGGGCGAGGTTTTGTACATAACGGCCGACGATGCCGTCGGTGAAGGTGACGGTTTCATCGGGCACGCGCAGCCGCCAGGCGGGCACTCTGCCGGCAGCTTCGGGCGGCGGGGCGGCGAGCCGTGCACAGGCGCCGTTGTAAACGAAGCCGTCCACGCCCTGCCGCGCTTGGGCATGCCATTGTTTGCGGCTGCAATAGCAGGGGTAGGCGAGGCCGCTTTGCTGCAGGCTTTGCAGGGCGGCGCGGTAGAGATGGTGACGGCGGCTTTGGTAGGCCACTTCGCCGTCCCATTCAAAGCCGAATGCTTCGAGGGTGCGCAGGATATGGGCGGCAGCACCGGGCATTTCGCGCGGCGGGTCGAGATCTTCCATCCGCACCAGCCAGCGCCCGCCCTGCGCACGGGCATCGGCATAGGAAGCCAGGGCGGTCAGCAGCGAGCCGATGTGCAAAAGGCCGGTGGGGCTGGGGGCGAAGCGTCCGATATACATGGGGAGGGTTGGGTTTAACGGCGTTGGGGCAGGTTTTCAGGTAGCCTTTGTGCGGGATGAAGGCTACCTGAAAATTCAGCCACTTATTCGCACTGCTGCACGCCCACGGTTTCGGCCAGGGCTTTGAGGCGGCGTTCGGATTTTTCCACGTAGGGGTTGTTGCTGTCCCAAGCGTAGCCGGCGAGGATGGAGCTGATCATGCGGCTGATTTCGGGGTTGCGGTTGGGGGCGTAGATGGCGTCTTGGAAGCTGCCGTCATACCAGCCATTCACATAGGTGCGGAAGGCGTTTACGCCCGTCATCAGCGGTTCGGCAAATTCGCGCTGCCAATCGGCTTCTTGGCCTTTGAGCTGGCGGGCGAGCAGGTCGGCGGCGAGTTTGGCCGAGTGCATGGCGATGGTGACGCCGGAGGAGAAGACGGGGTCGAGGAATTCGGCGGCGTTGCCCAAGAGGGCGAAGTGGCGGCCGTGCAGGGTTTTGACGTTGGCGGAGTAGCCTTTGATGTGGCGGAAGGGGAAGTCGTTTTCCCATTGGGCCTTGCCCAAAATGCGCGCGAGCATGGGGATTTCGGCGGCATAGCGGCGCAGGATGGCTTCGGAATCGCCCAGGCCGGCAAAGCGTTCGGGCAGGCCGACCACGCCGATGGAGCAGCGGTTGTCGCCGAAGGGGATGAGCCAGAGCCATACGTCGCGGTGCACCGGGTGGGTGGAGATGAGGATTTTGCTGCGGTCGAAACCGGGGTCGGCGATGTTGTCGTCGATGTGGGTGAAGTGGGCTTCGCGCATGGGCAGGTCGGACGGGGTGTCGAGGTCGAGCAGGCGGGGGAGGACGCGTCCGTAGCCGCTGGCGTCGAGCACGAAGCGGGCGGTGAGTTCGTAGGCTTCGCCGTTGTCGGTTTCCACGCTGAGGCGGGCGGTGTCGCCGCTGTTGTCGAAGGCGGTAACGGCGTGGCCGAAGCGCACGTCCGCGCCTTGTTTGGCGGCTTCTCCGATCAGGATTTTATCGAAGATTCCGCGGCGCACTTGGTAGGTGGTGCCGGGGCCGGGGGTGAATTTGTCGGTGAAGTCGAAATAGGTGTAGCGGCTGCCCCAGGTGAAGGCGGCGCCGTTTTTAAATTGGAAGCTGGGCTCGGCTTCTACGGCGGGCAGGAAGCCGGCTTCTTCGATGAATTCCATGCAGTGCGGCAACAGGCTTTCGCCGATGACGAAGCGGGGGAAATGCTGTTTTTCGAGCACGCACACGGAAAAGCCGTGTTTGAGCAGCAGGGCGGCGGCGACTGCGCCGGAGGGGCCGGCGCCGATGATGGCGATATCGCAGGATTGGGACATGTTTTGGTCTCCTTAGGGATGGGGGTGTGGGTTTCAGGTAGCCTTTCAGACGGCCTGGAAGGCTACCTGAAAATCGTGGGATAAGGTTTGCGCGGCATCAATATATAAAACCGTATGGGTTTAAGTTTCAGACGGCCTTTTTGTAGTAGCGGGCAGGTTTCGTCATTCATAATTCACACTAAGGGAGGCTGGGCAAAATATTTGGGGCTGACGTAGATTAGCAGTCATGCTAGTCTACAAAAATGCAGATAACCAATTGTAAATTAAGCAAGAGAGTTCAAAAGAAACTACTTGAATTTTTTGTACTCCAAGTTACCGCCCGTTCCGCTGCCGATATTTTAGACATTCAGCCCAACTCCGCCATTCTGTTCTACCGCAAAATCCGTATGGTCATCAGCCATCATTTGGCCTTGGCTACCGATGAGGTTTTCAATGGCTCCGTCGAGTTAGACGAAAGCTATTTCGGCGGACGGCGTAAAGGCAGACGTGGTCGCGGTGCTGCAGGAAAAGTGGTTGTCTTTGGCATTTTGAAACGCAACGGACGGGTCTATACTGTTGTCGTGGATAATGCCAAGTCTGAAACGTTACTCCCTGTCATCAAAAAGAAAATCATGCCGGACAGCATTGTTTATACCGATAGTCTGAGCAGCTACGACAAGTTGGACGTGAGCGGTTTCATCCATCACCGCATCAACCATTCCAAGGAATTTGCAGACCGCCAGAACCACATTAACGGCATTGAGAATTTTTGGAATCAGGCAAAACGCGTCTTACGTAAATATAACGGAATCGATCGCAAATCCTTCCCGCTGTTCTTGAAAGAATGCGAATTTCGGTTTAACTTCGGCACACCGTCCCAACAGCTTAAAATCCTGCGGGAGTGGTGTGGAATTTAGGGCTAATCTACGTCAGCCCCAAATATTTTGGAGAATGGCTATTTGTCCAAAACTTTGGTATTGACCAACAAGCGTACCGCTGTACCTTCATAACGCTGGTTCAACCACGCCTGTAACCGTTCGCGGTCTTTGGCGGGCAGAGGTTGGGTGAATTCGAGCAAAACCACGACGATATTGTTATTGATGTCCGCCGGTTTGTTTTGACTGCTTTCAGGCTGCTCCTGTGTAGCGGGTGCCGTTTGCGTTTTCTCCCAAACCACGCTGCGTCCGACAACGATTTTTTCCGCTTCGGGATATTGGGCCTTTATTTCCCTCAGTACTGCTGTATCTACGCTACTGGCGGCTTTATCTGTCAACCCTTCTTCTGTTTCTTCACCGTCTCCCCCCGCATAGGCTATTTTCACTTGCGGCTCTTTTACGCCTGCCGCTTCCAGACTTTTAACCAGCAGGGCGGTAATTTTATCGGCATTTCCCGTTCCGTTAACAATCAGCTCGACCGCATGCTGTTTGTGGTTCAATATCTTACGTAGCACCAAGAACCCTTCATGTTGCTGCACGGTGGCGATGGCGGCGTTGGCTTTGGTGTTGAACAGTTCCTGACGTACCAACTCTGAGGCCATATAGCCGCTCGGAATCATCACCGCCAGCACGATGGCAGTAATAATAATACTGTGCAGCCTGCGTTTGGATTCGGTTACCAGCTCCCTGCGCGGCAGCTTGAGCAGTTTGGAAACCAGCAAGGTGGCAAAAGCGATGAATACACAGTTGATGGAAAACAGATAAAAAGCACCGAAAAAATAGTGCCAGTTACCGTGTGCCAATCCGTAACCCGCAGTACACAGGGGCGGCATCAGTGCGGTGGCAATCGCCACGCCCGGTATGGCGTTGCCTCCTTCTTTTCGGGTCAGGGCCACAATGCCTGCGCCACCGCCGAAAAAGGCAATCAACACATCCCAGATGGTCGGCTGAGTACGCGCCAAAAGCTCGCTTTGCGCTTCTTTCAGCGGAGTGAGCAGGAAATACAGTGTGGCAGTAACCAAACTGATGGCGACGCATACGGTAAGATTGCGCACCGCTTGGCGGATCAGTGCAGTATCGCCTACCGCCAAACCGTAACCCACACCGACAATCGGCCCCATCAACGGGGAAATCAACATGGCTCCAATCACTACCGCCGTGCTGTTCACATTCAAGCCGATACTTGCCACCGCAATGGCAAACATCAATACCCACATGTTGGTTCCCGACGCCTGTGCATTGGCCCGGATGTCGGCATCGATTTTGTCGGGATGCGCTTGGTCATAGTCAAGGCTGAACACATCTTGCAGCTTGGCCATGGCGTTGTTGTCTTCTGCTTCTTGATTTTTATTATTCTCCTGTTCTTGCATCTACTTATCCTTAAATCTTAACGATGAGTTTTGAATGCTGTGCCAACAATTGCAATCAAATATCGGCAGCACACTTTTCAGTTGATTAAAGCCATCTTTATAGCTTTGAAGAAACTCCGACTTGGCTTGGCCAAAATATCGATCCATTCCGTTGAAGTTCACGCTTTAGCTTCACAGAAATTCACTTTGCGCATTTTAACAGTGTTGAAGCTCACGCTTTCAGGTAGCCTTTTTCAGACGGCCTCCCGCTCCGCACCTTCCTTCTTCAACAGCCAGGCCGAGAGCAATACGTTCAGCCCCACGCCGAGCGATACGGTGATGCCGAAGGCGGCGACGGCGGGGGTGGTGCTGATGGCGAGCAGCAGGAAGGAGATGGCGGTGGTGAGGGCGGCGAGGAGGATGCCGCCGAGTTTGGCGGCGGGGGTTTCGCGGGCGGTGAGGGCGTAGACGGCGTAGTCCGCGCCCACGGCGGCCACCAAGAGCAGGCCGAACATGGCGAACAGGCTGATGGGCAGGCCAAGCCAGCCGAGCAGGCCGACGGTGGCGGCGGCGGAAATCAGCGGCACGGCGAGGATGAGGCTGCCGCGCCGTGCGCCAAAGATGCGCCACAGCACGAGCCAGGCCAGGGCGAAGGAGGCGAGTTTGAGCCAGGCGGCGTGGTTGCGGGTGTGGCGGAAGAGTTCGTTCAGATGGGCGCGTTTGTCCACCAGCCGGGCGCAGGTGCCTCCTTGGTTGCAGGGCAAGGCGGAGAGTGCGGTTTGCACGGCGGCGGCATCGTTCAGGCCTTGCACGCGCACGAGGGCGGCTTCTTGGCCTTGGATGTTGCCCAGATAGAGGGTGCGCCAGGCTTCGGCGGTTTGCCCGCTTAAGGCTTGATCAAGCGGGACGACGGGCTGGGCGGCGGCCTGTTGCAGGGCGGTTTGGATGGTGTCGGGCTTCAGGCCGAGTTGCAGCATGGGGTCGGCCGACGGGGCGGGCTGCGCGGCCAGATGGCGCAGTTGGGCGAGCAGGGCTTGCTGCTCTTCGGCGGGCAGCAGCCATTGGTTGAGCGACTGCACGCCGCCGAGGCCGCCTTTGCCGACCAAGGGTTGCAGGGCGGTTTCCACTTGCGCGCTGCGGCGCAAGAGTTCGTCTGCGTTGCCGGCCTGCACGAGGATGCTGCGGCCGCCGGTGTCGTTGCCGCTGATGTCGGCCACTTGGCGCATTTCGGCGATGAGCCGGGGCGACAGAGCCGCCCAGTCGCGGATGTCGTCGCGCCAATCGGTTTTCAGGTAGCCTGCGGCGGCCAGCGGCAGGACGGGCAGGAGCAGCCAGTGCAATCGGGCGGCGGCGAGCTGGTGCATGGCGGCGGCAAACCGGGCGGCGCGGGGGCGGTAGCCGCGGAACAGCAGCGGCAGCAGGAGCACGGTGGCGGCAAACGCGCCGCCGAGCGCGGCCACGGAAAACACGGCGGTTTGGCGCAGCACGGGCAGCGGGGTGAAGGCGAGCAGCAGGTAGCCGGTGGCGGTGATGCCCAGCCCGGCGAGGAAGGCGGGCAGGACGCGGCGCATGGCTTCTTTGGCCGCCCAGTCGGGAGAAAACACCGAGGGCGTGAGCCAGTGCAGCGGGAAGTCCACCAGCATCCCCACCAGGCTGGTGCCGATCACGACGGTGAGGATATGAATCTGCCCGAACGCGCCCACCACGGCCGCTGCGCCGAGCAGCATGCCCGCGCCCAGCGGCAACACCAGCGCAAACACGCGCGGGCTGCGGAACACGGCCAGCAGCAGGGCGAAGGTGAGCGTCAGGCCGATGGTGGACATCAGGCCGCTTTCGCGTTCGGATTGGGTTTTGGCTTCGGCGGCAAACAATGCGCCGCCGGCGGCCAGCAGGCGGTAGCCGCCGCGCTCGGCTTGGGCGCGGGAATCGGCCAGAAGCGGCAGCAGGCGTTCGGCCTGATCGGCGGCGGCTTTTTCAGGTAGCCTGGCGCGCAGCCACACCCAAGTGATGCCGTCTTGTTCGCTATACATCATGCCGTTGCCGCTGTGCCATTGCAGGCGGCTAGAAGGCTGTTTTTGCTGCACGAAGCGGGCGAAGCCGAGCCAGTCGTCTTCCAGCGGCACGATTTGCGCGGCAAACGGGTTGGCCGCGTCTTCGGCGCGTTGTTGGAAATAGGCGGCGGGGTCGTGCAAGAGCAGTTGTTGCTGTTCGCGCGGCAGGGCGTTCACGCCGAGGCGGCGGATTTCCTGCCGTAGTTGCGCCAAATCGGGGTTCAGGCGGCTGTCCACCGCGGCGAACAGGCCGCTTTGCTGCCAGCGGCCGGCCACTTGTTCGGCGGCGACGAAGGCGCGATCGGCATCTTCGCTGCCCACCAAGAGCAGGATTTGGCCGTTGAGCTGTTTTTCGCCCGCTTCGTCTGCCGCGCGCCACACCGCGTCCACCTGCGCATCGGCGGGCAACAGCGCGGTGAGGTCGGTTTGCAGACGGCCTCCCTGCGCTATCCCCCAGCCCAGCCACGCGGCGGCGAAGGCCAGCAGCAGGGCATACAGCCACGCGAGCCTAGTCATGCAGCGCCACCCTGCCCGAAGCGCAAGGCGTGTCGCCCTGCCTGATGGCGAAATGGATTTTGTTTTTCGCCGCGTCGTGCCGCAGCGTGAGCTGCACGGTGTCGTGCGGGCGCACAAAGTGCTGGTATTTCAGGTTTTCGATGTGTTGCACCGGTTTGCCGCCCCAGTCGAAGCGTGCCGCCAAGTCCATCGCCCACTGCACTTCAATCACGCCGGGCACCAGCGGGAAATCGGCGAAATGGCCGCCGAAATAAGCCAAATCCAGTGGCACCGTGCCTTCAAACGCATATTCGCGCGCTTCTGCGTTTTCGTGCAGCACAGCCCATTGCGGCGCGGTTTGCGGCACGGTAAAGGCCGTCTGAAAATCCTGTTCGCGGATTTTCGCCTGCGGGTTGCGCGGCAGGGCGGTGGCGAAACGCCAGTAGCGCGGCAGCGCGGCGGTGTCTTGCGTTTTGGCCAGATGCTGTTTCAGGGTTTGCACCACGGCGGCGCGCCCCTGCTCGCGCAGCGCGGCAATGCCTTCGGCGGAAAGTGCCGCCCAGGCGGCAATCCGGCCGTGCTGCGGATGGCGGGCGCAATGCGCGTCGGCCACCCAGGCGTGGGCGAGCAAATCGTGCTCCAGCTGCGAGAGCGACACGCGCTTGTCTTCCAGTTTGATGATGCGGTCTTGGCGGCCGAGCAGCTCCAATCGGCGGCCGTCCAGCCGCACCGCATCGGCGGTTTGCCGCACCCCGCCGCTCCACGGCGAGGCTACCTGAAAAATATTTTCTTCGTTTACCGAAGCCTCCACTGCGGGCAGCAGTTCCCACGCACCGCCCTGCCGCAGCGCGATGACGCCGGTTTCCGTGCTGCCGTACACATCGTGCGGGGCAAAGCCCAGCTTCTCTTGCAGCAGCGCGGTGGTGGCCTCCGGCAGCATCCCGCCCGCGCTGATGATGCCGCGCACATTCTGCCGCAGCCGCGCCCAATCGCGCCCCTCGCCCAAGCGGTTCAACAGCGCGGGGCTGGCAATCCACACGCATTCGCGGCGCGAATCGGCCAGCAGCAATTCGGGATACACGCACTGCCGCCGCCCGATTGTCCAGCCCGCCGCCAGCGACACGAACACGCGGAAGGTCAGCCCGTATAAATGCTGCGGGCTCACGCTGCCCGCCACCGCCAGGCCGCGCCAGCTTTCAGGTAGCCTTTCGGCCAGTGCCGCTGCTTCGGCCAACATTTGCGCGCGCGTTTTGGCCTCCACCTTCGCCTCGCCCGAAGAGCCGGAAGTTTTCAGATACAGCACGTTTTCAGACGGCCATTCCAACGCTTCCGCCGGCGCGGCCGCCTGCTCCGCCGCCCCGTCGTACAGCCAGAGGCCGTCTGAAACTTCCGGCACGTCGCTCAACCACACCGCCCCGCCCGCTTCCGCCCAACGGCGGTTTTCCTCCGCCAGATTCGGCGGCAGATACACCTCCGCCCCGGCCAGCCACGCGGCCAGCAGCGCGGAAGCAAAGCGCGCCGCATCGTCAAACCACAGCGCGGCGGCCCGCACATTGTGCGCACGCAAACGCGCGGCCAGCGAGAGCGTGGCGGCGGAAAACTGCGAGGCTGTCCAGCCTTCGGCCAACAGGGAATCGGGGGAACGGTTTAAAAGCGGGAGTATGGGCATGGTTTCGGGTTGGATACTGGATAAGGGATGGGTGGTTTTCAGGTAGCCTTTAAGGCTACCTGAAAACATTAAAATAGCAGGTTGGGCTATTGGGTTCGATCTTTCGGCATATTCGTGCGGGGGGTTGTTGGGTGCAGATCCTTATGGTCACGGCGGCGGTTTGTTCAGACGAAAATTTCTGATTGGGCAAACAGCACAGCCTGGCCGCTTAGGATGACGCGCCCGCTGTTGAGCTGCCCGTGCAGCACCCCGCCGCGTGCCGAGGCTTGATAGCCGATAAGCTCATTTTTACTTAGTTGTTCTGCCCAGTAGGGGAAGATATGGCAGTGCCCGGTGCCGCATACCGGATCTTCTGCCACGCCATATTTGGGGGCAAACGAACGGGAAACGCAGTCGTAATCTTTGCCGGGAGCGGTAACATGCAGCAACTCGCCATCCAGTTCGAGCATGGCGGCAAAGTCGGGTTTTATGGCGCGAATTTGAGCTTCGTCTTCAAATACGCACAATAAATCCCGCCCCATATACGCCGCTTTTGGGGTGCAGCCCAACACATCGGCGATATTGGTTGGGATTGCAACCGGCTTTAACGGGAAGGCCGGAAAATTCATGGCAAATTGCCCGTTTTCTTTACACACGGTTAGCACACCGCTGCGGGTGTGGAAATGCCATTCGCTGCGCTCAGATGGCACAAAACGATCGATAACGAAGGCGGTAGCAAGCGTGGCGTGTCCGCATAAATCGATTTCGCGTTTTGGCGTAAACCAGCGCAGGGCAAAATCTTCGCCTTGCGGCACGACAAATGCGGTTTCGGAAAGATTGTTTTCGGCGGCGATGCGGCACATCAATTCGTCGGGCGGAAACTGGTTCAGCAGGCAAACGGCAGCAGGGTTACCGCTGAACACTTGGTTGGTAAAGGCATCAACAGTATATTGCTTGATGGTTTTCATGATGACTCCTTCGGTTGGTTTCAGATGGTATGAGCAGGCTACCTGAAAACACCGCTTTCGTGTCGTTAAAAGCAATGTCGGGTTGGTTTATTCGCCCAAGGCCTGCTGGGCGGCGGGGCTGAGCGGCTGGTTGGTTTGCAGCTGGTTAAACTGCATCACGGTGCGGTCGCCCTGTTTTTCGTCCAGCTCCACTTTCTGCACCAGCTGGCCGCCGTTGATAACGATTTTGTTAAACACCTGGCGCATCACGGCGGTTTTCGGGGTGAGGGTGAGCTGCCATTGTTGGGCGTTGCCGGAAAGGGCGAGGTTGAAGTGGCGCTGTAATTCGGCGGTGTCGCCGCCGAGCACGGCCATGAAGAGTTTCACTTGTGCGGCCTGCGCGGTTTGGCTGCCGTTGGCGCGCCACTGGCCTTGCGCGTCTTGGCGGCTGATGCCGTCGCGGCGCACGCGCAGTTTCATTTCAAACGGTTTTTGCAGATGCCAAAACAGACCGCGGCCGGGGCGCAGGGCGAAGCGGCCGCGGGTTTGTACGGGTTTGTCCATCGAGCGTAAAAAACGCTGCTGGGTAAACCCGCCTTGTACGCTCTGTGGGGCTTGCAGCTGAGCGGTGAGCTCGGCAGTGCTGAAGGCGAGCGCAGGGAGGGCGGCAAGGGAGATGAGGAGGCTGAGGAGGAATTTTTTCATAGTTTCCGGGGTAATGCGGGGGAGTGGGAAGAGAGTCGTAGTATAGTGGATTTGCGGGCAATGCGTGTGGGAGCTTGCCTGAAAATGCGATGGTTTTGCATATGTAAAGAGGCTACCTGAAGTTTTTCAGGTAGCCTCTTCTAACTGGCAACCAAGCCTTTAAGAACGCAGCTTATCCAAGCTGTACACCTGCACCAAGGCCTCGGTGAGGTGGGCGGTTTGATTGTCTACTTTGGAAAGCGCGCTGGTGGGGGCGTGCAGGAGTTTGTTGGTGAGCTGTACCGAAAGCCGCTCGAGCACTTCTTCAGCGGGCACGCCTTTGGCCAGCAGGCGGGTGGCGTTGTCGAGCACTTGTTGGCGGGCGCGTTCGCCTTCATCACGTAGGGAGCGGATCAGCGGCACGCTTTGGCGGCGGCGCTGCCAGCTCATGAATTCAGCCACTTTGCTATCCACCATCTGCTCGGCTTCGGCGGCAGCACGCTGCCGGGCGGCCTGGCCGCTGCTCACTACCTGCATCATGTCGTCTACCGTATAAAGATAGGCATCGCCCAAATCGGCCACTTCGGCTTCGATATCGCGCGGCACGGCTAAATCGAGCAGGAAAACGGGGCGGTGGCGGCGTTCGCGCAGGGCGCGTTCCACCATGCCTTTGCCGATAATCGGCAGCTGGCTGGCGGTGGAGGACACAATCACGTCGTATTGATGCAACCGCTGCGGCAGTTCGCTCAACGGGCAGGCGGCGGCGGGAGCAGCCAATTTATTGCACAATTCCTGCGCGCGCTCGGCGGTGCGGTTAGCCACGGTGATGCCGCGCGGCGATTTGGCGGCGAAATGGGTGGCCACCAATTCAATCATCTCTCCCGCGCCCACGAATAAAATATTCAATTCACCGATATCAGGAAAAATGCGGGCGGCCATTTTCACTGCGGCGGCGGCCATGCTCACCGAATTTTCGCCCACTGCCGTGCTGGTGCGCACTTCTTTGGCAATGGCGAAGGTTTTTTGAAACAGGGCATGCAGGGTGGAAGCTACCGTTTGCTGCTCCTGCGCCACACGCACGGCGTTTTTGATTTGACCGAGAATCTGCGGCTCGCCCAGTACCATGCTGTCGAGCCCGCAAGATACGCGGAAGGCATGGCGCACGGCTGCTTCGGTTTGGTAGCGGTAGAGGTAGGGTTCCAGCGTGCTGTTGGGAATCTTGCGGTAGTTGGCCAGCCAGCGCACAATATCGTCCGGTTCGCCCACGCAATAGAGTTCGGTGCGGTTGCAGGTGGACAAAATCACGGCTTCTTCAGCCGTGCGGCTGCCCACAAGCTCACGCAATGCTTCAGGCAGCGCGGCGGCAGCAAAAGCCAACCGCTCACGTATGCTTAACGGAGCGGTTTGGTGGTTCAAGCCGATGGCGGTAAGCTGCATGGCGGATTATCCCAAAAACCGAAACTGCGCTATTATAGCCAAACCGCACCGGATGGTGAATAAAATCTTTTAATAACTTCAAGATGATAGTATTTATCAGTTAGCAATTTGAGAAAGGAGAAACCGATGGATTTGCACAATATCCGCGAAGACTACAGCAAACAGGAGCTTTCCAAGGCCGATTGCACCAATACGCCGCTGCCGCAGTTTGAAAAGTGGCTGAACGAAGCTATTCATTCCGCCGCCAAAGAGCCCACCGCCATGAGCGTGGCCACGGTGGACGAAGCCGGCCGGCCCAATAGCCGTATCCTGCTGTTGAAAGAGGTAAACGACCGGGGCTTTGTGTTTTTCTCCAACTATCAAAGCCGCAAAGGCCGCGCGCTGGCGGCACATCCATTTGCCGCGCTCACCTTTTTCTGGCCGGAGCTGGAGCGGCAGGTGCGCGCCGAAGGGCGGGTGGAAAAACTGGACGCCAAATCTTCAGACGAATATTTCGCCAGCCGCCCCTACACCAGCCGTTTGGGCGCGTGGGCTAGCGAGCAGAGCAGCGTGATTGCCGGCAAAAGCATCATCGTGGCACGTGCAGCGGCCGAAGCGGTGAAACACCCCCTGCACGTACCGCGCCCGCCACACTGGGGCGGTTATCTGCTGATTCCCGACCGGGTGGAATTCTGGCAAGGCCGCCCCAGCCGCCTGCACGACCGCATCCAATACCGCCTGGAGGGCGATAAGTGGATTAAAGAGCGGCTTGCGCCGTAGTTTGGCTGCATAAGAGAAAGGCTACCTGAGCAATGGTTTTCAGGTAGCCTTTTCACAGTTGGGTCGTACGAGCAGCAGACTACCTGAAACATGCTAGGATCTTTTCAGGTAGCCTTTTCGCTAAAACACCGCGTTCAGCACAATAAAGCAAATCGAAGCCAGCAGGCCGGCGGCCGGCACGGTAATCACCCAAGCTAGGGCGATTGGCTTCATCAGTCGCCAGTTGGCGTTGCGGTTTACCAACCCGATGCCGAGCACGGCGCCCACGAGGATGTGGGTGCTGGATACAGGCAGCCCCAGCGCGGAGGCCAGCATCACAACGGTGGCGGCGGATAGCTCGGCCACGAAGCCGGAAGAGGGGTGCATTTTGGCTAGGTTTTCACCCACGGTGGCAATCACTTCCCGACCGATAAACCACAGCCCCACCACCAGCGACACGCCGAAGGTGAGCATGGTAATCGGCGGAATGTCGCCGCTGCTGCCGATGGTGCCGCTGCGTAGCACGTCCATGATGGCGGCAAACGGGCCGATGGCGTTAGCGATGTCGTTTGAGCCGTGGCTGAAGGCGAAACAGCAGGCGGTGAATACTTGCAGCCAGCTGAACATGATGAAGGTGGCACGGTCGAGGTTGGCGCCGGTTTTCAGGGTGCGGGCGTAGGCAAATGTGCCCATCCACAATACCGCGCCCACCATGCCGACGATTAACAGGTTATCCAGTGTGCTCAGGCCTAAGTTGAGGTGTTTCAGGCCTTTAAACAGCAGCATCGCGGCCATCACCATGCCGCCCACTGCGCCAGCCAGCGGCACCCATAGGCGCAGGGCACGGAAGGCATTGATTTCGTCTTTGCGGCAGTCGATTTCGTGCAGGCCGCGATAGTAGTCGGACGCCAGCTCTTCGGGCTGGTAGTTACCTTCGTTGTAAAGCTGGGCATCGTGCACGATGGTGGCGGTGTAGGCCATCTGCTGCAATTCGCTCATCTGCTCGAAGCGGGTTTTGTGTTCTTTTTTGTAGGCCAATTTCTGCTTGCGCAGGCGTTGCACATGGCGGCTGGAGGCCACGTTGTAGCCCAGAATATAGGTTTTGATGTTTTTAAACACCAAATAGGAAGTGACCCCGCCCAAGAGCGGCGAGAGCACCCAGGAAATGGCGATTTCGCCGATTTTTTCCCAGCGAACCATGTTCAAGCCAGCCAACCCGCTGTTGTAAAAGCCCAAAACCATTGCTGCGCCCACGATGCCGCCGATGATGGAATGCGTGGTGGATACCGGCAGGCCTTTTTGCGAAGCAAACAGCAGCCACAGCGAGGCGGCGGCCAACGCGGCCATCATGATGTAGACAAACTGCACCGGCTCCAGCGACATGCTGCCCAAATCCACAATGCCGTTGCGGATGGTGTCGGTTACGCCGCCGCCGGCCAGCATTGCGCCGCTCACTTCAAACACTGCTGCCACAGCCAGCGCTTGCGGGATGCTCAGCGTACCGGCGCCAACTGAAGTGCCGAAGGAGTTGGCCACATCGTTGCCGCCGATGTTGAACGCCATAAAGATGCCGAACAGCGCCGCGAGAATAAACAGCGCGGAATGGTGGTGTTGTATATAGCCCAGCCCCCAATAGATGAAATAGCAGGACACGCCGAACAACAAGGCCATACCGAGGAAGTTGACGCTTTTCAAACGCAGCGAGGCAGAAGAACCGGCCATGATGAAAATCTTTACAAACAAAATGTTGAATACGGCAGCCGCAGCAATTCATGCTGCAGCCGAACAAACGGCGCAATTATACCAAACCAATTTGTGCTGCATGCAAAAACAGGCTACCTGAAAGCAGCGCTTCAGGTAGCCTGAGATACAGAATGAGCGGATTGCTACACTTTTGCCTGACTGTATTCCTGCAATAACGTGCGGAACGCTTCCGCCGTTTCCGGGTGTTTCAGCCCGTAGGCCAGCGTGGCTTCCAGGTAGCCCAGTTTGCTGCCGCAGTCGTAGCGTTTGCCCGCAAAAGCGTGTGCCAGCACCGGTTCGTGTTCCAACAGCTTGGCGATGCCGTCGGTGAGCTGGATTTCGCCGCCCGCGCCACGCCCTACAGTTTGCAGCAGGGAGAAAATGCGCGGCGTGAGGATGTAGCGCCCCACCACAGCCAGGTTGGACGGCGCTTCTTCCGGCTTCGGTTTTTCCACAATGCTTTGAATGCGCTGATATTGCTGCCACGGCGATACTTCCACGATGCCGTAGGAGCCGGTTTGCGAAGGCGCTACGGTTTCCACGCCCAGCACGCTGTTGCCGGTTTGGCGGTACACCTCGGCCATCTGCGCAATCGCGCCCTGCGGCGCGTCGATTAAATCGTCGGCCAGAATCACGGCAAAAGGCTCGTTGCCCACCGCCGCGCGGGCACACAGCACGGCATGCCCCAAGCCCAAGGCCTCGGCCTGGCGGATATACAGGCAGGTAACGTCGGGCGGCAAAATATCGCGCACATGCGAGAGCAGCGCGGTTTTGTGGCGCTGCTCCAGCTCGGTTTCCAGCTCGTAGGCTTTGTCGAAATGGTCTTCGATGCTGCGTTTGTTGCGGCCGGTAACGAACACCAATTCGGTGCAGCCGGCGGCCACGGCCTCTTCCACTGCGTATTGAATCAGCGGCTTATCCACAATCGGCAGCATTTCTTTGGGGCTGGCCTTGGTGGCGGGCAGAAAGCGCGTGCCCATCCCGGCCACGGGAAAGACGGCTTTTTTAATTGGAACGGGATTTTCCATGGTTTTGCTTCGATATAGGTTGGAAAGATGCCGCATTATAGCAGCGGCTGAACATAGGATGTTTTAAAGGCTACCTGAAAACATAAGCTTCAACGCAGCGTTTCGTTTCAGGTAGCCTTTAAACCGCGTACAGATCAAGAAGCCATGTGTTCCAACACATCTGCTGCGATTGCCACGGTTTCCGCCACCAGTTCTTCCGTGTGTGCTGCCGACACAAATGCCGCTTCGTAGGCTGAGGGGCCGAAGGCCACGCCGCGGTCGAGCATGCCGTGGAAGAAGGTTTTGAAGGCTTCGATATTGGAGGCGGCCATATCGGCATAGTTCTGCGGCAGGCTACCTGAAAAATACAGGCCAAACATGCCGCCCACGCTGTCGGCGGTGAAGGCGATGCCGGTTTGCGCTGCTGCTTGTTTCAGCCCGTGCACCAGCTGTTCGGTGCGTGCGGTAAGGTTTTCGTAGAAGCCCGGGTGCTGGATGATTTCCAGTGTTTTCAAGCCTGCCGCCACGGCCACGGGATTGCCCGAGAGCGTGCCGGCCTGATACACGCCGCCCAATGGCGAGATGCAGTCCATGATTTCACGCTTACCGCCAAAGGCCGCCAGCGGCATACCGCCGCCGATGACCTTGCCCATGGTGGTTAAATCGGGCGTGATGCCGTGTAGCGACTGTGCGCCGCCAAGCGCCACGCGGAAGCCGGTCATCACTTCGTCGTAAATCAACACCGCGCCGTGTTTGGTTGTCAGCTCGCGCAGGGCACGGATGAATTCGCGCGTTGGGCGTACCAGGTTCATATTGCCGGCAAACGGCTCCAAAATCACACAGGCGATTTGGTTGCCGGCTTGGGCGAAGGTTTCTTCCAGCTGGGCTACATTATTGTATTCCAACACTAAAGTATGTTTGGTGAAATCGGCGGGCACGCCGGCGGAGGAAGGGTGGCCGAAGGTGAGCAGCCCGCTGCCGGCTTTCACGAGCAGGCTGTCGGAATGGCCGTGGTAGCAGCCTTCGAATTTCACGATTTGGTCGCGCCCTGTGTAGCCGCGTGCCAAACGGATAGCCGACATGGTGGCCTCGGTGCCGGAGCTTACCAGCCGCAGCCGCTCTACACTGGGCACCAAGCGGCAGATTTCTTCGGCAATTACGATTTCGGCTTCAGTGGGTGCGCCGAACGACAGCCCGCCTAAAGCCGCTTCGCGTACTGCTTCCAACACTTCCGGATGCGCGTGCCCCACGATAGCGGGCCCCCACGAGCCGACATAATCGATATAGCGTTTGCCGTTTTCGTCCCACACAAAAGCGCCCTCGGCCCTTTTGATAAAGCGCGGTACACCGCCCACGCTGCCGAAGGCGCGCACAGGCGAATTCACGCCGCCGGGAATCACGGCTTTGGCGCGGGTGAAGAGTTGTTCGTTGCGGTCGGTCATGGGGAAATCCTTGCGAGGGAAATAGAAACAGGCAGATTTTAGCAGATTACGGCGGCGGGCTTGGGCAGGCTACCTGAAAGATGATACGGGCAGAAGGGATTGATCCGAGAATACGAACAAGGCTACCTGAAACTTTAGCTTGGTCAGAACTCAGCCTTCGCCGGCTCAGGCATCATCCCATTTTGCTGAAGCTACGTTTTCAGGTAGCCTCTTGAAAGCCATCTGCTGTTGTTCTAAGCAGACACAGCACCGGTTGGGTTCAGCGTTTCCGCCGTTTGCCAGTTTTCGGGGTAGCGATAGGCGGAGTGTGCCGCAACCGCACATAATTGATGGCATGCCACAAGCAGATAATGGGCAGAGCCAGCAACATAGCCGCTATCGGGGCTAGCAGCCAGATATACCAAACCAGTGTGCCGAAGTGCCACCGGCTTAGGGCAAGGCACAGCGGCGTAAACAGGCAGATGAGCCCGAAGGCGAGCTTCGGGTATCGGCTGAATGTGTTTTCCAGTATCCACTCAAACAGCACCTCTATGGGGAGGAAGACGAGACGGAGCAGAAGTTCAAAGAGGAAATCCATGTGTTGGACGAGAAGTATGGGGGCGGTTTGTGGTTTTGCCGGACATGAATTGCCGGACTATTTGGATTTATGCGAAATCATCTGACTAAAGGCTACCTGAAATTTCAGGTAGCCTTTTGGTTTGTATTTCAACGCCATGCGGCCAGGAATTCCTGCCAATGCACTTTGTCTTCTTGAGTTTTCAGGTAGCCTTTGAGCCGCCTGATTTCCATTTCGTATTCATCGGCATCGGCTGCGCCGCTCATCAGGCGGAAGCGTTGGAACATGAGGTAGGTGTTGGCGGCGTCGGTTTCGCAGTAGTTGCGGATTTCGCGCAGGCGGCCTTCGTGGAAGGCCTGCCACACTTTGCTGCCGTCCATGCCCAGCTTGCCGGGGAAGCCGCACAGCTTGGCCATGTCGTCTAAAGGCACGCTGGCGCGGGGCTGGTAGAGGGCAAGCAGGTCCATCAGGTCGCAATGGCGGTTGTGGTAGCGGTTGATGTAGTTGTTCCACTTGAAGTCGCGGCTGTCGCCGAAATCGCCCTCGCCGGTGTCCCAATAGCGGGCGGCGGAGAGGCCGTGAATCAGGGCGCGGTAGTGCAGCACGGGTAGGTCGAAGCCGCCGCCGTTCCAGCTCACCAGCTGCGGCGTATGATTTTCGATCAGCTCAAAAAATTTGGCGATAATGGTTTCTTCGCTGTCACCGATTTCACCGATGGTGCCCACATGGATTTTATCGCTACCCCAGCGCATACAGCAGGAAATGGCCACCACCTGCTGCAAATGATAGGGCATGAAATCGCTGCCGTTGTGCGTGGCGCGGCGCTGCTGCTGCGCCCAAGCCACCACGTCGGCATCGGGCGTATCGGCCGGCAGGCCGTGTAGCAGGCGGATACCGTTGGCATCGGGAACGGTTTCGATATCGAAGGCGAGAATCGGAGTCATGATGGGGCGGCTTTGAGGGTGGGGACGGCATGGATTGTGGCACGAAGCGGGGGTTTCGCCAAGGTTGGTTTGTGGGTTTCAGGTAGCCTGCGGCTGCTTGGCCAAATCGCTGCAATTAAATTGCAGGCACGGCCTCAATTCCTAATGGAACCTTTTATTTGCACATCCTGAATCAGCTGTGAAAAAAGAGCCACAAATTGCTCTGCAGCTCTTTTTGATACCCGCTTTACCGCTTCAACTTCGCCAATGTATCCGCCTTCACAGAATGTGTGATTCTGCACCGCTAGATAGTTCCATCTTTCCCATCCGATAAAATCCCTTTTGTGACCAGATATTTTGCCATAGCGTCATCATCCAGCACTTCGTCAAACTCGCTCAAATAACGGTGAGGGTTCTTGTGGTCGTATTCGGTGATGGTTGTGAGGAACTGGGAAAAATCGCGGTTTTTTTCGGCCAATTCATACATCACCGCATAATCCATTTGCTTTTTATACTGTGCGGGTGACAGGATTTCGCTTTGGCTGAGGTTGGCCGCGTCCAGCAAAATGATGCCGATGCCGAAACTTTGGCTGAGTTTCTGTAAGGCTTCGCGGAACTCGCCGTCCTGCGGCACGGACAATGCTACCAAATAGCCTTCGTTCGCCCAGCTGGAATTGCTGACTGCTTGGAAAAAGTATTCTTTATAATTGCCGAAATCCAAATATTTTTTGGGGCTGTACTAGATTAGCCCTAAATTCCACACCACTCCCGCAAGATTTTAAGCTGCCGGGATGGTGTGCCGAAGTTAAATCGAAATTCGCATTCTTTCAAGAACAGCGGGAAAGATTTGCGATCGATTCCGTTGTACTTGCGTAAGACGCGTTTTGCCTGATTCCAAAAATTCTCAATGCCGTTAATGTGGTTCTGGCGGTCTGCAAATTCCTTGGAATGGTTGATGCGGTGATGGCTAAAACCGCTTATGTCCAACTTGTCGTAGCTGCTCAGACTATCCGTGTAAACAATACTATCCGGCATAATTTTTTGTTTGATCACAGGCATCAAAGTATCGGACTTGGCATTATCCACCACAACAGTATAGACCCGTCCGTTGCGTTTCAGAATGCCGAAGACAACCACTTTGCCTGCCGCACCGCGACCACGTCTGCCTTTACGCCGTCCGCCGAAATAGCTTTCGTCCAACTCGACGGGCCCCTCGAAAACCTCATCGGCAGCCAAGGCCAAATGATGGCTGATGACCATACGGATTTTGCGGTAGAACAGGGCTGCCGAATTGGGATGGATACCCAAAATATCGGCGGCAGAACGGGCGGTAACTTCGAGTACAAAAAAGCGGAGCAGTTCTTTCTGTACTTTCTTCCTTAATTTGCAGTGTGTTATCTTCATATTTCGAGGGTAACATATCTGCTAATCTAGTACAGCCCCTATTTTTTTATCTCGAACGAGAAAATCTTAATCGGCAGGCGGTCAAACTTCCGCATCCAGGCTTGCAGGCTGCCATGTTCGTAATCGGCATATTCGAATTGTACGCCCACCATATCGGGATAGAGCCATTTATCCGCGCCTTTTTGGCTTTTGCCGCTTTTTTCGTGGAATATGGTGCGCGACTGTGCGGCAAAAACGGGATGTTCTGCCAGAAACTTGCACAGCAGCGGATGCAGGTCGCGCTCGTGGAATCGGGCTCTTTTCGTTTGGATAGTGGGTGGCAGGACATCGGTGTTTTCGGGCAGCGGCAAAGCTTTCAGGCTACCTGAAAATGCCTGCCGCAGGGAGAACAGCTTGGGGCGGCTGCCCTGCGCCGTGATTTTGCCGTCGGGCTTTTTCGCTTCTACATACAACACCGCGCCGACGGTGTCCCACGGCGTTTTGCCGATGGACGGCAGGCCTTGTTCAGGGTTGTAGCTATCCAGTTCGGCGTACAGCCGGTTTTGTTCGATAAATCCCCAAATTTCGGATGCGCTGGCGGGGTGTGCCAACTGTTGCAGCGCATACAGCGTGAGTTCGAGATAGGTCATGTTTTCTCTTTCTTTCAAAAAATAAAAAATACTGGCCGTTGGCTTTGCAGGCTACCTGAAAAAGCAGCCTGCACATTCAGTCTGCCGCTTGGCTGTTATCGGATATCGGTAAATACAAACAGGTTTAAATATAAAGAGATATCTATCAATATCACAGTAGCGATATATGCCGCCAACGTTGCCGCATGAACGGCTCGGTTTTTCCGGGTGCGGCACAGGAAAAATACGGACGTCAGGCTGCCGGCAATGATGACGTTCAGAGCCATCAAGGTGATGTGGAGACCTTTGCAAAAAAGCCCTTCCCCCGACAGCCAGAACCCAAACACAGGTTTTCGGCTGTTTCCCTCCCCCAATACCTCCTGTTTTACCCAAATACCCCCTTAATCCTCCCCGGATACCCGATAATCAGGCATCCGGGCCGCCTTTTAGGCGGCAACAGGCACACTTAGCCTGTTAGCCGCTTTCAACAGGCTCAAACACATCGCCTTCAGATGGCTTTGCGCACTCACTTTAATCAGTCCGAAATAGGCTGCCCGCGCGTAGCGGAATTTACGGTGCAGCGTACCGAAGCTTTGTTCGACCACATAACGGGTCTTCGACAAATATCGGTTGCGTTTGGTTTGCGCTTCCGTCAGCGGGCGGTTGCGGTGGGCTTTGCGCATAATGCCATCCTGCAGTCGACGCTCTTCCAGATGTTGCCGGTTTTCCGCACTGTCGTAGCCTTTATCGGCATAGACGGTTGTGTCTTTGGCTATTCCTTCCAGCAAAGGCAACAGGTGGTTGCACTCATGGGTATTGGCGGGGGTGATGTGCAGTTTCTCGATATAGCCTTCCTCATCGGTGCGGGTATGTTGTTTGTAACCGAGTTTGTAGAGGCCGTTTTTCTTTGTCCAACGGGCATCTTTATCTTTACTCGGTGTGGTTTGGCCGCTGACTTGTCCTTCTTCATCGACTTCTATGGCCTGACGCTGTTTGCTGCCGGCGGTCTGAATAATGGTGGCGTCAATGACGGCGGCGGATGCTTTCTCTACTTTTAGGTTTTTTTCGGTCAGTTGGCGGTTAATCAGTTCCAGCAATTCGGACAGGGTGTCGTCTTGCGCCAGCCAGTTGCGGTAGCGGCATAAGGTGCTGTAATCGGGGATGCTCAACTCGTCAAAACGGCAAAATAGGTTGAAATCGATGCGGGTGATGAGGCTGTGTTCGAGTTCGGGATCGGAGAGGCTGTGCCATTGTCCGAGCAGGACGGCTTTGAACATGGATAACAGGGAATAGGCGGGACGGCCGCGGTGGTCTCGAAGGTAACGGGTTCTTTGACGATTCAGGTACTGTTCGATCGGTTGCCAATCAATCACTTGATCCAACTTCAATAGTGGGAAGCGGTCGATGTGTTTGGCAATCATGGCTTGTGCGGTTTGCTGGAAGAAGGTGCTCATGAGAAATCCCCTAAATGTCTTGGGTGGAAATTTAGGGGATTTTGGGGAATTTTGCAAAGGTCTCGTATGCGCCAATCGTTACCCCGCTACTGTTGTCATATCCTGCAAATTTGTTCAGGAAATGGAGCGCGTCCCCTATGCGGCTCACCGTTGCCCAAAGCCCGAATAGCGAAATGGCTAAGTTGAGATAAGCGATGAAGGAATGCATGATGTGCTCGTTATACGGAATGTTCGGTATTTTACTCAAACGGATGGTGTGCAGGCTGCTTTACGGAAACGTCCGCCACACGCCGCGCACGCGGCCGAGCACGTTCAGGCGGTTCAGGTCTTCGCCCGAGATTTCCATATCGGCGTAGTCGGGGTTGTCCGCCATCAGGATGATTTTGTCCAACAATACCTGCACGCGCCGCACCCAGCGATGTGCGCCGATTTCCAGGCAGTAGATTTTGCCGTCTTTCAGAATGGTATCGGACAAATCGGCCAGTATCAGGCATTCGCCTTCAAAGGTCGGCTTCATGGCGATGCCGTCCGCCATAAAAAAGCCGCAATTCTCCAAATGGATGCTGAGCCGGTCGGCCAGTTCGTTGGAGAGTGCCAAAGGTGCAGGCTGCTTTTCTGCTTGGTCGATGGGTTTGTCGCCGTTGCCGATCAGGCGGGCGGGAATGGCGGAAGGGGTTTTGCTCATGCCTCTCTCCTGTTTATCTTTTCAACTTCGCCAGCGCATCCGCCATCGCCGAATTTGCAGGCTGCTTTTCGCGCGGCGGCTTGCCGGAGCGGCTGTTTGCGCCGCGTTTTTCGGTTTCAGGTAGCCTTTTGCCGTGCTTCTCCGCGCCCGCCTCGTCATCCAAGCGCATGGTCAGCGCAATCCGTTTTCTGGCGGCATCGACTTCCAGCACTTTCACTTTCACCACGTCGCCGGCTTTCACCACTTCGCGCGGGTCTTGGACGAACTTATTGGACAGGGCGGAGATGTGCACCAAGCCGTCCTGATGGACGCCGATGTCCACGAACGCGCCGAAGTTGGCGACGTTGGAGACCACGCCTTCGAGTATCATGCCGACTTGCAAGTCGCTGATTTCGTGGATGCCTTCGGCGAATGAGGCCGTCTGAAACTCGCCGCGCGGGTCGCGGCCGGGTTTTTCCAGCTCGGACAGGATGTCCAAAATGGTCGGCAGGCCGAAGCGTTCGTCGGTGAAGTCGGATGCTTTGATTTGCTTCACGCGCTCGCGGTTGCCGATGAGTTCGGCGGCGGTAATGCCTTGTTGCGCCAGCATTTTGGCAACGACAGGATAGGCTTCGGGGTGGACGGCGCTCGCGTCCAGCGGCTCTTTGCCGCCGTTAATCCGCAAAAAGCCTGCCGCCTGCTCGAAGGTTTTTTCGCCCAAACGCGGTACTTTCAGCAATTTTTTGCGGCTGTCGAATGCGCCGTTTTCATCGCGGTAGGCGACGATGTTTTGGGCAAGGGTTTGATTCAAACCGGAAATCCGCGCCAAGAGCGGGGCGGAGGCGGTGTTTACGTCCACGCCGACGGCGTTCACGCAGTCTTCGACCACTGCGTCCAGCGATTTGGCGAGCTGGCTTTGGTTCACGTCGTGCTGATACTGCCCCACGCCGATGGATTTGGGGTCGATTTTGACCAACTCGGCAAGCGGGTCTTGCAGCCTGCGGGCGATGGACACCGCGCCGCGCAGGGAAACGTCCAAGTCGGGGAATTCGCGCGCCGCCAGTTCGGACGCGGAATAAATCGACGCGCCGGCTTCGGACACGACGATTTTGTGCAGGCTGCTTTCGGGCATTCCGCGCACCAGTTCGCCCGCGATTTTGTCGGTTTCGCGGCTGGCAGTGCCGTTGCCGATGGCGATGAGCTTCACGCCGTGCTGTTTAATCAGGCGCGACAGCGTTGCCAACATATTGTTTTCTTGATGTAAATAGACAATTACGGTATCCAGCAGCTTGCCCGTGTCGTCCACCACGACGCATTTCACGCCGTTGCGGTAGCCGGGGTCGAGGCCCAGCGTGGTCAGTCGTCCGGCGGGCGCGGCGAGCAGCAAGTCTTTGAGATTACGGGCGAACACGGTAATCGCGTCGGTGTCGGCGGCTTCTTTCAAACGATTTAGGGCTTCAAGTTCCAGCGACAAAAAGATTTTCGCGCGCCAAGTCAGGCGCACGGTGTCGCGCAGCCATTTGTAGTCGTCTGAAACCTTGAAACAGCGGGCGATGATTTGCTCGTATTCGCTTTGCTGGGTAATCGGCGTGTCGTCGGGCTGGTATTTGAGCGCGATGTTCAACACGCCTTCGTTGCGGCCGCGCAAAACCGCCAGCGCGCGATGGCTGGGCATGGCGCGGACAGGTTCGCGGTGGTCGAAATAATCGCTGAATTTTTCGCCTTCGGTTTCTTTGCCTTCAACGACTTGCGCGTGGATTTCGGCTTCGTTCCACAGCTTGTCGCGCAGCGTGCCGATGAGTTCCGCGTCTTCGGCAAACTGCTCCATCAGAATCGCGCGCGCGCCGTCCAGCGCGGCTTTGGCGTCGGGGACGTTTTCGTTCAGGTAGCCTTGCGCGGCGGCTTCCACGTCCTGCGGCTGCTCGGCAAGCAACACGTCCGCCAGCGGCTGCAAACCGTGTTCGCACGCGATTTGCGCCTTGGTACGGCGTTTGGGCTTGTAGGGCAGATACAGGTCTTCCAGCGCGGTTTTGTTGTCGGCGGCTTCGATTTGCGCCCTGAGGTCGTCTGAAAGCTTGCCTTGCTCTTCAATGCTTTTTAAAACAACGGCTTTGCGCTCTTCCAACTCGCGCAGGTATTGCAGCCGCTCGGCAAGCTGGCGCAACTGCGTATCGTCCAGCCCGCCCGTGGCTTCCTTGCGGTAGCGGGCGATAAACGGCACGGTCGCGCCGTCGTCCAAAAGCTCGACGGCAGCGGTGATTTGCGCGACGGTGGCGGAGAGTTCTTGGGAGAGGATTTGGGTGATGTTCATTAGTTATTTCCCATGAAAATTTCAATGTATTGTATTAAAAGTGGTGATTTCAATTTGTTCGCTTGTGTAGAGGAATGTCGAGAAGATAGGCAACAAGTGCGTAAGAAAATCGGATTGTTGTGGCTTGTATCTGAATCAAAACAGCAGGATTTCAGATGGGTCAAGCGGCGATGTCGCCAGCTTATTCCTCATCATATTCTTCGTCATAAGAAGTGTAGAGCCAATTGCCCCAGCCAAACAGTTCGAGCAGTGTGTCAAAGCGGTCTTGGTCGGCGGTGCCGATAAATACGCCGCTTGCGTTGCCATTTTCGGCGAAGCAAAGCAGGATGATTTCTGAAAGCCGTCGGTGTAGAAACGTTGATTCTCTTGGCGAAGTTCTATGATTTCGGTGTGGTTTTGTTGGATAAACCGTGCGGCTTGGGCATCTATTGATTCCTCGTCCATGATGTTGGCGCAGTAGCGTAGACCGCCCATGGTGGCGTTGGTGCAAGCCAATTCTAGCAGTAGGGCACTGGTGTCGGGCAGGTGCGGCTGCCATTCGTAGCTTTCGGTTTCACCGGTATAAAAGCCGATATGGACAGGCGGGTTGTCTTGCGCCAAATCGGCTCTGGCAATGCCGCACAGAAACACGCCTTGGTTTTCTTCCATCAGCACCAGATAATCGCCGTCAAAATCTATCTTTTCTAATAGCAACAATCGATTAAACGATTGATTAACCGCTTCGCTGCCGCCTAATGTAAGCAGATATTTGCGCAAGACGGCAGGAAAGCGGATGCCTAGGCGTTGTTCGGCAGCGGTGATTTTGGCTTCGGGCAAGCAGCAGGGGAAATTGAGCTGATAGAGGGCGGATATATGTTTTAGATAATCCATGGTTGAGGCCGGAGGCTACCTGAAAAGGCAAAAGACGGATTATGCCATATATCGTAATATAGCAAATCAATGCACTTTCGATACAAGGCAAGCCAACGCCGTATTTGGAGTTAAGTTGATTTGCTATAACTATTTTCAGGTAGCCTTCCTACTTAAACTCAGGCTACCTGAAAGCCGCCGTGCGCAAACTTTGCTAAAATGCCGCCAACTTTTTCTATGGAAACCGCTATGCAACAGCAGCCAGACGACCAGCAGGAATGGGTGAGCAAAACCCGCCGCAAAAAAGAAATGCACGATTTGCAGGATTTGGGCATGCAGCTTGCCCGCCTTTCCGGCGATACCTTGAAGAAAATCGAATTGCCCGAGGAATTGCGCGAAGCCATTGCCATGTATAAAAAAATCAACAGCAACGGCGCGCTCAAACGGCAAACGCAATACATCGGCCGCCTGATGCGCGATCTCGATCCGGAACCGATCCGCGAGTTTCTCGACAAACTGCAGGGCAGCCACGCTGCCTACAACGCGTTCTTGCAGCGTGTGGAACAGATGCGCGAAACCCTGTTGGAAAACGACGATGCGCTCACCGACTTCCTGCGCGATTACCCCGCTGCCGAAGCCGGCCAGTTGCGCACCCTGATCCGCAACACGCGCAAGGAACGCGAGCAGGCCAAGCCGCCCAAACACTTTCGCGCGCTCTACCGCTACCTGAAAGAAGCGATGGAGGCGGATAATCCCGCCGCAGACGCGCCGGAGGCGGAAGACGGGCAGGGCGGGGAGCAGGAATAAGCGGTTTGGCCCGAGCTAGCAAGAAAGCAAGAAAAGGCTACCTGAAAAACGGTTTTCCAGTTTTCAGGTAGCCTTTATTTTGTTTGCCGGTGGTGTCGGGGCGAGGTGATAGCGGATGAAAATCAAAATGGGGCAGGGCGAGCCAATGCCGTATTGAATCCGCTATGCTGCGGCCAGCCGGGCTTGGTTGAACATCGCAGTTCCATCCTTTTGATTTCGCTGTTTGGGATATGCTGAACAGGGGGAGGGCATCCATCCCGAATGTGGCTTAACCTTGCCGTTTCGGCAAACGCGCTATAATGCCGCGTTTTCCAGTTTTACCCCGCAGCGGAGCAGCACCATGACTTCATCCAGCCAACGCCCAGCCGATTCTTCCCATGCCGACGGACAAACGCCGCAGCGGCGCGCGTGGGCGGGCTATACTGACCGCCGTGCCATCGCCATGCTGTTGCTTGGTTTTGCGGCGGGGATTCCGATTTTGCTGATTTTCTCCAGCCTCTCGCTGTGGCTCACCGAAGCCGGCGTCGACCGCGCCACGGTGACTATGTTCAGCTGGGCGGCATTGGGCTATTCCTTCAAATTCATCTGGGCGCCCTTAATCGATGCGCTGCCGCTGCCGTGGCTCACGCGCCGTTTCGGGCAGCGACGCGGCTGGCTGCTGCTGGCGCAGGGGCTGATTATCGCCGCGATTTTGGCGATGGCCGCGCTCAATCCGGCCAATGCGGCGGTGTTGCCGTGGATGGCGGCAGCGGCGGTGTTGCTCGGCTTTTCTTCAGCCACGCAAGATGTGGTGATCGATGCCTACCGCATCGAAAGCGCGCCGGGCGATGCGGCGATGCAGTCGGTGATGTCGGCCACTTATACGGCGGGCTACCGCGTGGGCATGATTGTGGCCGGGGCGGGCGCGTTGTGGCTGGCCAGCGGCTTCGGCTCGGAAAAGGGGCATTATCTGTATGCCGCCTGGCGCAACACTTATTGGCTGATGGCAGCCACCATGGGCGCCGGCGTGCTCACCACGCTGTGGGTGGCCGAGCCTGCGGTAAAACGCGAGCGGCCGGCCGGCTTGGCGCTGGGCGACAATGCGCGGCTGGTGGGCTTGTTTGTGTGCGCGGTGGCGGCCTTTGTGCTGGTGTTCCGCTGGGTTGGCGGGTGGCTACCTGAAAGCCAAGGGCCGCTGCTTTCCCTGTTGTGGGAAGGTGCGCGGCTTTCGGCAGCACTGATGGCGGCGGTGCTGACGGGTCGGCTGCTGGTGTTGCTGGGGCTGGTGCGCGGCGAAGTGGTGCGGCAAACCTGGGTGTTGCCGCTGGCCGACTTTTTCCAGCGCTACGGCCGCCATGCCGCGCTGCTGTTGGCCTTAATCGGGCTATACCGCATTTCGGATATCGTGGCCGGGGTGATCGCCAATGTGTTTTATGCCGATATGGGCTTCAGCAAAGACGAGATTGCCGGCGCAGTGAAAACCTTCGGCGTGCTGATGTCGATTGCCGGCGGCTTTTTCGGCGGCCTCTTGGCGCAGCGGTTTGCCGTGATGCGCATGATGATGCTCGGCGCCGTGCTGGCTTCAGTCACCAATTTGCTGTTCATCCTGCTGTTTTGGCAGGGGCACAACCTGCCCTTCCTCTATTTGGCCGTGGCCTTCGACAATCTGGCGGGCGGCCTGGCCAGCGCCGTGTTCGTGGCCTTCCTCTCCTCGCTCACCAGCATCCGGTTTACCGCCGTGCAATACGCCCTGTTCAGCTCGCTGATGACGCTCCTGCCCAAAACGCTGGGCGGCTACTCCGGCAGCATCGTGAACCAAATCGGCTACGACGGCTTTTTCCTCTTCACCGCGCTCTTAGGCCTGCCGGTGCTCGGCCTGGTGTGGCTGGTGGGGCGCAAGCTGCCGTTGCAGGGGTAAAGGGTCGTGCAGGCTTAATTTGCAATAGCTTGTACGCTAAATCAATCAAAGGCTACCTGAAAAATGGTTGCTTCAATGAAGGCGAATATTTTTCAGGTAGCCTTTTCCCCATCTTTATTTCCCAGCCATCTCCTTTTCCCTGCTCTACAAACAGCCCGATGTTTGACCTAACACAGCACCCATTATCACAGCAGCCCGTATAGTTATCGTAAGCAGTTCATCCGCCAGCATTGATTGGCATCTTGCGGACGGCACAGGTCGTCTGAAATCCATCACTTACGGGAGCAACATCATGGCTACACAAAACCGCCTGCTTGAACAACTGCATAACGAACCATTTGCCCTCTGCTTTTCCGGGCAGGGCTTTGATTGGATTAGCACTTTGCGCGAGGCTTTGGCCGACGGGGCGCGGGACAGGGCAAACGAAGTGGCCGCCGAAGCCGCCCGAATCTTGGCGCCTGTGGCCGGACAGATTGCCGCCGCCCGCCCGCAGGGTTTCGAGCCGATCAAATGGGCGGAAAACGGCGCGGACGGCATTGATTTGGTGCGAGCCGCCGTGAGCGTGCCCGGCATTTTCCTGTCGCAAATCGCCAATCTGCACACGCTGGAAGCGCGCGGGCTGGACAGCGGCAAGGCGGCGGGCGTTATCGGGCATTCGCAGGGCATACTCGGGCGTTATTTGATGCGCGAGCCGCAGCATGCCGCCGAACTGCTGGCCTTGGCCGAATTGATTGGCGCGGCGGCCACGCTGCAAGGGCACACAACGGGCATGTATCTGCACAACGGCTTGCATCCGATGGTGATGGTGCAGGGCGTGAGTCGCGGGCAGCTTGCCGCCGTGATTGACGAACTATTCCCCGCGGATTCGGCCGACCGCCCGTGTATCGGTTTGCAGAACAGCGCGGACGGTTTTGTCGTCAGCGGCAAGCCCGAATCGGTGGCGCGCGTGTGCGGCACGTTGTCGGACACGGTGAAAGACGAAAACGGCCAAACGCCCGAAAACCTGCTGTGGCGGCTGGACGTGGAAGTCGGCTTCCACCACCCCGCCATGCTGCCCGCCGTAGCGCAAACAGCCGAATGGGCGGCCGCCTGCGGTTTGGACGTAGAGCAGGCACGCGGCATCGCGCACAATATCCTGATGGATCCGGTGGACTGGGTGGCCGAATGCCGCAGCATGGCCGCGCTGGGCGTGCGGCGGATTTTGGAAATCGGCCCCTCCGGCGGCGTGGCCATGCTGACGCAGGCTGTGTTGGCCGGGGAAGGAATTGAAGTGCTGGATGTTTCCGGCGCGGAAGGCAAGGCGGCGTTGTTTGGCGGATAACGGCGGTTTCTGATTTTTGAAACTGCGGCTGCCGCGAAGTTAAGAAAAGGCTACCTGAAAAATATTCGGCTTTATTGAGTCGGATATTTTTAGCTTCGCAGAAACTCACTTCGTTCGTTTTCAGGTAGCCTTTATTGATGGAATATTTGAATGGCAGCTTGCTGAAAACGGAGTTTCTGCGAAGCTAAAACGAAGCTTCAACGAAGTTGAAAAGCAGCCTGCACATTGGTTTGTTTTAGGTGGATGGTTTAGGGATTGACGGATAGGCCGTATTGGTATTTGAGGCCGTCTGAAAAGTGGCAGCTTCAACGAAAGTAAATTTGAAAACGGCAAAACGTCAATCAAGCAACTGCGTGCGTACCGCACACACCCTACGCGTTGGTTTTAAAATTTCGCGTGATTCGCAGGTAGGGTGTGTGGCGTAGCCACGCACGCGGTCGGTTGGGTTAGACTACTGTTTGCTAAGTATTTTTTCTAAATTATGTAACGTCTCAAGTACCCCGTTAGCATTTCTTCTGGCGGTATCATATAAATTTTTCATTTGATTGAAACCTCTTTCTCCTTCATCAACATACCAAGAATCCAATCTATGACCAAAAATATTATGTAAGGAAAAAGATACGTATTCTCTTCCTGTTTCATCTACGCCAGACCAAATTTTTACAATATTTCCTTCCCCAATAAAACTTGAATATATTGAATCAAAATCCTCTCCATCACCGTTATTCCATTTCAACTGAGCTTTTAGTGTTTTATCTTCTAATGCATTAATTAAATTTTGATAAACTTCAGGCATTGACATTTTTATTCTCCTTTTCTTGCTGGAAGGTGGAAATATTATTTGATGAACGCTCACATATAGAATCTTGTATATCAGAAATTTGTAAAATTATCTCTCGTATAATTGTAGGATCAGTTTTGATATCTATATCTTCTATTTTCGAGTGAATTGTTGTAAGAGTATTTAAATGTTTTTGAAAATAAGATGCATCATTTGAATGCGCTCCTTTTAATGAGGCAATACTTTTCCTTAAGTCAGTTATGTAAATAATGGCTACAGCTAAATTATTGTGCCTTAAAACGGTTTTTAGTTCATCAAATTGACCGTTAATTTTTTGCATTGAAACGATAGTATCCAACTGCTGCATAGTATTCTTAGCTTCATTTGAAGCAACTTGGGCAGCATCTGCTGCATTTTTAGTTTTCTTCAGTTGAAGAATAGTAATAGTAAAACCTAATAAAGAAATTGCTGTTCCTACAATGCTAAGCCAATCAGAAAGTGTCAACTTAATCTCCATAAACTCCCCTTGGAAAGAAATTAATTTATAAAGTTATTCTGTAAAGAGGACGTTATTATGTACACTTTTACAATAGTAGGGTACATTTTGATATTTTTTTACAAATTTATTCTTAAATACTTCCCAGTATAACTCCCCTTCACCTTCGCCACCTGCTCAGGGCTACCTTCAGCAATAATCCTTCCCCCGCCATCGCCCCCCTCCGGCCCCAAATCCACAATCCAGTCCGCAGTTTTAATCACGTCAAGGTTATGCTCGATAATCACAATCGAGTTGCCTTTGCCTTTCAGACGACCTATGACTTCCAGCAGCAGGGCGATGTCGGCGAAGTGCAGGCCGGTGGTGGGTTCGTCTAGGATGTAGAGCGTTCTGCCGGTGTCGCGTTTGGAGAGTTCCAAGGCGAGTTTGACGCGCTGGGCTTCGCCGCCGGAGAGGGTGGTGGCGGACTGGCCGAGGCGGATGTAGCCGAGGCCCACGTCCATCAGGGTTTGCAGTTTGCGCGATACGGTGGGGACGGCGTCGAAAAATTCGCGGGCTTCTTCGACGGTCATGTCGAGGACTTGGCTGATGTTTTTGCCTTTGTATTGGATTTCGAGCGTTTCGCGGTTGTAGCGTTTGCCGTGGCAGACTTCGCAGGGAACGTACACGTCGGGCAGGAAGTGCATTTCGACTTTAATCACGCCGTCGCCTTGGCAGGCTTCGCAGCGGCCGCCTTTGACGTTGAAGGAGAATCTGCCGACGTTGTAGCCGCGTTCGCGGGAGAGGGGTACACCGGCGAAGAGTTCGCGGATGGGGGTGAACAGGCCGGTGTAGGTGGCGGGGTTGGAGCGCGGGGTGCGGCCGATGGGGGATTGGTCTACGTTGATGACTTTGTCGAGGTGTTCGAGGCCGCGGATGTCGTCGTATGGGGCGGGTTCTTCTTGGGCGCGGTTGAGTTCGCGGGCGGTGATTTTGGCAAGGGTGTCGTTAATCAGGGTAGACTTGCCGCTGCCGGATACGCCGGTGATGCAGGTAATCAAACCGAGCGGCAGTTCGAGGGTTACGTTTTTGAGGTTGTTGCCGCGCGCGCCTTTGAGGACGAGCATCCGCTCGGGATTGACGGGCGTGCGTTCAGACGGCACGGCAATGGATTTTTTGCCGCTGAGGTATTGTCCGGTAACGGAGTTTTCGCATTTGGCGACGTTTTCGGGCGTGTCGGCAATCAGTACGTTGCCGCCGTGTTCGCCTGCGCCGGGGCCCATATCGACGACGAAATCGGCTTCGCGGATGGCGTCTTCGTCGTGTTCTACCACAATCACGCTGTTGCCCAAATCGCGCAGGCGTTTGAGGGTGGCGAGCAGGCGGTCATTGTCGCGCTGGTGCAGGCCGATGGAGGGTTCGTCCAAAACGTACATCACGCCAGTCAGGCCGCTGCCAATTTGGCTGGCGAGGCGGATGCGCTGGGCTTCGCCGCCGGAGAGGGTTTCGGCGGAGCGGGAGAGATTGAGGTAATCCAGCCCGACGTTAATCAGGAAGCCGAGCCGTTCGGTAATTTCTTTGAGGATTTTTTCGGCGATTTGTTTTTTGTTGCCGTCCAAATCCAGCGTTTCAAAGAATTGGTGGGTTTTGGTGAGCGGCCAGGCGGAGACTTCGTGCAAAGGTTCGCCGCTGACGTAAACGTAGCGCGCTTCTTTGCGCAAACGTGCGCCGCCGCAGCTCGGGCAGGCGCGGTGATTTTGGTATTCGCGCAGTTTTTCGCGCACGGTTTCGCTGTCGGTTTCACGGTAGCGGCGTTCGAGATTGGGGATGATGCCTTCGAAGGCGTGGCTGCGGTTGAAGGTAGTGCCGCGTTCGGACAGGTAAGTGAAATCAATGACTTCTTTGCCTGAGCCGTGCAGCACGACTTTTTTAACTTTTTCAGGTAGCGTTTCCCAAGCAGCCTGCACGTCGAAACCGTAATGCCGCGCCAGCGACTGAATCATTTGGAAATAGAACTGGTTGCGCTTGTCCCAGCCGTCAATTGCGCCCGTTGCCAGCGACAATTCGGGGTGGGCGACTACTTTTTCAGGGTCGAAGAAATTGGTGTTACCCAAGCCGTCGCAAGTCGGGCAGGAACCCATCGGGTTGTTGAACGAAAACAGGCGCGGCTCCAATTCTGGCAGGCTGTACGAACACACAGGGCAGGCAAACCGCGCGGAAAACCAATGCTCTTCGCCGCTGTCCATTTCCATCGCCAATGCGCGCTCGTTGCCGTGGCGCAGCGCGGTTTCAAAACTTTCCGCCAGCCGCTGCTTGATGTCCGCCTTCACTTTCACGCGGTCGATGACCACGTCGATATTGTGCTTGATGTTTTTTTCCAGCTTCGGCACTTCGTCCAACTGATAGACCTCGCCGTCCACGCGCACCCGCGCAAAACCCTGCGCCTGCAAGTCGGCAAAGAAATCGACAAACTCGCCCTTACGCTCGCGCACCGCCGGCGCCAGAATCATCACGCGCGTGTCTTCCGGCAGCGTCAAGACGGCATCGACCATCTGCGACACGGTCTGGCTCGAAAGCGGCAGATTGTGTTCGGGGCAATACGGCGTACCGACGCGGGCGTACAAAAGGCGCAGGTAGTCGTGGATTTCCGTTACCGTGCCGACGGTGGAACGCGGGTTGTGGCTGGTGGATTTCTGCTCGATAGAAATCGCGGGCGATAAGCCTTCAATCAAATCAACGTCGGGTTTGTCCATCATCTGCAAAAACTGCCGCGCATAGGCGGACAGGCTCTCAACATAACGCCGCTGCCCTTCGGCATACAGCGTGTCAAACGCCAGCGACGACTTGCCGCTGCCTGACAGCCCCGTGACCACCACCAACTTGTGGCGCGGAATGTCCAAATCGACGTTTTTCAAATTATGCGTGCGCGCGCCGCGGATGCGGATGGTGTCGTTGTCGCGGGTGGGGTGTGGGTGGTTGTGTTTGCACATGATGAAGCCGGAAAACTCAATAAAAAGAAACCGCGTATTGTAACACTTTCAACCCGCCTCTTGCCCTACGCCGCAAACCGGAAAGGCTACCTGAAAGCCGTTTTTCAAGCGCACAACTTTTTCAGGCAGCCTCTATCCCGGCACAGGCTACCTGAAAATGAGCAAAGCGAATTTCGCCAAAACGAGATTTCCGGAGGAAGCCGAGTTTCTACAAAGCTAAAACAATATTTGGGAGAAGCCAAGGCAGGGTTTCTGCTAAGTTCAAAACCCTTTTCCGTTTTTCAGGTAGCCTCATCCGGCGGCAAAACCGCGTATAATCGCTTGATTTTTTACTACCCACACAATCATGCCCACCATCCTCTACCCCAAAACCTACGACGTCATCGTCGTCGGCGGCGGCCACGCAGGCACGGAAGCCGCGCTCGCCGCCGCGCGCATGGGCGCGCAGACGCTTTTGCTCACACACAACATCGAAACGCTCGGACAAATGTCGTGCAACCCCTCCATCGGCGGCATCGGCAAAGGCCATTTAGTACGCGAACTCGATGCGCTCGGCGGCGCGATGGCGTTGGCAACCGACAAATCCGGCATCCAGTTCCGCCGTCTGAACGCCAGCAAAGGCGCGGCAGTTCGTGCCACGCGCGCGCAGGCGGACCGCATTTTGTACAAAGCCGCCATCCGCGAAATGCTGGAAAACCAAGAAAACCTCGACCTCTTCCAGCAGTCGGTTGATGATGTAACGCTCGACGGCGACCGCATCAGCGGCGTGATTACCGCGATGGGCGTGGAATTTAAAGCCCGCGCCGTCGTGCTGACCGCCGGCACGTTTTTGTCCGGCAAAATCCACATTGGTTTGGAAAACTACGAAGGCGGTCGTGCCGGCGACCCCGCCGCCAAATCGCTCGGCGGCCGTTTGCGCGAGTTGAACCTGCCGCAAGGTCGTCTGAAAACCGGCACGCCGCCGCGCATCGACGGGCGCACGATTGATTTCTCCCAGCTCACCGAACAGCCCGGCGACACGCCCGTGCCCGTCTTTTCCGTGCGCGGCAACGCCGATATGCACCCGCGCCAAGTGTCCTGCTGGATTACGCATACCAATTTGAAAACACACGACATTATCCGTTCAGGCTTCGACCGCAGCCCCATGTTCACCGGCAAAATCGAAGGCGTCGGCCCACGCTACTGCCCGTCTATCGAAGACAAAATCAACCGCTTCGCCGACAAAGACAGCCACCAGATTTTCCTCGAACCCGAAGGCCTGACCACCAACGAATACTACCCCAACGGCATTTCCACCAGCCTGCCGTTCGACATCCAAATCGCGCTCGTGCGCAGCATGAAAGGTCTTGAAAACGCCCATATCCTGCGCCCCGGCTACGCCATCGAATATGACTACTTCGACCCGCGCAACCTCAAAGCCAGCCTCGAAACCAAAACCATCCAAGGCCTCTTCTTCGCCGGACAAATCAACGGCACGACCGGCTACGAAGAAGCCGCCGCACAAGGTCTGCTAGCAGGCGCAAACGCCGTGCAATACATCCGCGAACAAGACCCGCTCCTGCTGCGCCGCGAACAAGCCTATCTCGGCGTATTGGTGGACGACCTCATCACCAAAGGCGTGAACGAACCCTACCGCATGTTCACCAGCCGCGCCGAATACCGCCTGCAACTCAGGGAAGACAACGCCGACATGCGCCTGACCGAAGACGGCCACAAAATCGGCTTGGTGGGTGAAGCGCAATGGCGCATGTTCAACGAAAAACGCGAAGCCATCGAACGCGAAATCCAACGTTTGAAAACAATGTGGTACACGCCGCAAAAACTCGCCGAAGACGAACAAATCCGCGTGTTCGGACAAAAACTCAGCCGCGAAGCCAACCTGCACGACCTCCTGCGCCGCCCGAACCTTGACTACGCCGCACTGATGACGCTCGAAGGCGCAGAACCCGAGTGCAGGCTGCCTGAAAACGTGATTGAACAAGTGGAAATCCAAGTCAAATACCAAGGCTATATCGACCGCCAAAACGAAGAAATCGACAGCCGCCGCGATTTGGAAACCTTGAGGCTACCTGAAAACATCGATTACAGCAAAGTCAAAGGTTTATCGGCAGAAGTGCAGCAAAAACTCAACCAGCACAAACCCGAAACCGTCGGACAAGCCAGCCGAATTTCCGGCGTAACCCCTGCGGCAGTGGCTTTGCTGATGGTGCATTTGAAGCGCGGGTTTAAGGGGGCGAAGTAGGCTGCCTGAAAGTGCAGGCTGCACACAAATAGCCGTCATGAAACAATAGGAATGAAATCCGTTTTTCAGACGGCACGGCATGAAGATTCTGAGCGCATACAACGTGCCCATCCATTAGCGTTTTAAAAACCATAAGAGAATTAAGATGAAGCATTTGACAAAATTACTGGTAGCCGCATTGCTGGCTTTGGGTTTGAATCAGACAGTTTGTGCGGATGACGCATCGGATTTTCGGGAGACCTTGCAGTTGGCGGAACAAGGAGTTGCTGAAGCCCAATATAATTTGGGTGTGATGTATGACAACGGACAAGGCGTACGCCAAAATTTTCATCTTAGCAAGGAATGGTTTGGCAAAGTATGTGATAGTGGAGATCAAAATGGTTGCGACAAATACCACTCTTTAAATCAGGCAGGCTATTGAACGATTTGTGATGCCCTTGCATTCGCACTTCAAGCGCAATGCTTGAACACTTTGGCGAGCGCCGCTAAAAACAAATCACCCGGCATCACATCATCCAATGCGCTTCTCGTCCAGAGTTTGAGGGCTTCTTCAACCGCCTTAATCCGTTTGACACTCAGCAAGCGCAGCCCGCTTGGCAGAGTGTATGCGGAGCGCACGCGGTTTTCAGTTTTCAGGTAGCCCCTTTCAGGCTACCTGAAAGCGTAGATTCAACGAAGCAGGCGTTATGTCCAAATGTTGGATTCAATAGTCCGACTTGCGACTACCGCTATGCGGGTTACGCCTGCTGTTTGCCCTCTTATAAAATAGCTTAATGGACTTAAGTATGAATTTAATTTTTACAAAAGATTTCTTTCAAAACGGTAGCAATCAGTTTGGAGTACTTTTTCATGAGAGTAATGGGTATGAGAACTTTGGCTGGTTAGCAAATTTCTTAATGGATGATGGTGGAATGGGGGTTAAGCATTTGTTAGAAATGTCTGAAACCCTATTGAAGGAAATATTGGAAGAAGTGCCTAATGGCAGCGAAGTTGAGCAGTATCGAGAGCACTTTGGTGTCATTGTCGGCAAAGAGATGACAAAAATAGACAGCCTATTAACTGATGAAATCGTAGTGGTAATGCCAACCGAAATTGTTATAAAGAAATTGAAAGAGTGTATTGAATTTATTAAGAATAATTACGCTGATGAATTGTGAGCAAGCGTAGCCTGCATGGGTAGGGTGGATACAAAACACACGCACGTGGTTTTAACCTCGTTGAAACTCACGCTTGCAGGCAGCAACTGTGGGACGGATTCCCGAATCCGACCCGCCCGCCCAAAGGCTACCTGAAAACAACAATAGCCATATTTTCAGGTAGCCTCTTCCTAACTTAATTCAGGAACAAATCATGCAATACCGATATATTGTTTTACTGGCTTCTTTGCTGGCTGCTACGCCCTTAACCGTTCAAGCCGCACCGCATCATCGGCCTCGCGCCAACCGCCCCGCCCATGCCAGCCCTCAATCTGGTTTGGGATACAGTTTTGAGGAGTTTTCCCGCCGAATGGAATTATCCTCCCAACGACAAGAGGAATTCGATAAAGCCCACCCCGGCGACCAATATATCGCTGAACGCTGCCGTTTCGGCATTCGCGCCAATTTGCAGGCTGCCGGAGCAGACACAAACGACCCAGCCTATGCCGAGCTTCTCAGCACTGCCGACCAAGCCTGCATCAACTATATTATTAGAGGCCGTCTGGCCGGGCTGTTCAAACATATTCATGAGCATACAAACCTAGATGGCGCCGATGCCGCCAAGCCTGGCCAAATCAAATTATCTTTGCCGGCCACGGAACACTTCCCATTCCTGAAATCTGCCGCCCAACAAGGCAACACGGTGGAATTTACATTTAACGACATTATTCCGCAGCTCTCCGGCCGTAAACTTGTTGCCACCTTTGGCATAGAAAAGGGTTACAGCGACAACCAGCTTGCTTTTTCCGGCAGCGACCAAACCACCGTGCCGCACGAACTGTTGCTTTACAATATACTTCCCCCATCTGCCCGCCATGCTGATGCCGATACCGATACCGATACCGATGGCGATAACACTACCGACTAACCCCATCCCGAGAAAGGCTACCTGAAACCCAATCCCCGCTTTTCAGGTAGCCCCACCCTTTTACACACCGCCACATCATGCACACCGAAACCACCAAATTCCGCACCGCTTCCTATATTCTGATGGCCGCCGCGCTGCTGGTTATCCTGTATTTCCGCTTCTTACCGCTGCTGCTCTCCATCATCCTTACCTACATTTTCATCAACCGCACCAACGGCCTGATTTTGTGGATGCGCCACCGCCTGCTGCCGCACAACACCTTCCTGCACCGCTCGCTCAATGTGCGCAACATCAACCTCGTTTCCGCCACGTTCACCATCAGCCTGGTGCTCTTGGCCATCACCTTGATGGCGCTGGGCGTGTACCGCCTGATTCACAGCGGGCACATCACGGTGATGCTGGCCAAGCTCGCCGCCATTCTGGCCAACACCAAAAATAACGGCGAGCTGCCGCCGGCCATTTTGAATATGCTGCCCGAAAATCTGGCCGAGATTAAAGCCGCTGCTGCCGAACTGCTTACCGAATACGGCGCCACGCTCACCCGCATCAGCAAAAACAGCTTCACTTCCTTTGTGTATGTGCTCATCGGCGTGATTATCGGCGCGCTGCTCAGCTTCCACCGTCTCAACACCCGCCGCAGCCGCCATCAGATGCCGCCGTTCAAAGTCCAGCTGGTGCGGCGCATTACCAACTTCCAAACCAGCTTTGAGCGCGTGTTTATCGCCCAGGTGAAAATCTCTCTAATCGATACCGCCGTTACCGCCGTTTATCTGTATCTGATCCTGCCCGCCTTCGGCGTGGAGCTGCCTTTCCGGCTCACCGTGCTGGTGATTGCATTTGTGGTAGGGCTGGTGCCGGTGGCCGGCAATCTGGTGTCGAACACGGTCATCATCATCCTCAGCCTGGGCGCGTCGCTCTATGTGGCCGCGGCTTCGCTGGTGTTTTTAGTGGTGGTGCACAAGCTGGAATATTTCCTCAACGCCAAAATCATCGGCTCGCAAATTGAATCGAGCGCGTGGGAATTGTTGCTGGTGATGGTGGTGTTCGAGCGAATCTTCGGCATCAGCGGCATCATCACTTCGCCGGTGTATTACGCTTATTTGAAGAACGAGCTGAAGCAGGCGGGGTTGATTTAAAGTATTGTTTTCTGCCAGCCGTGCGCGGATTGGATTGCCACGATTTATCGTCTGAGTACAAGGATACAGACAGTATAGGTTTGTTAGCCATTACGCCTTCGGCCTGCGGATCGTAGCCGTTTGGGCATGGCTGTCTTGGCTCTGCTCTGCTCTACCATTCATTGCCCCGCCGTTTGGTGCGGAGTAAACTGCCGCCTTTTTTCGCCTGCCGCGCTTCGGCTAAGGAAACACCGTGCTTTACCAAATCATCGCGCTCATTTTGTGGAGCAGCGCCTTCATTGCAGCCAAATACACCTACACCATGACCGATCCGCTCCTGATGTTGCTGTGCCGCCTGTTGCTGGCCTCGCTGCTGGTGCTGCCTGCGGCTTTGCGCTTCGGGCGCAGTTTGGAAAAACGGCATTGGCGGCCGCTGCTGTGGCTAACGTTTTTAAACTATGTGGTGGTGCTCGCCATGCAATTTGTGGGGCTGAAATACACCTCTGCCACCAGCGCTTCCACCATTGTCGGGCTTGAGCCGCTGTTGATGGTGTTTATCGGCCACTTCTTTTTCCGCGACTTTGCCCGCTGGTATCACTGGTTGTGCGGGCTGGCGGCCTTTGCCGGGGTGGCGCTCCTGATTGCCGGCAGCGGCGGGGAAGGCGACATCAGCCTGTTCGGCTGCCTGATGGTGTTCGGTGGCGGTGCGGTGTTTTGCACCACCATGCGCCCCACGCAGCGGATGATTGCCGAAATTGGCGCGCCTGCCTTCACCTCGCTTTCCATGGCCGTGGCGCCGTTGTTGTGCCTGCCGGTGAGTCTGGCCTTTGCCGACAGACTGCGTATCGAATGGAACTGGCCCGGCGCGCTGGGGCTGCTTTATTTGGGCGTGTGTTGCAGCTGGCTTTCCTATACACTGTGGAACAAAGGCATGACCAGCGTGTCGGCCAACTTCTCCGGCATGCTCATCGCCTCCGAGCCGGTGTTTGGCACGCTGCTGGCGGTGCTGGTATTGGGCGAGCGTGTTTCCGCGCTGTCGTGGCTGGGCATTTTGCTGGTGATTGCCGCCACGGCGGCTTCGGTGGCAATGCCGAAGCTGCTGGCACGCCGGCAGATGACGTGAAGCTGGCTGCGGGCAGCATTGCTGTTGGCAGATTTGATTTACGTTAAAGGCTACCTGAAAGTGCTTCAAAATGCTTTCAGGTAGCCTTTACCACCAGACCAGCTATTTATTTTCCTTTTTTCCCTTTCTCCGGCTCACTACTCCACCAGCGCCACAGCAGGCGGCCGAATTTGGGCAGCAGTTGGCGTTGTTTGGGGGCGGGCAGGACGGCGGCCTGCCACAGCAGCATGGCCACGGGCAGGCTGTCGGCCAGCTTGAGCCAATCGATGGGTTTGCCGGCGCGGTTTCGGCCTTGTTGGCGCAGGTTTTCGCTACGGATTTTCAGGCGGGCGAGTTCGGCCTGCAGGGCGAGAAGTTCGCGCTGCTGCGCTTTGCTGAGCGGCTGCTGAGACTGGGGATTCATTCTGGCTGCTCCGGCGCGGTGTCGGCAGGCTGGGTGTTTATGCCGGAAGTATGGCCGCGCAGGGTGTCGAGGTCGCGGCGCATGTCGGCGAGGGTGGAGGCTACCTGCACGCCGGCCTGCCGCCAGCCGGACAGGGCGCGTGCAAGCAGGAGCCAGGCAATGAGCAGGAGCAACACGGGCAGGCCGAAAAACACCCAAATTTTGATGTTTACGGCTAGGACGGCATCGAGGCCGAAGAAAAGGCTGACCAGAGCGGCGAGCAGCAACACGCTGCCGGCGAGCAGAGCGGCGGTGATTTTGATGAAGCCTGTGGCTTGCCCGGAAAGGTCGATACCGAGGATTTGCAGGCGCAGCAGCAAGAGGTCCGCGCCTTGGTTGATGAGGAAGCGGATGTGGTTGATGTTGTGTTTGAGACTCATGCGGCGCTCCCGGTGGGATGGGGATAGAGGTGCCAAATAGGCGGGCAACGCTATGCCCTGCCTATTTGGCGAAACGATATAGTGGATTAAATTTAAATCAGGACAAGGCGGCGAGCCGCAGACAGTACAAATAGTACGGCAAGGCGAGCCAACGCTGTACTGGTTTTTGTTAATTCACTATAAAACGCCCGCCTGCACAGGGCGGGGCGGGCGGCTGGGTGGCAAGTATTAACGGCGGTTAAGCAGCACGCCCACGACCAAGCCGGCGAGGGCGGCGAAGCCCATGGCGTAGTAGGGTTTGTCTTGCACCAGTTGGTCGGCCTGGCGGGCGGTGTGTTTCACGCGCTCGGCAGCCACTTCTTCAAAGTCGCCCAATTTGCGCTGGGCAGCCTGCAATTTGCGCTGCAGCTTGCCACGCAGCTGCTCGGCTTCTTTGCTGCCTTCTTCAACGCCGCTGTGGTACAGCTCTTCCACGTCGTCGAGCACGGCGCGCACTTCTTGCAAGAGTTCTTCTTTCTGCTGGTCAAAATCTTTACTCATGTTTAATCTCCTGATTAGGTTAAGAGTAACGGCATTCGGCCTGCCGTTTAAGATTATATGGAGCGGTGGGATGGTTTATCAAGGCTACCTGAAAAATATACCGCCATTTTTTCAGGTAGCCTTTCCTGCTTTGCCTGAGGCTACCTGAAACTCTGCATCGTATGTGGTAAGCCGATAGGGCGGTTCGATTTCACTTTTGCCACACCGTGAGCCAGCCGCTGCCCGATTAGTATCGAATAGTGTTAATTCATTATATAATCAAAACCTTCTGTGTATTCATTCCCCGGGGTGTTTGTGCCGGACTTGAGCAAAGGCGTGGTGTTGTGCCTGCTGTCGCAGCTGCTGTTTAGCGTGCTGTATCTGTTTAGCCATTGGATGCAGCCGATTAGCGGTACGGATGTGTTTGCGCTGCGTATGGTGATGACGGCGGCGGGGCTGTGGCTGATGATGGCGTGGACGCTCGGCTTGGCAGCAATGCCGCGGTTTGTGCAACAGTTTCTCACCAGCCCGCGCCGCTGGCTGCTGTTTTTGCTGGGTACGCTGGATGCGGCCAGCCAGTTTTGGCTGTTTATGTGGGCGCCGGTCAACAACGAGGGCGTGAACGTGGCGATGGGCTATTTCCTGTTTCCGGTAGTGATGGTGTTGGTGGGGCGGTTTTGGCTCAAGGAGAGGCTCAACGGCCTGCAAACCGCGGCGCTGGTGTTGGCAGGCTTGGGGGTGGCGCACGAAATATGGACACAGCAGGCTTTTTCGTGGACCACGCTGTGGGTGTGCCTGGTTTTCCCCGTGTATTACACCACGCGGCGCCAAATGAAAATCCCGGCCTTGCAGGGGTTGACGCTGGATTTAACCCTGATTCTGCCCTTTGCGCTGGCCTACCTGCTGTGGCATGCCGATATGACTGCCTGGGTGCTGGGCGAGCCGCGCTATTGGCTGCTGTTGCCGCTATTGGGCGGCTTGAGCGCGGTGTCGATGTCGCTGAACATGAAATCGGGGCTGCTGCTGCCGGTTAATTTGTTCGGCATGCTCAGCTATGTGGAGCCGGCTTTGCTGTTTTTGCTGGCAGTGTTGGTGTTGAAAACGCCGGTACAGCCTTCAGCCTACATCACCTACGGCCTGATTTGGGCGGGGCTGCTGCTTTTGGTGGCCAACGGCTGGCGGGGCATGCAGAAATCACACCATAAACAAGTTTAATCAAGCCATGCTGTATTAATAGCATAAAATAATTCTTTTATCTCACGCACCGAGGAATACTATGACCGAATCCCACACCCGCCAGCTGCCTGCGCACGAACTGGTAATGTCTGAACTGATGATGCCCAACGCCGCCAATTTCAGCGGCAATGTGCACGGCGGCGAGCTTTTGCGCCTGCTCGACCAGGTGGCCTATTCCTGCGCCAGCCGCTACAGCGGGCACTACTGCGTTACCCTGTCTGTGGACAAAGTATTGTTTAAAGAGCCGATTCACGTGGGCGAGCTGGTTACGTTCTACGCCAGCGTCAACTATACCGGCCGCACCTCCATGGAAATCGGCATCCGCGTGGAAGCGCAAAACATCCGCACCGGTCAGGTGCGCCACACCAACAGCTGCTATTTCACCATGGTGGCCATGGAAAACGGCAAGCCCGTGCCCGTGCCGCCGCTGCAAATCACCGGCGAACGACAGCGCTGCCGCCATGAAAAAGCGTTGCAGCGCAAACAGCTCAGCCTGCAAGCTTCTGCTTCCATGCCCTGCGGCTGCGGAGCAGAATAAGGCTACCTGAAACTTGCAGGCCGGGCAGAAATGCCCGGCAAACCGGCACGGGTGGAAAAGGCTACCTGAAAATAACCGGCAGCCTTCAGCCCGTGCACCGCTTGCGATAAAATACCGCTTTTTTCCAGGATTCCCGAAATGTTCCGAACTTTGCTGGGCGGCAAGATCCACCGCGCCACCGTTACCCGCGCCGATTTAAACTATGTAGGCAGCATCACCGTGGATTTGGATCTGCTTGATGCGGCTGGCATCTGCGTAAACGAGAAAGTGCAGATTGTGAACAACAACAACGGCGAGCGGCTGGAAACCTACACTATTGCCGGCGAGCGCGGCAGCGGCGAAATCTGCCTCAACGGCGCGGCGGCGCGGCTGGTGCAGCCGGGCGACGTGGTGATCATCATGTCGTATGTTTTGCTCTCCGAGCCGGAAATCGCCGCACACCGGCCGAAAGTGGTGCTGGTGGACGCGCAAAACAAAATCCGCGACGTTATCGACTACGAACCGGCCAATACCGTTTTGTAAACACCAAAGGCTACCTGAAAGCAATGCCTTGGCAATGCCGAGCTTAGATTTTGTGTAGCCAAAGCGGCCGTTTCAACAAAGCCCGAATCCCCCCGAGTTTCAGGTAGCCTGCCGCCCCGTTTGCAGGCTACCTGAAACCCCAAACCACCCGTTTTCAGGCAGCCCCAAGCCAACCATGAATATCCTCATCAGCAACGACGACGGCTACCAAGCCGAAGGCCTCGCCATCCTCGCCCGGGTGGCCGCCGAATTTGCCAACGTGCGCGTGGTCGCCCCCGAGCGCAACCGCAGCGGCGCCAGCAATTCGCTCACGCTCGACCGCCCGCTGCGCATTCAGGAAGCCGCCAACGGCTTCTATTTTGTCGATGGCACGCCCACCGACTGCATCCACCTCGCCCTGCACAGCCTGCCCGATTTCCAGCCCGACTGGGTGTTTTCCGGCATCAACCACGGCGCCAATATGGGCGACGACACTCTCTACTCCGGCACCGTAGCCGCCGCCACCGAAGCCTATCTGCTCGGCATCCCTGCGATTGCTTTTTCGCTCAACGACAAAAGCGGCCGCTATTGGCATACCGCCGAACAGGCCGTGTGGCAGTTGCTCACCCATCTGTTTGCCGCGCCTAAGCCCGCCGCGCCAGTGCTGTGGAATGTCAACATCCCGGCGGTACCGGAAAACCAAATCCAAGGCATCACCACCGTGCGCCTGGGGCGGCGTCATCATCAGCAAAGCGTGGTGGCCGCCCGCAGCCCGCGCGGCGAGAATGTGTATTGGATCGGTGCGGCCGGCGAAGTGCTCGGCCGCGAAGAAGACACCGATTTCGTACAAAACGAAGCCGGCATAATTACGGTTACCCCGCTCTCCGTGGATTTAACCGACCACGCGGGTTTAGGCAGCGTGGCGCAATTTTGGCAGGATACCGCACTATGAACGCAGCACACACCAGCGACAGCTTCGATTGGCGGCGGCGCAATATGGTGCAGCGGCTGGCTAAAATGGGCATCAGCAGCGCCGACGTGCTCGCCGCCATGGGCAACGTGCCGCGCCATGTGTTTGTGGAAGAAGCCCTGCGCTCGCGCGCCTATGACGATATGTCGCTGCCCTTGGGGCTGGGGCAAACCATCTCCCAGCCCTACACCGTGGCCGTGATGACCCAGCTCATGCTTGGCAACGAAACAACAGAAAATTTCGGCCCGGTGCTGGAAATCGGTACCGGCTGCGGCTACCAAACTGCCGTGCTGCAAGCTGTGGGGCTCGAGCAGATTTATTCGGTGGAGCGGCTGCAGGCGCTGCACGAAAAAGCCAAACACAACCTGCGCACCGCCCGTTTGCTCGGCGGCACGCGGCTGGTGTGCGGCGACGGCTATCTCGGCCTGCCCGAAGTCGCTCCCTTCCGGGGCATCATCGTGACCGCCGCGCCTGCCGAAGTACCGCTGCCCCTGCTGCAACAGCTCGCCGTGGGCGGCCGCATGGTGATCCCGCTGGACGAAGGCGGGCAGCAATACCTGTGGCTCATCGAAAAAACCGCCCACGGTTTCCACGAAACCTGCGTGCACGAAGCCCGCTTTGTACCGCTGATTAACGGAACTTAACCGCGATAAACGCCGCCCAACCTTGCATGAAACCGCACGGATTGCTTATGATTGCGCTGTTCCCGTGCACAGAAAGCCCGCATCCCATGAATCAATTGTTTACCTTCCGCACTCTTCCCCTCATCCTCACCATTTTCCTCGGCGCTTGCGCCCTCACCCAGCCCCCCGCCCCGGTGGTGTCTGGCAACGGTGCCGGCTACGGCGGCAACACCGCCGCGGCCGACAACAATCCCTACGGCGCGCAGCCCTACAGCCCGCCTGCCGCCACCCAAGCCGCTAATACCACCCCCTACACCCCGCCGGCTGCTGCGCCCGCTCCCTATACCCCGCCCGCAGCCAGCGCCGCTCCTGCCGGCGGCAGCGGCTACACCCCGTCTTATGCCCCGGTGGACGTGAACGCCGCCCAGCACACCGTGGTGCGCGGCGACACCGTGTATAACATCGCCCTGCGCTACCGCATCAGCCAAGACAATCTGCGCGCTTGGAACAATCTGTCCGACAACAACATCAGCGTCGGCCAAGTATTGCGCGTGAAGCCCGCCGGCTACACCCCGCCCGCCACCGCGCAAACCCCGCCGCGCACCACCCCTGCGCCGGCGCCCACTCCCGCCCCGTCGGCTAACACCGCTGCCACTCCAGCCGCCACGCCTTCCGTATCCGGCAGCACCCGCAGCGCCGCCGGCATCACCTGGCAGCGCCCCACCGCCGGCAACATCCTCACCCGCTTCGGCGGCAGTGAAAAAGGCATCAACATCGGCGGCACTGCCGGCCAGCCCGTCGTGGCCGCTGCCGACGGCAAAGTGGTGTACAGCGGTTCCGGCCTGCGCGGCTACGGCAACCTCATCATCGTGCAGCACAACCAAACCTACCTCACCGCCTACGGCCACAACCAGCGCCTGCTCGTGCGCGAAGGCCAAACCGTGCGGCGCGGCCAAAGCATTGCCACCATGGGCAACAGCGACAGCCAGCGCGTGCAGCTGCACTTCGAGCTGCGCAAAAACGGCCAGCCGGTAGACCCGCTGCAATATATCCCGAACTAATCCATCGGGCGAAACAAAGGCTACCTGAAAACTGCAAACCGGTTTTCAGGTAGCCTTTTGAGTGTGCCGACAAAATAAAGCCGCTTATCGCCGTGTATGGCGGAACACTGCTCATGCCACGGGCAAGCCAAGGCAGTAAAGGTGTTGACTATACCGCCTTCCGCCCGATACTCACCCTATCCAGCCCGGCCAAGTCGCGCAGGGTTTCCTCCTGCTGCCAGCCGTGTTCGGCCAACATGCCGCGCACGGCCTCGCCTTGGTTCCAGCCGTGTTCCAGCAATAGCCAGCCGCCGGGTTTCAGGTAGCCTTGGGCTTGGGCGGCGAGGGTGCGGATATGGCTGAGGCCGTCGGCAAAATCGGTGAGCGCGGCGGCGGGCTCGAAGCGCAGGTCGCCTTGCTGCAAATGCCCGTCTCCGGCTTCGATGTAGGGCGGATTGCTGGCGATGATGTCAAACAGGCCTTCTGCCGCGGGCAGAGCCGCAAACCATGAGCCTTGCGCCCATTCGATGCTTGCGCCCAGCGCGGCGGCATTGGCTTGCGCCACGGCCAGCGCATCGGGGCTGATGTCGGAAGCGCGCACGGCGGCATCGGGACGCTCCAGCGCCACGGTAAGGCCGATAATGCCGCTGCCACAACCCAAATCCCATAGCCGCCCGCCCGGGGGCAGGCGTGCAAGCGCAGCTTCCACCAAAAGCTCGGTTTCGGGGCGCGGAATCAGCACCGCGGGCGACACGCGGAAGCTTCTGCCGTAAAACTCTCGGCTGCCGAGCAAATAAGCCATCGGCTCACCACGGCGGCGGCGCGCGGCCAGCATGTCGAGTACGGCACGTTGCGGCTGCGGCAATTCGTCGCCGCTGCGGCTGATGAGCCGCACATGAGTGATGCGGCACACGGCTTCCACCAGCAGCCGCGCTTCCAGGCGGGGCAGTCGGCAGGTATCGAGCCATTGTTGGAAAGTCATGATTGCTTCTTTAAACCAATAAAACGGCGGCTATGGTAGCCGAAACGGCGGCGCGGTAAAAGGCTACCTGAAAGCGTCGGCCTGGATGCAGTTTCTAGCCAAGCTAAAAATGATGATTACCATTGAGGCGGCATTTTCAGGTAGCCTCCAGCTCCCGCAAGCTTGGAAACGCTTTTCCCTGCCCAACAGGCCATTTTTGCCGTCGTCATTGGGTGGTGCAGCAATGCGGAGGGCTACCTGAAACTTGGTCGGCTGCTCATGCGGGAACAGCATCGCCTCCGAGCTGTCCGCCCATCTGCCGCAGGCAATAATCTGCCAAAAAAACGCGGCTATTGCAGCTTTATCCCTTACCCACAAAAGCTGTGGAAAACTTTGTGGAAAACCCTGTGGGAAGCGTAAGATTTCCTGATAAATCAGGCCTTGGCTTAGGTTGCGTAAAAAATGGCCAATTTTTTAAAAGTATATAAATATCAATATTTTAAATGAAAGCGAATCTTGTCAAGCGGCAGATTTGAGCCTTTATGCCAATCCGAAAGCGGCTTCCTTACCCCTTGTGGGAAAACCAAAAAAATTTCCGCCAAAACGCTTGACAGAGCGCGTAGCTAACGTAAATTACCGTCCTGTCTGAAGATTTGCCCAGCGAAAGATTTATCGTGCCATCCAACCCGTTTTTTCCACCCAAACATACCGACACTCCGCCCACCGCCTGGTTATTTTGCCGCGTGATCGACAACTACGGCGACATCGGCGTTTCCTTGCGGCTGGCACGCCGGTTGAACGAAGCCGGTTTTCAGGTAGCCCTTTGGCACGACCATCCCGCCGCGCTGGCCAAACTGCTCGGCGATGCCCCGCCGCCTGCTGCGATTCGGGCGCACCATTGGCAGGGCGATGCGGTCGAAAGCATCGCGGCCGAATTGGCCGCAGTTGCGCCCGCCTTGGTAATTGAAACCTTCGGCTGCGATTTGCCCCCCGCCGCGCTGGCCGCCGTCCGTACACACCGCCCGCTGTGGCTCAATTGGGAATACCTCAGCGCCGAGCCTTGGGCGGAAGCCATGCACGGCAAGCCTTCACTGCAAGCCGACGGCACGGAAAAATATTTCTGGCTGATGGGTTTTAGCGAAACCAGCGGCGGCCTCCTGCGCGAAACAGGCTACCTGAAAAAACAGCAGGCCTTTCTCGCCAACCCCGCCGCCCAAGCCGCCTTGCGCCGCCGCTTGGGGCTACCTGAAACCCCGCGCCGCGCCGTGCAATGTTTCTGCTTCGGCTATGCCGGCGCACAATGGGCCGATTGGCTCGCCGCCTGGCAAGCGGCAGGCGAAGCCTTAGACGTATGGTTGGCCGACCGGCAAATTATCCACAGCCTGCGCCAAGCCGGCGCGCTTCCCGAACATGCCCTGCGCGAGCCCGGCAGCGTGTGGCAGGCCGGCGCGGTGCGGCTGATCTGCATCGGCTTTGTGCCGCAGGCCGAATTTGACGCCGTGCTGTGGCTGGCCGATATGGCCATCGTGCGCGGCGAAGACAGCTTCGTGCGCGCCCAGCTCGCCGGCAAACCCCTGCTGTGGCACATCTATCCGCAAGCCGAGCAAGCACACCTGCCCAAGCTGCACGCCTTCTGGCATAAAGCCGCCGCGTCCGCCCCGCTGCCCGCCGCTCACCAAGCCCTTTCCGACGACCTGAACCACGCCGCCACGCTCACGCCCGCCGCCCGTGCCGAAAGCTGGAGGCAGCTGCTGCAACAGCTGCCTCCATGGCGACAGGCTGCCGAGCAATGGCAGGGTGAGTTGCTGCGACAACCCGATGCCGTAGAGCGCGTGCTGGCGCGTTGGCCTGGGCTGTTAGGCTGAAAAATACATTGCTGCCGCCCAAACAACTTTCAGGTAGCCTTTCAAAGGCTACCTGAAAGCCAATCCGGGCAATAAATTACATTTACATGCCACAAAAGCCCGCCCGCCCGGATTTCGGTATAATGCGCCCCTGTTTTAACAACCACCTAATGAGAACAAACGAATGAAGCACCACACCCTCTCCGCCATTTTGCTGGCCGCGTTGCTGCCTCTGGCCGCCTGCAACGCCCAGCCCGCCGCGCAGCAAAACGCCTCCGGGGCTGCCGCTTCGGCCGCCTCCGCGCCTGCCGGCAGCCCTGAAGCCGTTATCCGCAATAAGCTCACCCAAACCTACGGCGACCAAGGCCTGGAAGTGTTGAGCGTTACCCCCGCTCCCGTCAGCGGCCTGTATGAAGTGTTCCTTTCCGGCAACCAGCTGGTGTACATGACTGCCGACGGCAACCATATGTTTACCGGCGATTTGATTGATGTGAACAAACGCAGCAACCTTTCCGAAACCCGCCGCGAAGAGCTCAACCGCATCGATTTCTCCACCCTGCCGCTCGATTCCGCGATTAAAGAAGTGCGCGGCAACGGCAGACTGAAAGTGGCCGTGTTCTCCGACCCCGATTGTCCCTTCTGCCGCCGTTTGGAAAAAGAATTCGAGCAGATGACCGACATCACCATCTACAACTTCATGATGCCCATCCCCAGCCTGCACCCATCCGCCGAAGCCAAAGCCGTGCGCATTTGGTGCAGCCCGAACCGCACTGCCGCCTGGACCGAGTGGATGCGCAAAGGCACCGTGCCGCCCGAATCTGCCGGCTGTGAAAACCCGGTGAAAGAAACCATGGCGCTGGGCAACCGCTACGGCTTCAACGGCACCCCCACCATGGTGTTCCCCAACGGTAAAATAGTGCCCGGCTATATGCCGAAAGAGGATTTGCAGCAAGCGCTGGAAGCCAACCAGAAATAAGGCATCTGCCCAAACGAAAGGCTACCTGAAAGTTTCAGGTAGCCTTTTTATTGCCAATGATGCAGCCGGCCGGCGCAGCCACACCGGCCAAACAGCCTCAGTAAGTTGAATATTGCCCCGCCGGCAGCACGCGGGTGACGCCGTTGGCACCTTGCAGCACGCGTACGCGCTGGCCGGGCTGGAATTGGATGTCGTCTTTCTGCACCACGGAAATCGCATCGCGCGAGCCTTCGAGCTGAACTACGATTTCATAGCCGCGTTGGCTGTCGAGCCCGCGGGTGAGCGACTGGGTACCCAAACCGCCCACCACCGCGCCCAAAATCGCGCTCACTGCCTCGCCCCGGCCTTTGCCGAAATTGCTGCCGCCGATGCCGCCGAGCAGCGAGCCGGCGGTGGTAAGCAGCGCGTTGTCTTCGCCGCGGATGGTGGTGGGCGTTACTGACAGCACTTCGCCGTAATATACCCGGGCGGTATTTTGCGCTTGGGAAGTGGTGTATTGCAGGGCGGAGCTGTTGGCGCAGCCGCCCAGCAGCAGGGCGGCGGATACGGCAGCAGCAAGCAAGCGTGAAGTAGACATGGGATTCTCCTGAAATGTGATTAAACGGGCGGGATTATATAGCGGATAATATTATAGTGGATGAAATTCAAACAAAGCGAGGCGGCAACGCCGTATGGGTTTAAAGTGAATCCGCTATATGTTTCGATCTGGCGGAATGCCTGCTTGCCCGGCCAAATGAGGCTACCTGAAAGTTGGGATGGTTTCTGCAAATCCGTTTCAGGTAGCCTTATGCCGCTTGGTGCAAGTTTTAATTGTCGGCAAATTTATTTAATTTTTGCTATGGTTTCGGCCTGCCTTGCCGTATCATGCGCGCCGCATGGTTTAGTGTGCCAACATTCAATCTTAAACGGAGAGTATTGTGTTCCCCCAACCTTTTTCCCTGAAACGGTTGCTGCCTTGGGCGGCTGTTTTATTGCTGGCCGGCTGCGCCACCACCATCCGCCCGACCGACACCCTGCGCTGGCGCGGCAAAGACATCAGCGATTTTGTTGCCGAACGCGCCCATCGCATGCCCGATATCGTGCGCCGCAACTGCGTGAAAAATAATGAAGTGCGCAACCTCTATGCCTGGCGTATTGATCTCTACGAAATCCGTCAGGCCTATGTAGGCCAATCCGGCAATGTGCATTATTACCAAAACTACCGCCATTACAACGACTACGAATACCGCATCGTGGTAACTAAGCCAGACGGCACCATCCTTTCAGTGCGCGATACCGCTTTTGGCAATGCCGATAAAGAATACGGCTGTGAAGAATACCGCGAAGAGCTCAAGCCGCAAAACAGACCGCAGGCCGCTGATAGGGCGAGAACCACCCGTGGCGCAGCCAATCAAGCCAACACGCCGGCCAAGCCCCGCGTGTGGCGCGCCATTGCCATGAATGAAAACAACGCCGAAGTCATCTACCCATCCGCCGCCCACCCCACCGAAGAAGCCGCCAAAGCCGATGCGCTGCGCCAATGCCAACGCGCTTCCGGCAATCAATGCGGCGTGTGGCAGCGGTTTAGCAATATGTGTTTCGGTATGTCGGTGGGGCAGAAAAACGGCCGGCTCACCCATTTTCCTGCTGTTAGCCTAGATGCCCAGCATGCCGACTATGCCGCTATCCAAAACTGCCGCAGCAGCGGCGGCACGCAATGCGATCTGTTTAAACACAGCGTTTGCGCCCTGCCTTGCGACATCACCAAAAACGGCTGCTATTTCGATCAGCCGCTCTTGGGCAGCTATGGCCATTTCAACGGCCAAGTGAAGCCGGTGGGCTTGGATAAGCCGGATGAAGAATTAGACGAAAGCATCCTGCGCATCATCATGCGTCATCCGCGCTAGAGCGTTTGGCAGAAGATACGAAAAGGCTACCTGAAAGCATAAGCTTCAACGCAGTTAAAATGAGCTCTGCGCGTTGCTGCGAAGCTGAAATTTCAGGTAGCCTTTTTTATGGCCGGAAGCAAATGGGTTGAACCGAGCGATTTGAGTAGGAAAATGCCGGATTGGCCGTGTTGGGCTACGGTTGCTCATCCAACATTTGCTGCAAAGCGGCAAACAGGTTGGTGCCGTTGGCAAATTGATAGAAATCGGGGCGGCCGGCCAGGAAATGGCGCAGTTCGCCGTATCGCTGCAGGCGGCACAATACCAGCGCATAGAGTTCATTTTCCATGCCGCCTTGTAACGGGCGACTTTGCATGAAGAGGCAGAAACCCTCTAAGTCAGGCACTTGCTGTGTAAAGCTGGCAATGTCGGCTTCTATTTGCCCGGCAGTCTGCCGCACCCAATCCAGCATTTGCTTAAGCGTAAAGTGGGCGAAGTCGGGTTTTTGTATGCACCACTCGTCTTGTATCCCCGTTAAGCACAGTGACGGTTCGCCATTGAGCCGGCGGCTGAAGCTTTTTATCATCTCTTCTTCGCCGAACAGTTTGAAAAACAACGAATCCAGACAATCCGGTTTGGCTTCTATGCGGATGGATACACGCTCACTGATGGGTTTGCCGTCAAACACGGCCACCAAATAAACCTGGACAACGCTGAAAATGTAGCCGTCTTTAACCCAATAAATAAAACCGCCGGAGGCCGTCTGAAAGCCGCGCGTTTTGAGTTCGGCTTTAAATAATTGTTCCAGCCATTGGCGTTTTACGCTGTCGCGGAATTTTTCGCGCCCGCGTTCGGCTTGCACTTTGTCCCAAGCTTTGAGTAGAGAGGCGGGGAGGCGGTGAATATCCGGCATGATGATACAGGTAAAATTTCAGGTAGCCTCAAAGGCTACCTGAAACCTTACAACTCAATCCCTTTCAACTTCGCCACAGTATTGATGTCTTTGTCGCCGCGCCCCGACAGGTTCACCAGAATCACTTGGTCTTTGCCCATCTTCGGTGCGTTTTCCACCGCCCAAGCCACGGCGTGGCTGGATTCCAGCGCGGGGATGATGCCTTCAAAACGGCACAGCAAATCAAACGCTTCCAGCGCGGCATCGTCATTCGCCGCATGGTATTCCACACGGCCGATGTCGGCCAAATGGCTGTGTTCCGGACCGATGCCGGGGTAGTCCAGCCCTGCGGACACGGAGTGCGTACCCAAGACTTGGCCGTTTTCGTCCTGCATCAGGTAGCTGCGGAAGCCGTGCAATACGCCGATGGGGGCTTTGCTGGTAATCGGCGCGGCGTGGTCGGGGGTGTCCACGCCCAAACCGCCGGCTTCCACGCCGACGAGGCGCACGTTTTCTTCGCTGATATACGGGTGGAACAGGCCGATGGCGTTCGAGCCGCCGCCGACGCAGGCAACGGCGACGTCGGGCTGTCTGCCGATGGCTTCCTGCATCTGCGCTTTGGCTTCGTTGCCGATAACGCATTGGAAATCGCGCACCATTTCGGGATACGGCGCGGGGCCGGCGGCGGTGCCGATGATGTAGAACGTGTCGTCCACGCGGGCAACCCATTCGCGCATGGCTTCGTTCATCGCGTCTTTCAGCGTGCGGCTGCCGCTGTCGACGCTGATCACGTTCGCGCCCAACAATTTCATGCGGAACACGTTCGGCGCTTGGCGGATGATGTCGTCCGCGCCCATGTAAACATGGCATTCCATGCCGAAGCGTGCGGCGACGGTGGCAGAAGCCACGCCGTGCTGCCCCGCGCCGGTTTCGGCGATGACGCGTTTTTTGCCCATGCGGCGGGCGAGCAGTGCCTGACCGATGGTGTTGTTGACCTTGTGCGCGCCGGTGTGGTTCAAGTCTTCACGCTTCAACCAGATTTGCGCGCCGCCCAGATGCTCGGACAATCGCGCGGCATGGTAAACGGGGCTGGGGCGGCCGACATAATGCTTCAAATCGTGGCGGAACGCTTCCCAAAACACGGGATCGTTTTTCGCGGCTTGGTAGGCCGCTGCCAATTCTTGCAGGGCGGGAATCAGGGTTTCGGCAACGTACACGCCGCCGTGTTCGCCGAAAAAGCCCTTCTCGTCTGGGGCTTGGTAGTTTTGCATGGTTCGTCCTTTAGTAATGGGGTAGAAAGGCTACCTGAAAATGCCAAACCCGTTTCAGGTAGCCTTCATGAATATCAAGGACTCCATTCTAACCGCTTATTCCGCGCTTTCCAAAGCCCGTTTTCTCGCCGCGACCCATTCCGAAGCCGCAATTCCCGCCGCCACCAAGATTAAGGCCGTGAGCACATAGCCGCCCAAGCGCTCGTCTGGAAAGGCCGCCGCGCCCACCAGCGCGCCGAACACCGGCAGCAGGTTCATTGTGAGCGCCGCCCGCCCCGCGCCAATCGCAATCACGCTTTCCATATAAAACAGCTTGGACAAAATCGCAATAAACACAGCAACATAAAGCAGCAGCAGCCAAGCCTGCCACGGCGGCATTCGAAAGCCTTTCTCCACCCCTTCCCACACATAAAACGGTGCACTCACCCCCACCGCCGCCACACACATAGCCCACAGCAGGCTTGCCCAATGCACCTTCGGCGCAGCGCGCAGCGCCAGCGAATAGCCGGCATAAATCAAAGAAATCACCAACGCCAGCGCATCCCCTTGCGACAAACCTGTTTCCAGCAGCGCGGCCGGATTGCCCCGGCCCACCACCCATACCACGCCCGCAAACGACAGCCCCACCCCCAGCCATTGCAGCCAATGCGCCCGCGTGCGCCAAAACAGCACCTCCGCGAGCAACACCATCACCGGAATCAGCGCCGTGATAATCGACACATTCACCACCGCCGCCCCGCGTGCAAACGCGCTGTAGAGCACGATATTAAACAGCGCAAACCCGCTACCGCCCACCAACAATAGCCACAACGCACGCGGTTTGAGCACAGGCAAATCCTCCCGAATCCGCGCGCGGAACAGCCACGAAAGCAGCAAAGCCGCCAGCACCCAGCGCCAAAACGTAAACTCATAAGGCGAAAGCCAAGCTTTGCCCAGCTTGCCCGCCACATTGCTCGTGGCCCAGAACGCCGGTGCCAAAAACAGCATCACATAAGGGTGCGGCAGGCCGTTTGCCTGCCAAATACGGAAACGCATGGTTTAATCCTCTTGCAACAGCCCGCCGCCAGCGGAAGGCTACCTGAAAAATATTTACTGCGAAAACACAGTTGCTTACGGGTGAAGATTGCGTGCCATGCTCAGGATGGCAGGCAACAAAAAACGCCCCGATCAATCGGAGCGCATCATCACGTTGCCGCGGCAGAATCTGCTCTACCGCCTGCGGCCAATCAAACCGGGCAGTATCCCGCCCAAACCGGCCGCGAGTTCCCTCCGTCGGCATTAACCGGTTCAGGTGCAACGGGTATGTTCTCAGCCGCACAAGGCAGCACCCCGACTCAAGGGGGCGGATTATAGTGGAATTCCCAATCCGCTGCTATGGCGTGGTGCGCCTAGCTGTATTGTTCATGCTGCCTGCGGCTGGCCGCCTTGTAGCAATATAGTGAATGAGGAATTTCACGATATGGTTTTCTGCGGCACGTTTTAGAGGGGCGGGGTTGTACGCAGCTATTTGAAGTGCCGAATCTTTCAAATTTTCAGGTAGCCTCAAGCCGCCTTGAAAGGCTACCTGAAAACTATACCAATCCTGCCATCTCGAAAAACGCTCGATATGCCGCTGCCTTTTTCTGCAAACTCAGCGGATACGCCCGCGAGGTGGAAGGCAGACGGGTGAGGGTGAGATGCCGATTGGCCAAAGTGAAGGGCAGCGTTTCGCCGGTTTTCGGCATTTTCGGCGCATCGGGCAGCAGGGAGAGCAGCACTTCGGTGGCCTTGCCGCCGGTGGTGCATATATGGCGGCAGCGCGGCAGCCGGGCGAGTACGGCGGGCAAATCTACGGTTTCCACCACGCGCAGGAATTTGTCGGAAGCATTATCTTGCTCGCGCACGGCTTTGAGCACGGTGGGGCAGGAGGCGATGCCGCGCTCGTGCAGGAAGGCTTTGATTTTTTCCGCGTCAAATGCTTTTTCGCCTATTTTTTGGAAGTGCGCGGTATCGTTGAAGAACACGAGCCCGTACACGCGCCACATATCGTTGATGAAATTGGGATAGTGAAACAGCATGGCGTGCTTTTCCGCCTTGGGCGGGAAGGTGCCCATCATCATCACGGTGGCTTCGGGCGGCAGCAGGGCGGGGAAGGGGTGGCTTTCGATTTCGGGCATGTCGGCAATGCAATAATTTGGAGGGGTTCATTATAAAGCGAATAAAAGCGGGAGCCGTTCGATTTTTCCCGCCGGCTATGATAAAGTAGAACCAAGATAAAAAGTTTGTTCAACCCTTACCCACTCGAAAGCGAGAAAATAATGTTCCCAGAATATCGCGACCTCATCAGCCAGCTCAAACAATCTGACAAACGCTTTGCCCGCCTGTTTGACGAACACAATGAGCTGGACGAAAAAATCGCCAATATGGTCAAAAATCCGGTTACCGGCAATTTGGACGAAGTGGAAGTGCTGAAAAAACAGAAGCTGCATTTGAAAGACCAGCTCTATCAAATCCTGAAACAGCACGACAAAAAATAAGGCCTGATTAAAAACAGGCTAAGAAGGCTACCTGAAAGTTTGGCTTCGCAGAACTTGGCTGCGCTGCGTTTCAGGTAGCCTTTACTGCTTTAAATACGGCCGAAGCTGCCGCTTAACAAACTCTGCCGTTTCCATACAGATAAATACAAAAACTGGACATTTCCCCCACTATCGCCGAAAATAAGCATCTTGCCCGCCAGTGGCAAACCGCGTTTTAATGCGCAAATATTCATTTCAACCGAATTTAAACCGACCTCCAGCATGAAACCCGCCATCCTCGTTATGCACGGCCCCAACCTCAATCTTTTGGGGCAGCGCGAACCGGAAATCTACGGCCGCACCACCCTTGCCGACATCAATGCCGGCCTGCAGGCGTGCGCCGAAGCTGCCGGTTTTGCCTTTGAAGCCGTGCAGAGCAATGCCGAAGCCGTGCTGATTGAGCGTGCCCAGGCGGCCATGGCCGACCATACCGCCTTTATCATCATCAACCCGGCAGCCTACACCCACACCAGCGTCGCCCTGCGCGATGCGCTTGCTGCCGCCGGCAAACCCTTTATCGAAGTCCACCTCTCCAACGTGCACGCCCGCGAGCTCTTCCGCCGCCATTCCTATTTTTCTGATTTGGCGCAGGGCGTGATTTGCGGGCTGGGTGCACACGGCTACTCCGCCGCGCTGGATTTCGCCATTGAATACTTGCAACAAAAACAGGCCGGCTAAAGCCCGGCTCCGAATCCCTTAAAAGGACCTCTAATTATGGATTTACGCAAACTCAAAAAACTCATCGACTTGGTGGAAGAATCCGGCATTGCTGAGATTGAAGTAACCGAAGGTGAAGAAAAAGTGCGCATCACCCGCTCGCTGGCCGCGCCGCAGCCCGTGTATGCCGCTGCGCCTGCCGTGGCTGCCGCTCCGGCTCCCGCCGCGGCCGCTGCCGCACCCGTTGCAGCCGCAGGCGCGCCTGCCGCCCCCGCCCGTGATTTGAGCAAAGCGCAAACCTCTCCTATGGTAGGCACTTTCTACCGTGCCCCCGGCCCGAACGCGCCGGTGTTTGTGGAAGTGGGCCAGAGCGTGAACGCCGGCGACACCTTGTGCATCATCGAAGCCATGAAGCTGATGAACGAAATCGAAGCCGAACGCAGCGGCGTGGTGAAAGAAATTCTGGTGGAAAACGGCCAGCCGGTAGAGTTTGGCGAGCCGCTGTTTATCATCGAATAATTTTTCAGGTAGCCTCCTGCTGCGGCATAGAGGCTACCTGAAAACCATAAGGCAAAGATTATGCTGAAAAAAGTCCTCATCGCCAACCGTGGCGAAATCGCCCTGCGCGTATTGCGCGCCTGCCGCGAAATGGGCATCGCCACCGTGGCCGTGCATTCCACTGCCGACAACGACAGCCTGCACGTTAAGCTGGCCGACGAATCCGTCTGCATCGGCCCCGCCCCCTCTGCGCAGAGCTATCTGCACATTCCCTCCATCATCGCCGCCGCCGAAGTAACCGGCGCCGATGCCATCCATCCCGGCTACGGTTTCCTGGCCGAAAACGACCGCTTTGCCGAGCAGGTGGAGGAATCCGGCTTCATCTTCATCGGCCCGCGTGCCGACACCATCCGCCTGATGGGCGATAAAGTGTCTGCCAAAAAAGCCATGCTCGAATCCGGCGTGCCCTGCGTGCCCGGCTCGGACGGCGCACTTCCCGACGATCCCGACGAAATCCTGAAAACCGCCGAACGCGTGGGCTACCCCGTGATCATCAAAGCTTCCGGCGGCGGCGGCGGGCGCGGCATGCGCGTGGTGGAAAAACGCGAAGACCTGATTAAGGCCGTGGAAATGACCAAGGCCGAAGCCGAAGCCGCCTTCGGCAATCCGATGGTGTATATGGAACGCTTCCTTCAACGCCCGCGCCATGTGGAAGTGCAGGTGCTGGCCGACGAGCACGGCAACGCCATTTATCTGGGCGAGCGCGACTGCTCCATGCAGCGCCGCCACCAAAAAGTAATCGAAGAAGCACCCGCACCCGGCATCACCGCCAAAGAGCGCGAGAAAATCGGCAAAGCCTGCGTGGCCGCCTGCAAACGCATCGGCTACCGTGGCGCCGGCACATTTGAATTTCTGTATGAAGACGGTGAATTTTTCTTCATCGAAATGAACACCCGCGTGCAGGTGGAACACCCCGTAACCGAGCTGATTACCGGCATCGACATCGTGCAGGAACAGCTGCGCATCGCCGCCGGGCTGCCGCTGCAATACAAGCAAAAAGACGTGGTGATCCAAGGCCATGCCTTCGAATGCCGCATCAACGCCGAAGACCCCTACAGCTTCATCCCCAGCCCGGGCTGCATCACCAGCTGCCATCTGCCCGGCGGCTTCGGCGTGCGCGTGGACAGCCACATCTACCAGGGTTACCGCATCCCGCCGAACTACGACAGCCTCATCGGCAAAATCTGCGTGTATGGCAACGATCGCGAGCAGGCCATCGCCAAAATGCGCGTTGCCCTCTCCGAGCTCACCGTGAGCGGCATCAAAACCAATGCCCCGCTGCACGACGACCTGTTCCGCGACCCCGGCTTCGCCAAAGGCGGCGTGAGCATCCATTATCTGGAGCACTGGCTGGAAGAGCGCAAAGCCCAGCTGCAAGCTGAGAAGCAGGCTGGAAAATAGTTTGTTGTGATCAGATGAATAAAAGGCTACCTGAAATTTTCAGGTAGCCTTTTTCTTCTTAATCCGCTTAGTGGAAGATGACGTCGTCTTCATCATCCTGAAACAGGAATTGCGCGATGAAATTGTAGAAATCTCTACGTGGCTTCCAGTTGTTTTTCAGCAGCACGCGGCCTTGCGGCGTATCGATGCGGGCGTGCATAAACGAGCCGGGTGATTCGATTTGCGAGAATTTAGATTGAATGCCGCGAATTTCCCGATACACCACAACGTGTTCTTTAAACAGGGTTTGCAGGATAAAGCCATGTTCGTACAGCGTGAGGCGCGATCTGAACTGCCCCACTACATAAATGCCGTACCAAGCGATGAACAATATGTTAAACCAGCCCACAGCATTGGCAGGGTCGCCTGAGGCGCGGATGTCTTTGCCTATGCCCGCATTCAAGATAAACATCAGGAGCAGGAAGATAATGGTGGCGAGGAAGGTCCAAGTGAGGGTGTGGCGGAAGGTGGCGAGCTGCCGGCCTAGTTTGCGGTGGCGCATGGCGTGTGTCCATTTAAATTTATAAGAGGGCGGATTGTAATATAAACAATCAATATCTGCTTGTTTTGCTTCATTTCTGCCTTTTCGGGTAGCCTGTAGGCAACAGTGGGCAGCGAATATGAATGAATACCTCCATTCCGCTTGCAGCTTGCCCAAGGCTACCTGAAACTGCTGTTGCCCTCGCGTGTTACAATAATTGTTCTTCCCCGCCGGAATCAGGTGCATACCATTTTAGCTTTGTTGAAGCGAATGCTTTCAGGTAGCCCTCCGGTATCTACATCACTCTAAGAAAGTTACCAGCCATGAAACACATCATCCACCGCAATAGCGAGCCAAACAGCGGCAACTGGGAGCGCGACACGCTGGAAAAACTCCTGCTCGAAGCCTACCGCGAGCAGCGCCGAGCCCGTATTTGGAAGCTCATTTTCCGCCTGTTGCTCATCGCCTTTCTGGCCCTCTATCTGTTTGCCATTTTCGGCAATATAGGCAGCCTTAATCCCGCCGCTGCCGGGCCGCATACCGCCGTAATCCGCTTAGAAGGCGCGATTACCGCCGGCGAAAACCAGGCCGGCAAACTGCGCCAAGGCCTGGAAGCTGCCTATAAAAACAAACAGGTGCGCGGCATCATTATCCGCGCCAACAGCCCCGGCGGCTCGCCCGTGGTATCCGGCGTGGCCTACCGCGAAATCCGCCGCCTGCGCGCCGAGCACCCCGGCATCCCTGTGTATGTGGTAGCCGAAGATATGTGCGCCTCCGGCTGCTACTACATCGCCGCCGCTGCCGATAAAATCTATGCCGACCAATCCAGCATCGTCGGCAGCATCGGCGTGGTCGGCAGCAGCTTCGACCTCACCGGCCTGATGCACAATATGGGCATCCAACGCCGCCAGCGCACCGCCGGCAGCAACAAAGGCATGGGCGACCCCTTCAGCCCGGAAACCCCCGAGCAAACCGCTATCTGGCAAGGCATGCTGGACGACATCCATCAGCAGTTCATCAAAGCCGTGCGCGACGGGCGCGGCAAACGCTTGAACGAAGCGGATAATCCCGACCTGTTCAGCGGCCGCGTGTACACCGGCAACGAAGCGCTCAAAACCGGCCTCATTGACGGCCTGGGCGATATCTACAGCGTATCGCGCGACATCATCAAAGCCCCCGAGCTGGTGGACTACACCCCCGCCGACGACATCAGCCGCCTGTTCAGCAAAGGCGTAGGCGCCAGCGTGCGCCAAGGCTTGCAAGAAGTGGTACAGGAACAGCCGTGGTAGGCATTTAGTTTGCTGCCTTGGTATAAAAAGGCTACCTGAAACTATCTTCAAGCAACATACACTTTTTTATGCCCGCCACAAGCAAATACAAAAACGGCAAACGGAATCAATCCGTTTGCCGTTTTGTTTCTCACTTCGTTGCCGCTGCGCTTTATTAACGCCATAGCTTAGATGAGGCTCAGCCTTGGCTGCGCCAAGACAGCGCTTTCAGGTAGCCTTTAGGCCAGTTTGGCGGCTACGTCGCGCAGGGCGGTGCGCAGGCCTTCTTCGATTACGGGATGATAGAAGGGCATGTCGAGCATTTGCGGCACGGTCATGTGCTGCTGGTGCGCCCAGGCGAGGAGGTGGGCGATATGTTCCAGCGCGGGGCCGATGCCTTCGGCGCCGAGGAAGCGGCCGGTTTCGCGGTCGGCATACACACGCAGGCTGCCTTGGTTTACCAGCATCACGCGGCTGCGGCCTTGGTTTCGGAAGGATACTTGGCCGGCTACGAGCTTACTGCCATATTCTTTTTCCAGCTGGGCAAAGCGCGCGCCCACGCTGATGATTTGCGGGTTGGAGAACACCACGCCGATCATGCTGCGGCGTAGGCCGTCCCGTACATCGGGGTAGCGGCCGGCGTTTTCACCGGCGATTTTGCCTTGGTCGGAAGCTTCGTGTAGCAGGGGCAGCTGGTTGGAGGCGTCGCCGGCAATGAAGATGTGCGGGATGTTGGTTTGCATGGTGCGCGGGTTGGCTACGGGCACGCCGCGTGCATCTTTCTCGATATTGAGGTTTTCCAGCCCGATGTTGTCCACATTGGGGCGGCGGCCGATGGCGGCGAGCAGGTATTCGGCGGTGAATACGCCGCTTTCGCCGTCTTGCGTCCATGCCACTTCCACTTGGCCTTTATCGTTGAGCCGGGTTTCGGTTTGGGCGTTGAGGTGCAACGGGATTTCTTGGCCGAAGATGGCTCTGGCGTCTTCCAGCACCACGGGATCGGAAATGCCGCCGATGAGGCCGCCCAGGCCGAACATTTCCACGCGCACGCCGAGGCGGCTCAGGGCTTGTCCGAGTTCGAGGCCGATTACGCCGGTGCCGAATACGGCCACGCTTTCGGGCAGGGTGTCCCATGAGAATACGTCGTCGTTGATGACGAGGCGATCGCCCAGCGCCTGCCATTGCGGCAGCACGATGGGGCGGGAGCCGGTGGCGATTACAATGCGTTCGGCGCGGATTTGGGTGTGGTCGTCGATTTGCACGGTGTGCTCGTCGATGAATTTGGCCTGCCCCATGATGCGGCGCTCGGCCGGCCAGGCTTCTACGTCTTCCAGCACGAAGCCGACGAAGCGGTCGCGCTCGGATTTGACGCGATTCATCACTTCTTCGCCGTTTACGCTGATGCTGGATTTGTCCAGATGCACGCCGAAGGGATCGGTGTGCAGGGCGTGGTGGCGGGCTTCTGCGGCGGCAATCAAGAGCTTGGAGGGCATGCAGCCGACGCGGGCGCAGGTGGTGCCGAAAACGTGGCTTTCGATGAGATAAACGTTTTCGGTGTGGAGGCGGGCGTTGCGGAAGGCGCCCATGCCGGCGGTGCCGCCGCCGATAACGACGACGTCTGCGGTGAGGTGTTTCATGTCTACTTTCCTTATGTGGGAAGACCTTTCAGGTAGCCTGTATGGCTGGCAAAAGGCTACCTGAAAATATCGGCTGCTGCGGTGTAACAGGCTGCCTGAAAGGTCTTGGGAAAAGAGCCGCCCTATTCGGGCGGCTCGCAAAGCTATCTACTGTATTGGCAACTGGATAGCTGGAAAATTAGGCGTGTTTGGCCAGGTATGCGTCTAGGTCTTCGCTGCCGCCGATGTATTTGCCGCCGATGAACACTTGCGGGGCGGTTACTTTACCGGTGATGGCGCGTACAGAAACGATGCTGGCGTCTTTGCCCAACACGATTTCTTCGTAGGCCAGGCCTTTTTCCTGCAAAGCGGCTTTAGCTTTGGCGCAGAAGGGGCAGCCGGGTTTGGTGAAGATGGCGATGGATTCTTGCGGTTTCCAGTTCGGGGCCACGAATTTCAGCATGGTGTCGGCATCGGAAACTTCAAAGGGGTCGCCTTCTTTGATCGGCTCGATGAAAGCTTCTACGATTTTGCCGTCGTCCACCAGCATAGAGTAGCGCCAAGAGCGGGGGCCGAAGCCAATGGCTTCTTCGTTCACTTCCATGCCCATACCGCGGGTGAATTCGCAGTTGCCGTCCGGGATCATGGTGATGTTGTGGGCTTCTTCGTCGGCAGCCCAGGCGTTCATTACGAAGGTGTCGTTTACGGATACGCACAGGATGTCGTCGATGCCGTTTTCTTTAAATGCAGAAGCCAGCTCGTTGTAGCGCGGCAGGTGGCTGGAAGAGCAGGTAGGGGTAAACGCGCCGGGCAGGGCGAATACCACTACTTTTTTGCCTTTGAACAATTCGTCGGTGGTGACATCTTTCCAAGAATCAGCCACGCGGGTGTGGAAGGTTACGTTCGGAACTTGCTGACCAACCAATTGGTCGCGGGATTTGATGTTGATAGACATATAGAGCTCCTTATATCAGGGTGTCAGAAATAATGCGGATGAATTTGCGAGATACGGTGTATCGACAGGGCGGCATTCTAGCCGCCGCCAGGCGATTTGTATAATTTATAGTTCAAATAATATGAATTGCTTTGATCTATAAATAGCTCGCGTGCACCTTGTCGGTGCGTATATACGGGAAACAACATTTGTTTTTATTAGGGCTGGCGGCAGAAATTCAATAGGCTAGGCAGAAATTTGTTGCTCAAGGCTACCTGAAACTATTTTATCTAATAAAAATCAATATATTAAAATGAAAATAGCCTTTTCCCTTGAAAAAAAAACGGCCAAACCCATTTACTGGGCAAGTTAAAGCGCCAGCAAGGCGCTGTCTGAATTCTACTAATCTCTAAGGAGCAATCTATTATGGCAAAAGTTATCGGTATCGATTTGGGTACCACCAATTCCTGCCTGGCCATTTCCGAAAACGGCCAGACTAAAGTAATCGAAAACGCCGAAGGCGCACGCACCACTCCCTCCGTTATCGCTTATCTGGACGGCGGGGAAATCCTTGTGGGCGCACCGGCCAAACGCCAGGCCGTTACCAACGCGAAAAATACCATCTACGCGGTAAAACGCCTGATCGGCCACAAATTTGAAGATAAAGAAGTGCAGAAAGACATCGACCTGATGCCTTTCAAAATCGTGAAAGCCAAAAACGGCGACGCTTGGGTGGAAGCACAAGGCAAAGAGCTTTCTCCGCCGCAAATTTCCGCCGAAGTGCTGCGCAAAATGAAAGAAGCCGCCGAAGCCTATTTGGGCGAAAAAGTAACCGAAGCAGTGATTACCGTGCCTGCCTATTTCAACGACAGCCAACGCCAAGCCACTAAAGACGCAGGCCGCATCGCCGGTTTGGATGTGAAACGCATCATCAACGAGCCCACCGCAGCTGCACTGGCTTTCGGTATGGACAAAGGCGCCAAAGGCGACCGCAAAATCGCCGTATACGACTTGGGCGGCGGCACCTTCGATATTTCCATCATCGAAATTGCCGATTTGGACGGCGAAAAACAGTTTGAAGTGCTCTCTACCAACGGCGACACCTTCCTCGGCGGTGAAGACTTCGACCAACGCTTGATCGACTACATCATTTCCGAGTTCAAAAAAGACCAAGGCATCGACCTGAAAACCGACGTGATGGCCTTGCAGCGCCTGAAAGAAGCCGCCGAAAAAGCCAAAATCGAGCTTTCCAGCGGCCAGCAGACCGAAGTGAACCTGCCCTACATCACCATGGACGCCACCGGCCCCAAACACTTGGCCATGAAGATTACCCGCGCCAAGTTTGAAAGCCTGGTGGAAGACCTGATCGAACGTTCTATCGTGCCCTGCCGCACCGCCATCAAAGATGCCGGCCTGAGCGTGAACGACATCGACGACGTGATTTTGGTGGGTGGCCAGAGTCGTATGCCCAAAGTTCAGGAAACCGTGAAAGAATTCTTCGGCAAAGAACCGCGCAAAGACGTGAACCCCGACGAAGCCGTAGCCTTGGGTGCCGCCATTCAGGGCGAAGTGTTGGGCGGCGGCCGCAGCGATGTATTGCTGCTCGATGTTACCCCGTTGTCTTTGGGCATCGAAACCATGGGCGGTGTGATGACCAAGCTCATCAACAAAAACACCACCATCCCCACCAAGGCTTCGCAAGTGTTCTCCACCGCCGAAGACAACCAGAGCGCCGTAACCATCCACGTGTTGCAGGGCGAACGCGAACGCGCTTCCGCCAACAAATCGCTCGGCCAATTCAACCTCGGCGACATTGCCCCCGCCCCGCGCGGCATGCCGCAGATTGAAGTAACCTTCGACATCGACGCCAACGGTATCCTGCACGTGTCTGCCAAAGACAAAGGCACCGGCAAAGCCGCCAACATCACTATCCAAGGCTCTTCCGGCTTGAGCGAGGAAGAAATCGAACGCATGGTGAAAGACGCCGAAGCCAACGCCGAAGAAGATAAAAAATTGCACGAACTGGTGCAGAGCCGCAACCAGGCCGAAGCCTTGATTCACTCTGTGAAAAAATCACTGGCCGACTATGGCGACAAACTCGACGCAGCCGAGAAAGAAAAAATCGAAGCCGCGCTGAAAGAAGCCGAAGAAGTCGTGAAAGGCGACGACAAAGCCGCTATCGATGCCAAAGCCGAAGAGCTGGGCAAAGCCAGCCAGAAACTAGGCGAAATGCTGTACGCCGATGCCCAGAAACAGGCTCAGGAAGCCCAAGCCGGCCAGTCTACCGACAGCGAGCAGCCGAAAAAAGGCGACGATGTGGTGGATGCCGAATTTGAAGAAGTGAAAGACGACAAATAAGCATCAGCCGTTTAGCGTAATGAAGGCTACCTGAAAATTTTCAGGTAGCCTTTGTTTATAGCTAAAGCATCTCGTTCTTCATAACAGCATGATGCTTGCTGATACTGTTTGCGGTTATTCGTTTATCTGGTATTCCATCCTATTACCTATCCTACTTGCGTTAAGATTAGCCGTAGGCATAGAGAAGATAAAGCAGTTTTGTTACAATAGCCGCCAATTTTCTTAGCAAGTTCATTGTATCCGCAAGAAAAATAAATAGCCGGCGGGCAGCCGCCGTTTTATGTAATCCACAATACAAATATATAAAGGGACATCATGTCAGACAAACTGATTCTGGTATTAAACTGCGGCAGCTCCTCCGTTAAAGGCGCCGTATTAGACAGCACCAACGGTGACGTTTTGCTGAGCTGCCTGGCTGAAAAACTTAATTTGCCCGATGCACGTATCATCTTCAAAGTAAACGGCGAAAAACACACCGTGAGCCTGGCTGAGAAGCCAAACCACACCGGCGCCGTGGAAGCCCTGATGGCCGAACTCGAAGCACGCAAGCTCGACAAACGCATCGGCGCAGTCGGCCACCGCGTGGTACATGGTGGCGAACGCTTCAAAGAATCTTGCCTGATCGACGATGAAGTGATTAAAGGCATCGAAGAGTGCATCATGCTCGCTCCGCTGCACAACCCTGCTCATTTGCTCGGCATCCGCGCCGCCATGAGCATTTTCAGCCACGTGCCGCACGCCGTGGTGTTCGACACCGCTTTCCACCAATCCATGCCCGAGCACGCCTACACCTATGCCGTGCCGCGCGAGCTCTACCGCAAATACGGCCTGCGCCGCTATGGCGCTCACGGTACCAGCTACCGCTTTGTGGCTGCCGAAGCCGCCCGCTTGCTCGGCCGCAGCGAAGAAGGTTTGCGCCTCGTGATTGCCCACCTCGGCAACGGCGCTTCCATTGCCGCCTCCAATAGCGGCAAATGCCGTGATACCAGCATGGGTCTCACCCCGCTTGAAGGCTTGGTAATGGGCACCCGCAGCGGCGACATTGACGCCAACGTGTTCCCCTTCCTGCACAACAACGCCGGCCTGAATATCGAGCAAATCACCGACCTGCTGCACAAACAAAGCGGCCTGCTCGGCATTTCCGAGCTTTCCAACGACTGCCGTGAAATCGAAGAAGCTGCCGGCAAAGGCCATGAAGGCGCCAAGCTTGCGCTGGAAGTATTCGCCTACCGCTTGGCCAAATACGTTGCCTCCATGAGCGTGGCCGCAGGCGGCTTGGATGCGCTGGTGTTTACCGGCGGCATTGGCGAAAACTCCGACACCATCCGCAGCAAAACCATCGGTTATCTGGGCTTCCTTGGCCTCACCGTAGATGAAAAAGCCAACCTTGCTGCTCGATTCGGCGAAGGCGGCATCATCAGCCAAGCCGGCCATACTCCGCTGGCCATGGTGATCCCCACCAACGAAGAATTGATGATTGCTCAAGATACCGCCCACCTGGCCGGAATCGAATAAGGCAAGCTGCTAAAGCAAGATAAAGGCTACCTGAAAACATGAAGTTTTCAGGTAGCCTTTTTTCTATTTCGCAATCGGTTACAGCGTTTCCACCGTGTGCTGGTCGTTGGTGTAGATGCAGATGCTGCCAGCGATTTCCAGCGCTTTTTTCACCACGGTTTCGGGCGGCAGCTCAGTATTTTCCATCAGCGCACGGGCGGCAGCTTGGGCAAAAGCCCCGCCGCTGCCGATGGCGGCGATGCCGCCTTCCGGTTCGAGCACGTCGCCGTTGCCGGTGATGATGAGGGTGTTGTCTTTATCGGCCACAATCAGCATGGCTTCGAGGCGGCGCAGGGCGCGGTCGGTGCGCCACTCTTTGGCCAGCTCGATGGCGGATACGGTAAGCCGGCCTTGGTGTTTCTGCAATTTGGCTTCAAAAAGCTCAATCAGCGTAAACGCATCGGCTGTGCCGCCGGCAAATCCGGCCAAAACGGTGTTGTTATACAATTTGCGCACCTTGCGCGCGGTGGCTTTGATGATGGTGTTGCCTAGGCTGACCTGGCCGTCGCCGCCAATGGCGACTTGGCCGCCCCGGCGTACGGAAACGATGGTGGTGCCGTCGAATTGCTGCATGGTGCTTCCTTTTTTGAAACAGTTGGGAATAGGCGGCAGATTAGGGCAGCAGCGCGAATTTCAATTTATTTGCCAGCTGGCAGAAGCTAGAGGCTACCTGAAAAAGAGTTTGCTGTTTGTAGCTGGGTTGAAACTGATGCTTTAGCTGCGCAGAAATTCGCTTTGCTCATTTTAACTGCGTTGAAGCTCACGCTTTCAGGTAGCCTCTGAGTAGTTCCAGCTGGCTGGCGATGTATCAAAAAGAAACCAAACTATATGCCTGTACTGCATGGAGGCGATTATCCTCGAAGGCTAGCTGAAAGCGTAAACTGCAGCACAGCCCATTTCCTCCGTTTGCACCGCCCAACCGTTTATAAGATAATGGCGGCGTTTTGCGCGGCTGGCAAAGCCGCCCGATTTTTCCAACCAAATAACTGAAACCAAAAGAGATAACCATGTCCTTCCTCAAGCTCACCGAACAAAACGTGCGCGGCAAAACCGTGCTGATCCGTGCCGACCTGAACGTGCCGATTAAAGACGGCAAAATCGGCGACGACACCCGCATCCGCGCTTCGCTCGCCTCCGTACGCTACTGCCTGGAAAACGGCGCGGCCGTTATCCTGATGAGCCACCTCGGCCGCCCCTCCGAGGGCGAGTTCAAGCCCGAAGACGACCTCGCGCCCGTGGCCGCGCATTTGGGCAGCCTGCTCGGCCTTAGCGTGCCCGTGAGCAGCGATTGGCAGCAAAATCCGCCGCGCCCGCAGCCTGGTGAAGTGGTTATGTTGCAAAACGTGCGCGTGAACAAAGGCGAGAAGAAAAACAACGCCGAGCTCGGCCAGGCCTATGCCGCGCTGTGCGATATTTATGTGAACGATGCCTTCGGCACCGCGCACCGCGCCGAAGCCTCGCTGGTGGCCGTGGCCGAAGCCGCACCTGTTGCCTGCGCCGGCATTTTGCTGGCCGCCGAATTGGACGCGCTGGGTAAGGCGCTGAAAAACCCCGCCCGCCCGCTGGTGGCGATTGTGGCCGGCAGCAAAGTGTCCACCAAACTCACCATTCTCAACAGCCTGGCTGATAAAGTAGACCAGCTGATCGTGGGCGGAGGCATCGCCAACACCTTCCTGCTCGCCGCCGGGCAGCCCATCGGCAACTCCTTGGCCGAAGCCGACTTGGCCGCCGAAGCCCGCGCCGTGGCCGAAAAAATGGCAGCCAAAGGCGGCGCCGTGCCGCTGCCGCAAGACGTGGTGTGCGCCAAAGCCTTTGCCGCCGATGCCGTAGCCGAAACCAAAGCCGTGGCCGAGGTGGCCGCAGACGATATGATTCTCGACATCGGCCCGCAATCCGCCGCCTCGCTTGCCGCTCTGCTGCGCGAAGCCGGCACGATTGTGTGGAACGGCCCGGTAGGCGTGTTCGAGTTTGACCGTTTCGCCGAAGGCACGCGCGTGATGGCCGAAGCCATCGCCGAAAGCCGCGCCTTCTCTATCGCCGGCGGCGGCGACACCCTGGCCGCTATCGCCAAATTCGGCATCGCCGACAAAATCAGCTACATCTCCACCGGAGGCGGCGCGTTCTTGGAGTTCCTAGAAGGCAAACAACTGCCCGGCGTGGCCGTGCTGGAAAAACGTGCGGCGGGCTAATGTGCAGTGTGGTAAAGGAATAGAAAAAGGCTACCTGAAGGTTTCAGGTAGCCTTTTTGGTGTGAGATTCTGCATGGGCAACACATGCCCAAGCTTCATGGATAGATTTTCAGGTAGCCTCCCAGTGATTATTTATTGGCTGGTGTGCCGTAGTATCGCAGGATACGTTCGATATTACTTCTGGCGGCAGCGCAATACTGCCGAGAGACAGGCCGGTTTCGTGCTTCTTCAGCAAGCGACAGCATGGCCTTTTCATCAACCACGTTTGGACAGTTTCGCTCCATATAGGTTTGATCGATTCGATAGGCAATCATTTCAAGTTGCGCTTCAACTTGCCGTTGTTGTTGAGGGCTAAGACAACGAGATATATAAACTGCCAAATCAGCAGTATCACGCATATAGCTATGGCATTGCTGCTGGGATGCGGGAGGGGGAGCTTCCGCACCATAACGAGTCAATTTGCGCTCTACTTCGTTTTTGGTGGACAGGCAATATTGCCTGTCTGGGTCAAGCGGATGCCTTTTTAAAATAGCTAGGGTTTCTTCTTCACTGACCATGTTGCTCTGATTACATCCAGCTGTTCGCATTTCTTGACCGATGTTGCTTACAGCTAGGGAATAACGTTCCCGCCCTTCCGGCCACACCCCTCTGCTGACACACGTTATTCCATACTGATAGGCACTATTAAGCAACGACATGTCATTCATATAATTCAGACATTGTTGTTTTGTAGCCTGTGGTACGGGGGCGGTATTGGCTAAACCGGGGAGAAAGGTAACTATTAGCAGTATAGTAATACGAAGATTCATTAGATTTTCTGATAGGGTTTTCACGGTTGAGAGAGGGCTGCCTGAAATATTTTTCAGGTAGCCTTTGTTCATTACAACTTCAACACCCACTTGCGGTAGGCAAATTCGCCGCCCATCAGGATGCCCATCAGGATGTAGGCGATGATGCCGGTGTAGACTGCCCACCAGCGGTATTGTTCGAGCAGCACGAGCAGGGCGGCGAGGCTGCCGTTGAGGGCGAAAAAGCCACACCAGATTTGGGTAACGCGGCGGGTGTAGGCCACGCCTTCTGGCGGGAGGTCGGGGTGTTGCAGGCGGGCGAGGCGTTCGATGATGCTTTGTTTTTGCGTGAGGCTGAGGCCGAACAGCAGCAGCAGCAGGCCGTTTACCCATACGGGATACCAATACATGCTGCCTGGCCGCTTCAAAAGAAGGATGGCGGCGAAGAAAGCAGCCACCAGCAAGGAAACGCGCCGCTGGCCGGGATCACGCTGCATGGCGGCGCGGGCGAGCCAAAGCAGGAGCATGAAACCGGCCAGCGGATAAAACCAGCCCTGCTCGCGGCCGTAATACCAGAGCAGGGGGTAGAGTACGCTCAAGATGCCGAGCAGGATTTTGGCGGCGGTTTTCACGCTTCGGGCTTGGCGTCTTGGTAGAGCTTGGACACGGCGGCGACTACGTCGTCGATGGTGCGGACGTTGCGGAAATCGTCGGCTTGGAGTTTGTAGCCGGTTTGGCGTTTGATTTGGTCGAGCAGGTCGATGGCGTCGATGCTGTCGATTTCGAGGTCTTCGTAGAGGTTGGTGCTGCCGGTTACGTTGCTGGTGTCGATTTCAAACATGTTTTCCAGGATGTCGAACAGGAAGGCGCGGATTTCGGTTTCGGTCATGGATGTTCCTTAAATCATGGGGGCGGTCGGGCAGGAATGCCCAACCTATGTTTCAGGTAGCCTGCTGCTTTTCACTTCGCAGCAACTTAGCCTTGGCTTCGCCAAGACTTTGCTTTCAGGTAGCCTTAATCAAACTGCTTTGGCTAGCCGCGTTGTTTTTGCACGAAAGCGGCCAGTGTGGACACATTGGCGAAGCTGTCGCGCAATTCCTGGCTTTCGCCGTCGAGCTGGAAGCCGAAGTGTTTTTGCACGGCCAGGCCGAGTTCGAGTGCGTCTACGGAATCGAGGCCGAGGCCGCTGTCGCCGAACAGGGCTTCTTCGTCGCCGATGTCGGCGGGCGTGAGGTCTTCCAGGCCGAGGCTGTCGATAATCAGTTGTTTGATTTCTTGTTTCAAGTCAGTCATGTTTTTGGCTTCTTTCGTTGAAGTATTGTTGTAGGTGGTCGTTGAGGCGGCGGGCGGCAATGGGCAGGGGGTGCTTGTTTAACCAATCCTGCGGGTTGATGTCATCGCCGACGATAAAGCGGTAGGCCGGTTTTTGCAGCGGGATTTTGTACCACGGCTGGCCTTTTTTGAAGTTCGGCGGCTGCATTTTAATCACCACAGGGGTGATGACCTGCGCACTTCTGAGGCCGATGGACACTGCGCCGCGATGAAATTTCACCGCGCCGTCCCAGCCGGTGCGCGTACCTTCGGGGAATACCAACAGGCATTGCTGCTGTAAAACTTCGTGCACGGCTTCCACAAAATCCAAATCTTCCTGATTGGGCAGGTAGCCGCAGGCGCGGATTTGCCCGGCCATGGCCGGGTTGCGCTGCAAATCTGCTTTCACGATGCAGTTGGCTTCGGGCACGCGGCCGAGCAGGAACACCACATCCAGCAGTGAGGGATGGTTGGCCAAAATCAGCTGGCCGGGGCGGCCGAGTCGCTCGAAGCCTTCAAATTCCGCGCTCAAAATGCCCGAGCGCATCAAATAATAGCTAAACCACAGCCAAGTGCGCGTCACCACGCGGCGCGCCTGCTTTTGCTGTGCCAAATCGGGCGAGCGGTGCAGCAGCCAGGGCAGCAGCACGATTTGCAGCAGCACGCCGAACACGCCGAAAAACACGAAGCCCAGCCCGGTGGCCAGCAACCGCCACAGGCGGTTTAAGCGGGCGCTCAAGGGGTAAGCCGCTGCCATTGCCAAACCTTGTCTGCATAATGGTTTATCCACCTGCGGCTGCCAGAATGTTGTTGCCGCAGCCATTCGATCGCGCCCCAATAGCCGCAGTTTGCCGTGCCGCCGGTATCGGGTGCGGCGGGGGAGAGTTCCCATTCTTCGCCGGCCGTGAGCAGCAGCGCCAGCGCATGGGCAAAGGGCGCGCGTTCGGCCGGTGCGGCGGGGTATTGCGCCTGTAAGGGTTCGTCCACCACCACCGCCAACACGCGCTCTGCCCCATCGGCCAGCAGGCCGGCGGCCTCGAGCACGGCGCTTTCCAAACCGCTCTGCCGCACCGAAAGCGCGGTGTATTCGCTCATGTCGCCGCGCAGCATCGACCACTGCCCGGCCAGGGCGTTGTGTACCGACAGGCCGAAGGAAGTGGGGGAAACTTCGTTGTCGCGCAACAGCGTGGTCCACAAGCCGAAGCTGCGGTTGATTTCGCCGTCGTGCGAAGCGAGCACCAGCGGGCAGGGTTCGCTTTCCGCCAAGAGCGGATGTGCTGCCGCAAACAGCAGCCGCGCCGAGAGGCCGAGCCGCCGCCGCTGCATGGCGGGCAGAAAATCCACCTTCGGCGGCGTGTCGGGCAAATCGGCGGCGTTTAAGCGGCCGGATGCCCACGCGGACCAGTCTTCGCCCGTGTGCAGGCGGGTGGAGGCGGCGTGCCAGCTTTGGATGGAAAAGCGGAGGCGGAAATCGGCGGTCATGGTTTAACTTCGTTGAGGCTGCGTTTTAACTGCGCTGAAGCTTCGCTTTCAGGTAGCTTTTTAAAAACAGGCGGCCTGTTAAGAGCGCTTAAGGTGGCGCATTATAACAAGAATGCAGCACTCGGGCATCTGGCCGGCGGGCGGCAAAATGTGGGCGGCGTTTCTGCGAAAAGAAAAGTTTCAGGTAGCCTTCATTCTTGAAGTTTTTGTCTTGTTTGCCGAGAATTTGAGGCTACCTGAAAGTATAGTTAAAGCGCCTAAACAAAACGATAAAGCAGCTGCTTTTCCACCACCTGCCACTTACCGAAGCCGTGCCAAGCCCATTCCGCCGCCACTTCCTGCGGCCACACCACACCGCACAGCCAAGCCCCGTCCAACAGAAACACTGCGCCCTGCCAAAACCGGCCGGCCGCGTAGAGCCGCCAGCCGTCCTCGTTTGGTCGCAATCCGGTTTGCGGCATCTCCGCCAGCCCCTGCCCGGTGGTCTTGAGCAAGGCTTCTTTTAGCGTCCACAACGCATAATAATCGGCCAATTCGGCATGCTGTTGTAGCCAGCGCGCTTCGTCTGCATGCAGCACCCAATCCGGCCAGGCATCGAAACGGCGTGGGCGCAGCCGTTCCAAATCCACGCCCACGGGAAAATCGGCAGACGGCACCGACAGCACGGCATGGCCGCCGCTGTGGCTGAGGCTACCTGAAAAATTCGGACTACCTGAAAACCCGTCTGCCGCTGCCTGCTGCTTGAGAAAGCGGCTCACCTGCCAGCCGGTTTGCGCCGCACGGGCAGGGTGGCGCACAAGGTGGATGCGGTCGGCCGCATCCAGCAGCCCGGCGTGGTAGTGCGTGGCGCAGTCGGGCGCGGCCAGATAGAGGCAGATGGTGTGTTGCGGCAGCAGGCGGGTAGGCATAGGCAAGGTTTTTTAATATACTTTAAACTCTGTGAAATCGCGGCTGACTGGCCGTGAATTTTTGGTTTCCAACCCAGCTTAATAAGGGAGCAAATATGAAATCTCGCCAAATCATGCTGGCGGCTGCGATTGTAGCCGCTTTCGGCCTCGCCGGCTGCCAAAACAACCGTGCGCCGGACAACTCCGGCAATCAAGGCAGCCGCACCGAAGCCCGCCGCGATAGCGGCCGCAACAGCGCCCATGCCACCAGTCAAACCACCGGCCGCGTATGCCGCCTGCTGCGCGACGACGACCCCAACCGCGGCGGCCGCAAAGTAGTGTATCGCTGCAACGGTCGTGCCGTGCTGGCTTCCGACGAAGCCAAGCGACTGCTCAACCCCGGCGTGCCGGTGAGCTTCGGTGGTGGCGGCCGTGTGATTCAGGACAATTTGTCCACCCGTCAGGCAGCCAATGCTTCCAACCAATCCGACGAAGCCGCCTGCGAACGCGCCTTTATCAACGCCGCCCATAAATTCCAGGAAACCGCTCAAGCCCGTGGCGGCAGCCGCGTGAGCAACTTCCACAGCTACTACAACCGCCAAGTGCTGCGCGGCGGGCAGTACGACTGCGAAGTGGGCACTTTCCATGCCCGTGTGGTGATGCGCGGCGACATCGCCCGCTAAGCCGGTTGCGGCATAAAGGCTACCTGAAAACTGCTGATGCGGTTTTCAGGTAGCCTTTAAGTTTTCTGTGCCGCCTAAGCACAAACGGCCGGGTATTAGGCCCGACCATTTGCTGTTTTTCAGGTAGCCTCCGCTCAAATCCAAAGGCTACCTGAAAGCGAGGTTTCAACGCAGTTAAACCCTACTACTCCTTCCCTGCTGGTTTGCCCAGCGCATACCAATCAATCTCCCGCGTGTAATACATCACCGTAAACAGCGCGGCAAACAGCAGGCAGGAACCGGCCAAGAGGTTGTATTGCTGCATTTTCACCAGCACAAACATCGTGCCGTAGGCCGCCATGAGCAGCGCCGTCATCATATACACCCCGCGCGTGGTGGCCAGCACGAAATGCAGATACCAAAACAGCAAGCTGATACAGGCAAATGCGCCGACGGCATAAGCGGCAGTAAAGCCGATGTGTTCCGCTAGCGAGAGCAGCAACAGATAAAATATCGATAAAGCCGCGCCCACCAGCAAATACTGCATCGGGTGGATACGCCATTCTTGCAGCACCTCGCTCAAAAAGAACGAGGCAAACACTAGCACCACCAATACCATGCCGTATTTCACGCTGCGGATAATCATGCGGTAGTCTTCCTTGCTCAGCAACATGCTGGATTGGTAATACTCCCGTTGCTCCGCCAGGCTGTAAATCGAAAACAGTACCACGGCAAACACGATACACAACCCAATCACGCTCCATATTTTCTGGTTCATTTTTTACTCCATCAAAGAATTGAATGCGGCCAAGGCACAAGCCTGCCAACGGCACACAGTATGCCCGGCCCGCATCAATTTTTTGTGGAACAATAATGAAGATTTTATGAAGATTGCCGCGCCTAAGCGTGTGTAACCCAGCGTGTTTGCGTAGAATGAGCGGTAGCTTCACTTCCGCTGCGGCCTCGGCTCGCCGCCTAGTATCCAAAGCTTGTTAATCCCTATCCCATGAACCCGCATATCCTCATCATCGAAGACGAACGCGAAATCGCCGAACTGGTCGAACTCTCCCTCGCCCGCGCCCATTTCACCGCACGCATCGCCCCCACCGCAGAGCAGGCGCGGCAACTGCTCGCGCGCGAACACTTCGACCTGCTCCTGCTCGACGTCGGCCTGCCCGACACCGACGGTTTCGAACTGCTTAAAACCCTGCGTCCGCAACATCCCCAGCCCGTCATCATGCTCACCGCCCAAGACGAAGAAACCGACCGCATCCTCGGCCTCGAACTCGGCGCAGACGACTACATCGGCAAACCCTTCAGCCCGCGCGAACTCGTCGCCCGCGTCAAAGCCGTGCTGCGGCGCACACAAACCCGGCCCGCCGCCAAAACCGAATCCGTACCGGTATGGCACGACGACGTGCCCGCCTGCTGCATCCGCCACCAAGGGCGCGAACTGCCGCTCACGCAGGGCGAATACCGCCTGCTGCGCACCCTGCTGCACCGCCCCGGCCGCGTGTTCAGCCGCGAAGAACTGCTCACCGCCATGTTCGGCGGCAACCGCCCCTCCGACCCGCACACCATCAACACCCACATCCGCGCCCTGCGCCACAAACTGCGCGCAGCCGGCATTGCCGACGAACACATCCGCACCCATCACGGGCTGGGGTACAGTTTTAACGAAACCTGAAGCACGGTTTTCAGACGGTCTTTCAAGCTGTCGCAACCATCCACAGGAGTAACGCCATGCCTTCCGCCAAGCTCATCCAAAAACTCAAACCCGCCCTGCAAAACCCGCTTCCGCCGGAACAAGACGGCATCCTGCTGTGCCTCGATTCCGACAACGTAACGGGCGACAACGCCAAATACATGAAAATGTACAACCGCCTCGCCCGTTGGTACGATTTCGGCGAACGCTGGATAGCGCGCCTCAGATACGGCAACAGCATCAACGAGACACGGCGCAGCCTGATGGGCGAACTGGAGTGACGGCAGGACTGCACCGCGCTCTACGTCTCTATCGGCACAGGTACCGATTTAAACCACCTGCCCACCGACATCGACCCCGCCGCGCTGGATTTGACCGGCGCCGACCTGTCGCTCGGCATGTTGGAACGCTGCCGCGACGTGTGGCAGAAAAAAGCGGCAGGCTTGGACTTGGTACACTGCAACGCTGAAGATTTACCCTTTGCCGACAATATGTTCGACGTCGTATTCCATGTGGGCGGCATCAATTTTTTCAGCGACAAACAAAAAGCCATCAACGAAATGCTGCGCGTCGCCAAGCCCGGCACCAAAATCATGATTGCAGACGAAACCACCGACTTCATCCAACAACAATACAAAAAAAGCCTATTCACGCGGAGCTATTTCCAAGACACCGATTTCGACCTGACACAAATCGAAAACTGCATTCCCGAAACCGTACAGGAAAAGAAAACGCGGCTGCTGTGGAACAACCGCTTTTACTGCATTACCTTCCGCAAACCTGCTTGAAACAGCCGCCGCATTTGCTTTTTCAGACGGCCTCAACATCTGAAAAGGCTACCTGAAAGCCATGAATCTTTCACGCAGAAACCTACTCAAACTAGCCGCAGCAATATTGGCGGTTTCCGCCTGCGATAGGCCGGGCAACGGCAGCCGCCATTCTTTCAACAAACCGGACAAGGAAACTTCTATGCAATCCAAATTCATCAAACATCAAGGTGCAACGCTGCACTACCAAATCGGCGGCACGGAAACCGCTCCCGTTATCGTGCTGCTGCACGGCGGCTTTGGTTCGATTGCCGACTTTGCCCCGCTGTTGCCGCGTTTGCAGCAACACTACCGCGTGATTGCGATAGACACGCGCGGACACGGACGCTCCACGCTCGGCACAGCCGCGCTGACCTACGCTCAAGCCGCCGAAGATGCGCGCCAAATCCTGCGGCATGAAGGCGTGGAAAAATACAGCCTGTTCGGGTTCAGCGATGGCGGCACAACCGCCTACCGATTGGGCGCGGCAGACAAAAATATCGAGAAAATCATCACCGTGGGCGCGGAATGGCACAAAAAGCACTTGGACGGCGTGCGACCCATGTTTGAAACAATCAATCTCGATTTCGTAAAAGAAAACTTGCCCGAACAGCTCGCCGCCTATCAGGCAGCCAACCCCGAGCCTGATGCGGAAAAATGGGCAGCGGCATTGAAAGGTATGTGGCTGGACGAGGGCGCAAGTGGTTATCCCAACGAAAACATCCGCCAAATCCAAGCCCCCGTGCTGGCGATACGTGGCGAAGCCGATTTCCTGCTCGCCTTTAATGATTGGGCGGCATTGAAAACCGAATTGCCCGAAGTTCATCTGATGAATGTGCCGTTTGCCGCGCACGAAGCCATTAAAGAACAGCCTGAAATGGTTTGGGCGGCGGTGCAGGCATTTGGGCAAAAGTAGGGCAGGCACTCCCGCCTGCATGCTTTCACCCCATTGAGGCTACCTGAAAACTAGGCAGGCTCAAGGACGGGTATCCGTTGCCCGCCCACCGCTTGTTTTCAGGCCGTCTGAAAGCAGTATTTGGAAATTCAAACCGATGAAGATAAACCCTGAAAGCGGCAGCGTCATCCTGCCGGACGGCAACGTTATCAGCGCACGCACCACGCTTGATGACTGGATTGCATGCTTCCCTAAATCCAGCCCGGATCATCCGCAAACGGGAATAACATTTTTCGGTTTATCATTTACCGAGCAGTCCGAGCAATACACCCTTACCGCCCAGTTCGAGCAGCAACGGCTGGTGAGCTTATCCATATTCTTCTGCCCGATAGGCGAGGACAATAGCTGGGCAGCATGGTCGGAAGCGCGTGAATTGCAACGCAGAAAACAGTTTGATCGATGGCTGGATAAACAGCTGGGCGATGCCCCTTGTGCCATTAAAACATCGGCAGCAGGCAAATGCCGCCGATTTGCCTGGGGCAATGTGGGCGCGTATTACCACAATAAAGACGGCGGTACGAGGATAGTCATCAGTTATCGCTAACCGCCTTTTCAGACGGCCTCCAAGTACGAACACCAGCCCGACTTAATCACATACGCTTTGTCAGGCTACCTGAAAGCGAAACGCAACGAAATTGAAACACCACCCGGCTTAATATCAGGCCGCGCAACCATATCCATTCAGCCAACCCATGCTTAAATATTTCAAACACCTCAGCATCCGCCTTTTCTTCGTTTTGCTCGGCATCCTGCTCCTGCTCACCGCCTGGTCGCTGGTCTATGCCAAGCAGCACGTCTTGCTCCTGCTCACTGCCAGCCTGCTCGTGCTCGGCGCGCTTGCCTGGTGGCTCGCCCGCAGCATCAGCCGCATCCGCCGTTATGCCGAAGCCATGGCCGCCAACCGCCCTGCCGCACAACCCCAATTCGGCGATAGCTACCTCTACCGCCTCGTCCACGCCGTCGCCCACCTGCGCGACGAACTCGACCACCGCCAACACATTGAGAATTATGTCTTAGGCCTCACCCACGAACTCAAAACCCCACTCACCGCCCAGCAGGCCGCCCTCGAACTGCTGCAAGACAGCCTCCTCAGCCCTGACCAGCAGCAGCTGCTCGACCGCATCCGCCGCAATACCCAAAAACAAAAGCAACTCATCGCCCGTCTGCTCGAACTGGCCCGTCTGGAAAACCGCGACAGCCTGCAAAGCACGCAAACCGTTGATTTGGCCAATCTAGCCGTCCAAGCCGCCCAAGAAAGCCGCGCCGCCCTGCAAGCCAAACAGCTGCACATCGCCCTCAACTGCCCGCCCCGTGCCGTCCAAGGCGACCCGCTGCTGCTGCGCCAAGCCATCGACAACCTGCTTTACAACGCCATCGACTTTGCCGAACCCGGCAGCGAAATCCGCCTCAGCCTCACCCGCAGCCGAAACCGCACTGAACTGGCGGTTTACAACCAAGGCAGCCTTGTTCCCGATTACGCGCTGGCCAAAATCCCCCAACGCTTCTATTCGCTCCCCCGCGCCGACGGCAGCCGCAGCAGCGGGCTGGGATTGAGCTTCACCACCGAAATCATGCGCCTGCACCACGGCCGCCTGATGCTCGCCAACCGAGAAAACGGCGTGGAAGCGCGGCTGGTGTTCCCCGATGTAAAAGAGGCTACCTGAAACGCAGCGCCGCTCAAGTTTCAGGTAGCCTGCCAGCATTGCGTTATCCCATTCCGCCTGCTGCCGGAAACAGCCCATCTGTTTTGCACCCGTGTATAATCACGCTTCGCACAAAACCAATCTTTCCAACCCATTACGGCTGAAGCAATGTTCCTCCTGCCGGGTAGTAGTGCCGGCGGGAGAAAATAAGCGCTTTAGCCCTATAGGAGCAAACACATCATGACCTTAGCCTACTGGTGCATCTTCTTCGCCATTTTCCTGCCCATTTTCTGCGCCGCCTATGCCAAATACCGCGCCGGCTTTTCACCGGCCGACAACCACAATCCGCGCGCCTTCCTGGCCCGCGCCCAAGGCAAGGCCGCGCGCGCCGATGCGGCACAGCAAAACAGCTACGAAATCTTCCCGCCGTTTGCTGCCGCCGTGATCATCGCCCACGTCACCGGCAATGCCGCCCAGTTCACCATCAATTTCTGGGCGCTGCTCTTCGTGGCCAGCCGCATCGGCTTTATCTATTGTTACATCAGCGATAAAGCCACGCTGCGTTCGGCCATGTTCGGTGTGAACCTGCTGTGCATCGTGGCTTTGTTTATTGCCGCCATTTGATTTTCAGGTAGCCTCATGGGACACCCCGTTAAGGTTTTGTTCGTTTGCCTGGGCAATATCTGCCGCTCGCCGATGGCCGAATACCTCTGCCGCAACATGGCGGCCGCCCGCGGCCTGCCGGTGCACACCGCCAGCGCGGGCACATCCGGCTGGCACGACGGCGAAGGCATGCATTGCGGCAGCCTGGAAGTCCTCTCCGACGAAGGCATCGACAGCAGCGGCTTTGTGAGCCGCCGCGTGCGCGCGCAGGATTTGGCCGATTTCGACTACCTGCTGGCCATGGACGACGACAACCTGGTCGAACTGGAACAACGCTTCGGCCGCCACCCCGGCAAAATCTTCAAGATAACCGACCTTCTGCCCGATAGCGGCTACAGTCACGTTCCCGACCCGTGGTACACCGGCAATTTCAACGAAACCCGCCGTATCCTCACCGCCTGCTGCTCTGCGCTGCTGGGTAAGATTGAAAAAGATTTGGCCTGCCGGCCGTAGCCCAGCAAATGCTAAAAGGCTACCTGAAAGTTTTTCAGGTAGCCTTTTCCTGCTTTTCCAGCCGACGGTAGGCAGCTTCCACTTCCTTCACCGACAAGGGCGCGCCGCAGCGGATGCATTTCGTGATAAATGGCGATACACCGCGCGAGGTGGAAATTTCGCGGCCGGTACCTGAAAATTGTTTTCCACATTTTCAGGTAGCCTTTCACTGCCGTATTCAAGCCCTACCACTCAAACGGCAGCCCGAGCTCCTCGGCCAAGCGGCGCATTTCGTCCAGCGTTTTGGGCAGGATGGGGATGCCGCTTTGTTTGCGTTCGCGACAGCATTCGGCTTCTTTTTCGCCGTGGATGTAAATCCGCTCTTGGCCGGCGGCTTTCGCCGATTCGCGCAGCTCTTGCAGGTAGGCGCTGAAATGGCTGCGAATGGCTTGGGCATCGCCGAAGATTTCCGGGTTGAAGGCGGCGAAATGATGGCAGATGCCGGCATGGCCGTTTTTCATGGTGTGGTTGGACGTGGTGCCTTGCGAGAGGCAGGCGGAGAAGAATTCCACCAGCACGGCGTAGCCGTAGCCTTTGTGGCTGCCGAACAGCTCGCTGCTGCCGCCCAAGGGATACATGCCGCCGCCCAAGCCTTGACGCACGCATTCCACAATAATCTGCGGGTCGGTTTCGTCCACGCCCTGGCTGTTAATTGCCCAGCCCAGCGGGGCGGTTAGGCCTTTTTTGAGATATACCTCGGGCTTGCCGAAGGCAACCACAGAGGTGGCGGCATCGAGGCTGAAATCGGTCGGGCTGGCGGGAATGGCCACGGCGATGGGGTTGGTGCCCATCATCGGGGTGCGGCCGTAGGTGGGCACCACGATGGGGAAGGAGTTGGTCATGGAAATGCCCACCAGGCCTTGGCTGGCGGCCATGCTGCTGTAGTAGGCGGCGATGCCGTAGTGGTTGGAATTGCGCACCGACACCATACCGATGCCGCTTTGTTTGGCCTTGTCGATGGCAATCTGCATGGCGTAGCGGGCAACGAGCTGCCCCATGGCTGCGTGGCCGTCCACCACGGCTGATACGGGCGTTTCAAACACGGTTTCCGGTTGGGCGCCGATGCGCACGAAGCCGCCGTTGATGTGCTGGCGGTACATTTCCAGCCGCTGCGAGCCGTGCGTGTCGACGCCGCAGAGGTCGGCAGCCATCAACACGTCGGTAATCTGCGCCGCTTCGTCCGGCACGAAGCCGTATGCCTTGAAGGCAGCTTCGGTAAACGCGCGTAGGGCTGCGGCATCAATTTTTTTAATCGTTTGCATTGCTTATCCTCCTCCGCTTCTGCGGCAACAAAAAACCGGATCCGGCCTGATGTGTTTTGCCTGCCCGCTGCAGTGGAGGCAGGCTGATTATTCATTGTTATATTGTCATTTTCATCCTAAACGGCAGAGCATGCAAGCCCTATGGAAATAGCGGCGCTGCGAAGCCGCCTGCGCGGCATATTAGCTGCGTTGAAGCTTTGTTTTCAGGTAGCCTTTAATCTATAAACAAGCCCGGTTTGGTAATATGCATCCTTGAAAGAGTTGGCAAAAAAGAATATGCTGCGCCCACAGCATCGATCGAATGCTGTTTATGTTATTGGAAGTGGGCCGCCAGCCCCCGCACAATTCTTAGGAGAACCAACGAAATGGCTAAAAATCTGAACGTTTTCGACCGCGAATACGGTCTGCTCATCAACGGCGAGTGGACAAAGCCCGGCAATCTGCTGGAATCGCACAACCCCGCCAACGGCGAGCTCTTGGCTAAATTCACCGATGCCACCGACGCCGACGTAGATGCCGCCGTGGCCGCTGCACAGGCTGCATTTAAAACCTGGCGCAAAACCACCGCTGCCGAGCGCGCCGCCCTTCTGAACAAAATTGCCGATGTGATTGATGAGAATGCCGAACTCTTCGCCCTGCAGGAAACGCTCGACAACGGCAAACCCATCCGCGAAACCCGCGCTGCCGATATTCCGTTGGCCTCCGACCACTTCCGCTATTTCGCCAGCGTGATCCGCGGCGAGGAAGGCACGGCCAACCAACTGGACGAAGAAGACCTCTCCATCGTATTGCGCGAGCCCATCGGCGTGGTTGGCCAAATCATTCCGTGGAACTTCCCCTTCCTCATGGCCGCTTGGAAAATTGCTCCTGCACTGGCCGCTGGCTGCACCATCGTTATCCACCCCTCTTCCAGCACCTCTCTGAGCTTGCTCTCCTTTGCCCAAAAAGTGAACCACCTGCTGCCCAAAGGCGTGCTCAACGTGATTACCGGTAAAGGCAGCAAATCCGGCGAATACATGCTGCACCACAAAGGCTTCAACAAACTTGCTTTCACCGGCTCTACCGAAGTGGGCCGCCGCGTGGGCATCGCTGCTGCCGAGCTGCTGATTCCTTCCACTCTGGAATTGGGCGGCAAATCTGCCAACATCTTCTTCGACGACATGCCTTTCGACAAAGCCTTGGAAGGCGCGCAAAAAGGTATTTTGTTCAACCAAGGCCAAGTGTGCTGTGCCGGTTCGCGCATTTTCGTGCAGGAAGGCATTTACGACAAATTCGTAGCCGCACTGTCTGAAGAGTTTAAGAAAGTGAAAGTCGGCTTGCCTTGGGAAGACGATACCCAGATGGGCGCACAAGTGAACGCCGGTCAGCTCAACACCATTCTGAAGTATGTGCAAATTGGCGAACAAGAAGGCTGCCGCATCATCACCGGCGGTAAAAAAGTGGAAGGCGCATTGGGCAAAGGCGAATTTGTTGAGCCCACCCTGATTGCTGCCGACAGCAACAACAGCCGCATCGCCCAAGAAGAAATCTTCGGCCCGGTGGCTACCGTGATTAAATTCAAAACCGAAGAAGAAGTTATCCAGCTGGCCAACGACAGCGAATACGGCCTCGGCGGCGGCGTGTGGACGCGCGACATCAACCGCGCCCTGCGCGTATCCCGCGCTCTGGAAACCGGCCGCGTATGGGTGAACTGCTACAACCGCCTGCCTGCCGGTGCCCCCTTCGGCGGCTACAAAACTTCCGGCATCGGCCGCGAAACCCACAAAATGATGCTCGAAGCCTATACCCAGGTGAAAAACATCTACATCAGCACCCGCGAAGAGCGCGAAGGCATGTATTAATTTAATTACTTTGCCTGATTGCAATGCACAAGCTGCCGGTATGCCCGGCAGCTTTTTTTGTGTGATCGATGGGCGTTGCCATGTTGATAGGCTATCTGCGTGTTTTAAGATTTTCAGGTAGCCTTTGCGCAACATTCCCCCATTTGCAGGCTACCTGAAATAGCGTAAATCCGGTATTGATAGCGAATTTAATTGAATTTCGCTTGAAGGTGTTAAGCCGTAGGCAGACAGCAGCCGCCACTCCCGCCCCGCTTCGTCTATAATCCCACCCCATCCCCATTCCGCAAAGGCTACCTGAAATGACCTTCCCCAAGCTTCTCGTCCCCATCGTTGCCGCGCTGCTGCTTGCCGCCTGCGGTGCCACTTTCGCGCCGCAGGATTTGCCGCATTTGGCAGCGGGCGAGAGCCGCCGTTTCAAGCTGGAGCGGCTGGATGAAACCGGCACGGCGGAGCAGGTGTCGCTGTTGGTGGTGCAGGGCGAGGCGGGCGGGCAGTCGCGCTGGATTCAGACCGATGCGTTCGGTGCGCCGCTGGCGCGCTTGCTGGCCACACAGAGCGGCTGGCGGCGCGACGGTTTTGTGCCGCCGAACCATGCCGCGCAGGCGGTGTTCACGGCGATGTTCCCGCTGTTGGAAAACGGTTTTTCAGACGGCCGGCCGCGCGAGTTGGAAGGCGGCGGGGCGAAATGGCGGCTGACGCCTTTGGGAGAAAACGATGAATAAGGCACGGGCATACCTCGGCCGGCCGGGTTTGGTGTCGGCTTTGGGCAGCAGTTTGGCGGAGCATTTGGATGGCCTGTTGAGGCCGTCTGAAAACAGCCCGCTCACGTTTTCCACCGAATGGGTGAAGGGCAAAAACCGTGCTTTCGGCGCGGTAAACCGGCCGTTGCGCCCGTTTCCCGACAATCTGCCCGCCGAACACCGCAGCCGCAACAATCAATTGCTGTGGGACGCTTTGGCGCAAATCGAGCTGCAGATTCAGGCAGCCCTCAGCCGCTACGGCGCGGACAGAATCGGCGTGGTCATCGGCACGTCGGTGGGTGGGGCGGACGAAAATATCCCGCTGTTCCAACACGTTGCCAACGGCGGCGGCTGGGCGGACATTCCGTTCAAACAGCAGGCGCAACTGCTTTCCTCGCCCGCCGATTTTGCCGCGGCAGCGTACGGCTTGCGGGGCGCGTGCTACGGCGTGTCCACCGCCTGCACCTCCGGCGCGCGGGCGCTCATCAGCGCGGCGCGGCTGCTGCGGCTGGGTGTGTGCGACGCGGTGTTGTGCGGCGGTGTGGACACGCTCTCGCCGCTCACCATCAACGGTTTCGCCTCGCTCGAAGTGCTGTCCGACGGCATTGCCAACCCGTTTTCGCGCAACCGCAACGGCATCAACATCGGCGAAGCCGCCGCCGTGTTCGTGATGACCCGCGAAGATAACGGCGACGCCCTGCCGCTCTTGGGCTACGGCGCCAGCAGCGACGCGCACCATATGTCTTCCCCCCGCCCCGACGGCCTCGGTGCGGCACAGGCTTTTCAGGTAGCCTTAAACCACGCCGAATTGCCGCCCGAAAGCATCGGTTGGATTAATCTGCACGGCACCGGCACGCTGCTCAACGACGGCATGGAAAGCCGTGCCGTGGCCGAAGTATTCGGCAGCCAAACCGCCGCCACTTCCACCAAACCGCTCACCGGCCACACCCTCGGCGCGGCCGGCGCGCTCGAAGCCGCCTTCGTATGGGGCATCGCAAGCCGCCGCGACAACCCGGAAGGCAACCTGCCGCCCCAACTGTGGGACGGCCAAACCGACCCCGAACTGCCCTCAATCGCGCTCACCGTTTCAGGTAGCCAGTGGCCACAGGGGCGGCGCATCGGCGCAAGTTCGTCGTTTGCCTTCGGCGGCAACAACAGCGTCCTCATCATCGGAGAAGAACATGCCCCAATGTCCGATTAAACAACCCGCCGCCCTCCTGCCGCACAGCGGCCGCATGGTGCTGCTGGACGAAGTTTTATCCTATGACAACAACAGCCTGCACGCCGTCTGCACCATCTGGCCCGACTGCATCCTGCTCCCCGACGGCGCAAATGCCCTGCCCGGCTGGCTCGGCATGGAAATCATGGCGCAAGGCGTGGGCGCATGGGCGGGCGCGCATGCGCTGGACGCCGGCCGCCCCGTGCAGCTCGGCTTCCTGCTCGGTACCCGCAAGCTCACCTTTGGGCTACCTGAAATCCCCGTCGGCATCGTGCTCGATGTGCAAATCAACCTGTCCTGGCAAGACAACGCCACCAATATGGGCGTGTTCGACTGCACCCTCACCTGCCGCACCCCGCCCCCCGGCAGCGACGACCCCGCTCCCGGCACGCCGCTCCTCTCCGGCGCGCTCAACGTATTCAGCCCCACCAGCCGCGAGGCTTTGGACGCGATTTTAGGCAGATAAGTTTCAGGTAGCCTTGAGGCCGTCTGAAAGGCTACCTGAAAACATGGTTTGCCACGAAGCTGCAACATGAATGAAGCAAAGCGGGCTTAAAGCCCGCCGTTGGCACTGCCGTATCCACTCTTTCAGACGGCCTCAAAACTCTCCAAGGCTACCTGAAACCCACGCTTGCCAACATGCCTACTCCCCCGCATCAGAACACATCCATGGAAACGTATTTCTACAATAAAAACATCAACCTCATCGAAGTCCAGCCCGCATTTATCCGCACCGCCATGCGGCAGGCCAAGCGTTACCGTTGCGGCATTCGGATTTTGAGCCGGCCGACGGTTGCCATCAACCCGACACCCGCACCGAAACACGCTGTGGTGGATTTTGCCGATTTGGCCGCCTATCCCGAACTGCCGCATCTCCAAATCGAACACGATCTTGAATCGCCCGAATTCATCAATACGGATGCCCTATACCGCTTCGAGCAATTGGAAACCCTGGTCATCGAACAGCCAATCGACATCGACCTCTCCCAACTGCTCGCCCTCAAAGATTTAAGGATGGACTACAACAAAAAAATCCGAAATATCGGGCAATGCACCCGCTTGGAGCGTTTATACCTATGGTCTTACAAAGGCAAAGACTTAACTGAATTCCAAAACCTGACGCGGCTGAAAGATTTATTGCTGGTGCGCCCCTCCGTGTGCACATTAAACGGCATCGAAAACCTCACCGCCTTGGAAACAATCGACATCAGCTATGCCCGCAGCCTGAACGACATATCTGCCCTGCACCGGCTGCAAGCAATACACCAAGTCAGAAATATTGGGCTGCCGGAAAAATTTCATGACGAGGGGTTTGAGCAGAAATAGAAAGTAAAAAAATGGCGGGATAGTAGTTCGGATGATTAGTTTTCAGATAGCCTTAAGCATTTAAAGGCTACCTGAAAACGTGAACAGGAAGTTAGTGAGGCAATGCCAACTAACGGTGCGTATGCGCCGTGGGTTGGCATTGCCTCACTGATATTTTGTATTTGTTTGCGCCCACTTTTAGCAACAGTGTTTAGCGGGTTTTCAGGTAGCCTTTCATCATTGATTCTTCATTTTGTCTTGTCACATACAAGCTGGCACTGCCTTTTGACAGTGTGGGAAATCGGCTTCCTTCGGAAGCCTTATCTTCTTCTCTTCGAGAGCTAAGAAAAGCAAGGTGGTTGCGCTTTCAGGTAGCCTCTTATGCCTTTTCCCTCTAAGCATATTGCCAATGCTTCTTTCTCAAGCTGCGCGGCGGTTTCTATAATGGCCGCCTGTTTTCAATTTTGCCTGATTATGAACTGGTCTTATTTTTGGCGTGTGGCGCCGAAGTTTGCCGATGCCGCGCTGATTACGTTGAAGCTGTCGGCCTACAGCATTGCGCTGTCGCTCCTGCTGGGGTTGGCGGTGGCAGTGATAACGGCCTACCGCGTGCGGCCGCTGTATTGGCCGGCGCGGGCGTATATCGAGCTTTCGCGCAATACGCCTTTGCTGATTCAGCTGTTTTTCCTGTATTACGGCCTGCCGAAGGTGGGCATTAAGTGGGACGGCTTTACCTGCGGCATCCTGGCGCTGGTGTTTTTGGGCGCGAGCTATATGTCGGAGGCGCTGAGGGCGGGTTTGCTTTCGGTGCCCAAGGGGCAGGTGGAGGCGGCTAAGGCGATTGGTTTGTCGCGCTGGCAGGTGTTCCGCTTTGTGGTGCTGCCGCAGGCTTGGGCGGTATCGGTGCCGGCGGTTGGGGCGAATGTGCTGTTTTTGATTAAGGAAACTTCGGTGGTGAGCGCGGTGGCGGTTGCGGAATTGATGTTTGTTACCAAAGACATCATCGGTATGGACTATAAAACCAATGAGGCGCTGCTGCTGTTGTTTATCAGCTACCTGATTATTCTGCTGCCGGTGTCGCTGCTGGCGCGTTGGGCGGAAAGAAGGCTGCGGGAGGCGAAATATGGTGCTTGAATGGCTGTTTGCCGGCCAGAATGCGGCGCGTTTGGCACAGGGCTTGTGGCTCACGGCGAAGATTTCGTTGATTTCGGTGGCGCTTTCCTGCGTGTTGGGCACGCTGTTCGGGCTGCTGATGCGGGTGCGCCATCCGCTGGTGCGCTTTGTGTGCGCGCTATATTTGGAAATGGTGCGGATTGTGCCGATTCTGGTGTGGCTGTTTGTGCTGTATTTCGGGCTTTCGGCTTGGACCGACATCCATTTGAGCGGCGTGTGGGTGTGCATTTGGGTGTTTGTGGTTTGGGGCACCGGTGAGATGGGCGATTTGGTGCGCGGTGCGCTGGAATCGATTGAAAAGCATCAGGTGGAATCGGCCAAGGCGCTGGGGCTGAACCGGCGGCAGGTGTTTTGGTATATCGAGCTGCCGCAGAGTGTACAGCGGGCGCTGCCGGGGGCGATTAACTTATTCACGCGTATGGTGAAAACCAGCTCGCTGGCCGCCTTGATCGGCGTGGTGGAAGTGGTGAAGGTGGGGCAGCAGATTATCGAGAATTCGCTGCTCACCATGCCGAACGCTTCGTTTTGGGTGTACGGCCTGATTTTCATACTTTATTTCTTGTGCTGCTGGCCGCTGTCGCTGCTGGCGGGCTATTTGGAAAAGAAATGGGAGAGCTGATATGGCTTTGCTAAACGTGCGCCACCTGCGCAAGGGCTACGGCGATACCGTGGTGCTGCAGGATTTGGATTTGAGCCTGGAGAAGGGCGAAGTGGTGGTGATTTTGGGCCCGTCTGGCAGCGGCAAAAGCTCCCTGCTGCGCTGCATCAACGGTTTGGAGCCGCACCAGGGCGGCAGCATTGAAATGGAAGGCGTGGGCGAATTTGGCAAAGACGTGCCGTGGGAAACTGCCCGCCAGAAAGTGGGCATGGTGTTTCAGAGCTATGAATTGTTTGCCCACATGAATGTGATCGACAACATCCTGCTCGGCCCGCTGAAGGCACAGGGCCGCCGCCGCGAAGAAGTGGAGGCACAGGCCGATAAGCTGCTGGCCCGCGTGGGCTTGCTCAACCGCAAAACTGCCTTCCCGCGCGAGCTTTCCGGCGGGCAGAAGCAGCGCATCGCCATCGTGCGCGCGCTGTGCATGAACCCGGAAGTGATCCTGCTGGATGAAATCACCGCCGCGCTCGACCCGGAAATGGTGCGCGAGGTGCTGGATGTGGTGCTGGAGCTGGCGCGCGAGGGCATGAGCATGCTCATCGTTACCCACGAAATGGAATTTGCCGCTAAGGTGGCCGACCGGATTATCTTTATGGATCAAGGGCACATCATCGAAGAGAGCACGCCCGATAAATTCTTCACCAAACCCGAAAGCGGCCGCGCCCAGCAGTTTCTCAGCGGCATGGACTATTCGATTTAACCCGTTTTAAAACCACTGCCGTATTTTCAGGTAGCCTGTACGGCGGTTTCACCCTACCTCTAACAGAAAAGGAAACATCATGCAATTACACCAATCTTTCAAAACCTTATTGGCCACCGTTGTGCTCGGCTTCGGCCTGGCCGCCTGCGGTGGCGGCGGCTCGCAGGGCAGCAGCGACCAACCTGCTTCCGGCAGCAGCGCAGCCAACGCCTCCGCCGCTTCCGGCGCCGCCAGCGATGACGCACTGGCCAAAATCAAAGAGCGCGGCGTAATCCGCATCGGCGTGTTCGGTGACAAGCCCCCCTTCGGCTATGTGGACGCCAACGGCAAAAGCCAAGGCTTTGACGTGGAAATCGCCAAATATCTGGCCAACGACCTACTCGGCAGCCCCGACAAAGTGGAATTCGTGCTTACCGAAGCCGCCAACCGCGTGGAATACGTGCGTTCAGGCAAAGTGGATTTAATCCTCGCCAACTTCACCCAAACGCCCGAACGCGCCGAAGTGGTGGATTTCGCCAGCCCCTATATGAACGTGGCTTTGGGTGTGGTTTCCCCCAAAGGCGCGCCGATTACCGACCTTTCCCAGCTGGAAGGCAAAACCCTGCTGGTGAACAAAGGCACCACCGCCGATGCCTACTTCACCAAAAACCATCCCAACATCAACCTGTTGAAATTCGACCAAAACACCGAAACCTTCGATGCGCTGAAAGACGGCCGCGGCGTGGCATTGGCGCACGACAACGCGCTGCTGTGGGCATGGGCCAAAGAAAACCCCAACTTTGAAGTGGTCATCGGCAACATCGGCCCGGCCGAGCACATCGCCCCCGCCGTGCGCAAAGGCGACCAATCTCTGCTCAACTGGGTGAACCAAGAAATCGCCGCCATCAAACAAGACGGCCGCCTGCACGCCGCCTACGAAAAAACCCTGCGCCCGGTATATGGCGACAAAGAAGCGGAAATCCTGACCAAATAAAACGGTTCGGCAATCCGGTTGAAGTAAAGGCTACCTGAAAGCAAAGCACCGCAGAGTTTCTGTGAAGCTGGAGTTTCAGGTAGCCTTTACGCAGCCATAAATACTGGCCAAACAAAACCCCGCTTTGCAGCGGGGTTTGTCATCAAAGCCGTTCGGCTTATTTGCCTGCGGCGGTTACAGTGGCTACGGCCAAGTTGGCGCCACGGCGCAGGGAGGTGCTTTCCACGCCTTCCGGATATTGGATGTCGGACAGGTGCAATACGTCGCCGGCCACAACTTTTTCGCAATCCAAAACCAGTTCAGACGGGATGTGTTTCGGATCCAGCAGCACTTCCACGCTGGTGCTCAGCAGAGCCACGCGGCTGTTTTGCAGCTTAACAGCCTGAGATTTCTCGGCATTAACCACGTGCAGCGGCAGGCGGATTTTGATCGGTTTGCCGGCTTCTACGATTTGGAAGTCGATATGGCGCACTTCGCGGCGAACAGGGTGCATCTGGAAGTCGCGCACAATCACGTCGTGCTCTTTGCCGTTCAGCGCCAGTTTGATGATGGCGGTGTGGAACTCTTCTTTCTGCAGGGCGAAGAATACGGTTTTGTGGTCAACGGAAACAGCAGTGGCGTCAGAGCCGGCGCCGTAAACTACGGCAGGCACACGGCCTTCGCGGCGCAGGCGGCGGCTCGCACCAGTACCTTGCTCTTCGCGCACTTGGGCTTCAATTTTGAAAGACATGGTAAAACTCCATTTAAGTTAAAAAAACCGTCTGCCGGGCTGCGACCAACCCTGACGGCGGGATTACGGGAGGAACAATGCTCCCGGGGATGCCACATCCTCGTTGAAGAGGTATGAGACAGATTCTTCGTTGCTGATGCGGCGCATGGTTTCAGCCAGTAAACCGGCAATCGTAACTTGGCGGATACGGTCGCAGTTGCGGGCGGCATCAGACAGGGCGATGGTGTCGGTGATCACCACTTGGTCGATATCAGACGATGCAATGCGGTTCACGGCTTCGCCGGAGAACACGGGGTGGGTGGCATAGGCCAATACGCGTTCCGCACCGCGCTCTTTCAGAGCAGAAGCGGCTTTGCACAGGGTGTTGGCGGTGTCAATCATGTCGTCCACAATCAGACAAGTACGGCCTTGGACATCGCCGATGATGTTCATCACTTCGGCCACGTTGGCTTTGGGGCGGCGTTTGTCGATAATCGCCAAGTCGGTGTTCAGCACCTTGGCCACGGCACGAGCACGCACCACACCGCCGATGTCGGGGCTGACTACAGTGAGGTTTTCGATGCGCTGTTGAAGGATATCGTGCACCAAAATCGGGGTGGCATAGATGTTGTCCACCGGAATATCGAAAAAGCCTTGGATTTGGTCGGCATGCAAATCCACGGTCAGCACGCGGTCAATGCCGGCGGTGGCGAGCATATTGGCCACCAGCTTGGCGGAAATCGGCACGCGCACGGAACGCGGGCGGCGGTCTTGGCGGGCATAGCCGAAATAGGGGATAGCTGCGGTAATGCGGCCGGCGGAAGCGCGTTTAAGCGCGTCGGCCACAGTAAGCAATTCCATCAGGTTATCATTGGTGGGGGCGCAGGTGGACTGCAAAATAAACACGTCGCGGCCGCGCACGTTTTCCAAGAGCTCCACGGCGATTTCGCCGTCGGAAAATTTGCCTACGGAGGCGCGCCCCAAGGAAATGCCAAGGTGTTTGACCACGTTCTCAGCCAAGCCGACACTGGCGTTGCCGGCGAATACCATTAAACTTTCATATGCCATTTCTTCATTACCTGTGTTGTTTGCGGTCTCGCCGCCGACTGTGGGAAACATTGCCGCTCCCTTGCATTTGGGTTTGACTGGCTTGCAAATGGCAGATTATACGCCGAGCGCGGGCAAAACCAAAGTGCTGTTTGTGTGGAATATCCACCAATTTTGTCGGCTTGATATTAGGGTTAGGCAACAAATACCTGTGTTTGGTTTGCCCCAGCTCCTAATCGAGCAATCAAAATTGAATAAACGCGTTTCTATAGCAAGAAAATTCCCGTCGCTCTAGTTTCCATGCTGATTTTGTTTTGGCGAAACTCGCTATGCTCGTTTTCAGGTAGCCTGTTGCTGCACAATGAATGCGGCAACAAAAATAAAAGCATGTACAGGTACATGCTTTTGTAAGGTGGCTGGGGATGTAGGATTCGAACCTACGCATGCCGGAATCAAAATCCGGTGCCTTAACCAGCTTGGCGAATCCCCAATTATATTGTTTACGAATCTGGCTGGGGATGTAGGATTCGAACCTACGTATGTCGGATTCAGAATCCGATGCCTTAACCAACTTGGCGAATCCCCAGTACAAACCTGCTGTTGCGGCAGGCGATTCAGGAAAGGAGAGAATTATGCGTTTTTTTCGGCACGTTGTCAAGCGTGCCTGATATTTTTGTTATTTCCCAAGATGGCTTGCAAGGGATGCCGATCCAAACCGGGTACGCACCAGGCAGCCAGATTTTCAGGTAGTCTGCTATAGATATACTCGGCTTCACCTTGTGTGGTGCAAGCGATAAACAGGCAGGCGCCGGAGCCGGTCAGCTGTGGCGTGCCGTAATCTTGCAACAGGCGGAAGGCGGCGGCTACGGGCGGATATTCAGCCAGCACCACGGCCTGCATATCGTTGCGGAAAGGTTGCAGTTGCGTGAAACTGGGTTGCGCGCAGGGCGGGCTGTTGCGGGTGAGATTAGGGTGGGTGAAGATTTTCGGCGTGGCCACATGCGCATCGGGGCGCACCACCACATACCACTGTTCCGGCACGGCCAGCGGGCTCAGGATTTCGCCGATGCCTTGCACAAAAGCGCTTTGGCCGAACAGGAAAAACGGCACATCCGCACCCAGCTTCAGGCCGAGTGCCCGCAGCGTTTCGGGCGGCACGGCGGTGTGCCACAAATGGTTGAGGGCAAACAGCACGGTAGCGGCATCCGAGCTGCCGCCGCCCAGCCCACCGCCGCTGGGGATATGTTTGTCCAGCCAGATTTCCACGCCGTTGGGGCTACCTGAAAACTGTTGCAGCAGGCGGGCGGCGCGGTGGCTCAAATCTTGTTCGGGCGGAATACCGCCGGCGGGATTGTGCAGGATGATTTGCCCGTCTTCGCGTGGCAGCAGCCACACCGTATCGCACAAATCAATCAGGCAGAAAATGCTTTCGAGCAGGTGGTAGCCGTCGGCACGACGGCCGATGATGCGCAGGTCGAGATTGAGCTTGGCCGGGGCGGGGAAGGCTCGGGCGGCGGGGTGCGGCTGCATCATACGGCCTGTCCGGCATGATCCGCGCAGCTGCCGGGGTGCTGTTCTGGCTGGCCGAAGCGGTCGAACACTAGGCGCAGGCTCAGGCCGGTGCGTTCCAGCAGCAGCATGCGCACTTGGCCGCCTTCGCCCAAATTGCGTTGGATTTTCCAGCCCATTTGCTGCAAACGGCCGTCGGGCAGCACGCTGTAGGGCTCGCCGGGCACGCGCAGGCCGTTGGCCCAGCGGTCGATATAGACCACGGGCAGGTCGTAACCGAGCAGCTGGCGGCTGAGTTCGGTGGTGGTGGCGGCGCGGTAAACCTGGCCGTCGGACGCCACCGCCTGCACTCCGCCGCTGTCTTGGCACAATCGGCCCACACTGTTGCCCAGCGGGGTTTTCACTTCAAACAGCTGCACGGCGGCAGTGCGCAGCCAATCGAAATTGGCATAGCTGCCGCGTTCGTTTTCCTTCACGCCCATGCGGCCGGAGGCTTCAAACTCGGGAGTGGCAGCATCGTCGCGCCAGCTTTCGGCAGACATTTGCGTGCCAAGGCTGGTGCAGGCGGCGAGCAGGAGGGCGGCGGAGATTGGGAGGAGGCAGTGTCGGATCATGGGCTTTCACGGAGTGAGTGGGTAGTGGTGGGCAGGATTGGCGGCAGCACAACATGGAATATCTATTTCAATACACGCCAAAGGCTACCTGAAAACGGGAGAACCTGTTTTCAGGTAGCCTTTGGTTTATTGGCTGCTGTTGCTTTCGCTACTGGCTTTTCCACCGGAGGACGGGAGGGTTACGTTGAGGCGTTGCAGGGTTTCCTGCAATATGGGTTTGTCGCCGCCTTTGCGCTGGGCGGCTTGCCAGATAACGATGGCTTCGTTTTTGCGGCCGAGTGTCCACAGCACTTCGCCGAGGTGGGCGGCTATATCGGCTTCGGGCAGTTTGGCGTGGGCGCGCTGCAAATACGGTAGGGCGGCTTGAGGTTGGCCTTGTTTGAACAACACCCAGCCCATGCTGTCTTGAATTTCAGGCGAATTGGGGCGGCGTTGCAGGGCTTGTTCAATATAGCGGCGTGCCTGGGCCAGGTCGGGGTTGGGCAGGGAAAGCATGGTGTAGCCGAGGGAATTGAGGATGTCGGGGTTTTTGGGCACGAGTTCTTGTGCCTGTTTGAGGTCGGCTACGGCTTTCTCGGGCTGTTGCAGGCGGTCGGCATACAGGATGGCGCGCTGCTCGAGGATGATGGCGATCATGGCGGGCGGGGCTGAATTGTCGCTGTAGCGGCGATAGAGGCTACGGATGCTGTTGAGGGCTTCGGCAGGCGGCTGCTCGCGGGCGATGCGCAGGTGGGCAACGAGGAGGTCGTCGGCATTGAAGATGGCATTGCTGCGGCCGGCCGATACGATGGATTCGGCACGCAGCAGGGCATCTTCGGCCGCCGGCCAGTTTTTCTCGGTCTCGGCAATGCGCGCTTCTAGGATGTGTTTGTCGAACTGGGCTTCGGGGGCGCTGGCGCGGTTGAGCCAGTTGCGGCTTTCGGCTATGTTGTTGTCTTCAATCAGGCGCATGGCGGCGAGCAGGGAGGCGCGACTTTTCTGCTGTTGGGTGCCGTGCAGGTAGGCTTTATCGAAGTAGTTTACGGTGGTGGCCACGGGCTCTTTGCGGCGCACGGAGAGGATGCCGGCTTGGATGTAGAGGTCGGCATCTGGGGTTTTGGCCAGCATATTTTGCAGTAGGCGGTAGGCTTCTTCTTCGCGTTTGGCGGCGATGAGGGTTTCTACTTGCAGGTTTTGCCACATGGGGGAAAGGTGGCGGCTATCGGCATGGCGGAAGAAGTATTCGAGCACTTCGGGTTGGCGCTGGGCAATCAGGCGCAGGGTGATGCTGGTGATGGGGCGGATGTCGCTGTCGAGGCGGGAGAGGCGGCGCAGGGCGGCGTTGGCATCAGCCGTGCGGTTGGCGTGGGCGGAATAAATGGCATCAGTAATGGCGGCTTCGGCCAGGCCGGGGAAGCGGCCGGCGGCTTGGTGCACGAGGCGGGCGGTTTGCACATCGGCAGCTTCAGGGTGGTAGAGGGCGAGCTGGGACATGCGCAGGAAGACGGTGCGCATACGCTGGCGGTCGGTTTGGGCGAGGATTTCGGGCAGGCCGGCACGCACCGTGGCGATATCGCCTTTGGCCGTAGCCACAACCCAGCGCATACGTTTTTGCTCGATGGAAGGTTTGGGCTCAACTGCCTGCCAGTGTTCAAGCACTTGCTCGGCCAGGCGGACATCGGTGGCCAGGGCGATGTCTACGGCGCGCTCGGCCACGGCCGGGTCGTTGGTGCGACGGAACAGGCGCATATAGGCAGCGAGGGCGTCACTGCCTTTGCCTTGCTGGAGGGCAATCTCGGAGGAGAAGGCCGTCATCAGATTGTTGGCGCGATCGATGATTTGGCGGTGGGTAAGCGGGGTTTGCGAACCGGGTTTGCGCGGTGCAGGCGCGGCTTGGGCCGCCAACGGCAGCAGTAGGGTGGCGAGAGCGAGGGCGCGGATACGGGAATGCCGTGAAGACATGGTGGTTCCTTAGAATTAGACGTGCGGCGGCAAAAGGCTACCTGAAACTGTAAAGGACAAAGTTTATAGCGCAAGTATGCTTGTCTGCCACATATTTTTCAGGCTACCTGAAAACTTTTACTTTGTCATTTTCAGGTAGCCTGTTGGCGTATGGCGATACAGCCTTAGATGCGCATCGGCATCACGATGTATTTGAAATCGGCGTTGTCGGGAATGGTAAACAGGGTGGAGCGGTTGGCATCGCCGAAGGCCAGTTGGATGTCTTCGGCGTGTACGTTGCGCAATACGTCCATCAGATAATTGATGTTGAAGCCAACTTCCAGCTCGGCGCCCTGATAGGCGATTTCCAGCTCTTCACGCGCTTCTTCCTGCTCGCTGTTGCTACACAACACGCTCAGCAGGCCGGGGCGCAGCTGGAGGCGCACGCCGCGGAATTTTTCGTTGGCCAAAATGGCAGCGCGTTCCAGTGCACCCAAGAACGGCTGGCGGCCGAGCAGGAAGATTTTGTCGTTATCCTGTGGAATCACGCGGTTGAAATCGGGGAATTTGCCGTCCACTACTTTGCTCACCACCACGGTGTCGTTGCAGCGGAAGCGCACTTGATTGTTCAAGAGCTCCACGGTAACGGGTTCTTCCGGGCGGTTGAGCAGTTTGAACAGCTCGAGCACGGTTTTACGCGGCAGGATCACTTCGGCTTTGGGCAAGTCGGCATCAATCACGGCGGCGGAGTAGGCCAGGCGGTGACCGTCCGTGGCCACCAAGCGCAGATTGCTGCCTTCCACCTGCATCAGCAAGCCGTTGAGATAGTAGCGAATATCTTGCACGGCCATGGCGTATTGCACCTGCGAGAGCATATTGCGGAAGGTTTCTTGCGGCAGGGTGAAGGCAGAAACCACTTCTTCGCCGATGCTCATCAGCGGGAAATCTTCGGCCGGCAGGGTTTGCAGGGCGAAGCGGGATTTGCCGGTCTTGAGGGTGAGGCGGTTTTGCGCCCAATCCAGCGCCACAATTGCGCCTTCAGGCAGGGCGCGCAGGATGTCTTGCAGTTTTTTGGCATTGGTGGTGATGCGGAAGTCTTCGGCATCGGTGTGCGGGCCATGGGTGTGGATTTGGATTTCCAAGTCGGTGGCCAAGATATTGGTTTGCCCGCCGGTGCGCTCAATCAGCACGTTGGAGAGAATCGGCAAGGTGTGCTTGCGCTCCACAATACCGGTAACGGCTTGCAGCGGTTTGAGCAGGGTATCGCGCTCGGCTTCTAAAATCAACATACAGATTCCTTAGGTTTAATTTTTGATTATAATCAATAGCTTTTCGTAATCTTGGGCAATCTCGGCATCTTCCTGCCGCAATTCATCGGCCTTTTTCACGGAATTGAGCACCGTGCTGTGGTCGCGCCCACCGAAGGCTTTGCCGATGTCTTCGTAGCTGTGGGTGGTCAGCTCACGGGCAAGTTTGATGGCCAGATGACGTGGGCGGACGATGCTTTGCGCGCGTTTTTTGCCAATAAGGTCGGCAGTGCGGATGCCGTAATATTTGGCCACCGCATCCATAATCAACGGCAGGTTAATCGGCTTGAAGTTGCCGGCCACAATATCTTGCAGGGCTTCGGTGGCCAGCTCCACATCAATCGGTTTGTGTTCGAAGCGGCTGCGCGCTTCCACCCGTTTAAACGCGCCTTCCAGCTCGCGCACGTTGGAACGGATGTGGGTGGCGATGAAAAAGGCGGCTTCTTCTTTTAATTCCACACCCACGGAATCGGCTTTTTTCTGCAAAATCTCCACCCGCATTTCCAATTCCGGCGGCTCCAACTCCAGCGTCAAACCCCATGAAAAACGGGATTTCAGGCGGTCGTCCATGTCATCGATTTTGGTGGGCAGCACGTCGCAGGTAAGGATAATCTGTTTTTTATGGTGGTGGCAATGGTTATACAGGTGGAAAAACTCTTCCATGCTGCGGTCTTTGCCTTTGATGAACTGGATGTCGTCGATAATGAGGAAATCGTAGGGCTTGTATTGCTGGCGGAAGGCGTCGTGGGCGTGGTTGCGGAAGGCCTGAATCATACCGCGCACAAAGTCTTCGGCATGCATATAGTAAACCTTGGCTTCGGGTTTGAGGCGCAACAACTCATTGCCCACGGCCTGCGCTAGATGGGTTTTGCCCAGGCCGGTGCTGCCGTATAAAAAGAAGGGGTTGTAGTTTTTGCCCGGGTTTTCGGCAATAGAACGGGCAGCGGCCACAGCCAAGCGGTTGCCTTTGCCTTCTACCAAGGTGTCGAAAGTGTATTCCGGCGACAAATTGGTTTGCGCATAGCGCTGCTGCTGGCGTTCTTCGCGTTTAGCGGTAGATTTGGCTTGGGCAGGTTTGGCTGCCGGTTTGGCCGGAGTGGATTGCCCGCTTGGTTCGGCTTGTGGATTGATGCCCAAACTTTCCAAACGGGATTGCACGATTTCTAAGGCACTGCGTTTGTCGACATGTTGCGTGGCAGCTGGTTTGCCGGTTTGTTCAACTGGTGCAGCAGCTTTGGCGGTACGCACCGGTGCCGGCTTGTCAGCTGGTGCATAGTGTTTGCCTTTGCCTTGTTCGAACCGCAGTGTCGGAGTGTTTTCAGGTAGCCTTTCTGCCAGCAATTTGCTGATTTCGGTAGCATAGCGGGTGCGCAACATGTTCAACACAAAGCGGCTAGGCGCATACACCACCCATTCTCCGCTCGCACCTTCGCCCACGCTCAAAGGCTCAATCCAGCTTTGATACTGTTTGGCAGGTAGAGTGTGGCGCAAATGATGCAGGCATTGTGGCCAGAATTGGTCGAGCGTCATGGTGGCGGTTCTGAAAGAAATACAGGGGGGAGTCGGCGAAGGGTGCGTGGTGCACCGCCGTATCCGAGCAGGTGCGAACGGTGGATTATACCCAAAATTCAGGAGGCGAACCAAGGCGGGAGGAAAAGCGGCATGCAGCACGAATAGTTTGACAATTTCAGCAAAATCAGGTGTAATACGCCGCTTTCTGATTTTAGATTATTTCCACGGGAAACATCATGAAACGCACTTATCAACCCTCCGTTATCCGCCGCAAACGCACCCATGGTTTCTTGGTTCGCTCCAAAACACGCGGCGGCCGTGCCGTGTTGGCTGCTCGTCGCGCCAAAGGCCGTAAACGTTTGGCCGTATAACAGTGGATCACTGTTTCGGCAAACCATACCGCTTACTGAAAACGGATGATTTCTCATCCGTTTTTGCTTTACGCCGGCTGAAATCGCGGCCGGATATCCAACTGTGGCACAAGCCAAACGGGCTGGGGCATCCCCGGCTAGGTTTGGTGGTGGCCAAGAAAACCGCCCGCCGTGCCAACCGCCGCAACTATATGAAACGCACGCTGCGCGAATGGTTCCGCCTTAATCGGCACCGTTTGGACAGCAGCGATTTGGTGGTTCGCGTGCGCCGCCCGTTTGGTAAGGCTGGACGGCAGCAGGTGTTGGCGCAGTTGGAACAGATTGTGCCGAAAAAACTATGCTAGCCAAAATCCTGCTGGGGCTGATCCGGTTTTACCAATACGCAATCAGCCCGATGCTGCCGCCGCGCTGCCGTTATCAGCCCACCTGTTCGCAATACGCCATCGAGGCGGTGCGCAAGTACGGGGCGCTTAAAGGCGGCTGGCTTGCAGCCAAGCGCATCGGCCGTTGCCATCCGTGGGGCGGCAGCGGCTACGACCCTGTGCCTTAAGTCTGCCTGCTGCATCTATGCAGCATGGCGGCAGAATTTTCAGGTAGCCTGCATTGGAATGCAGACTGCCGTTTTCTCCTGTTTTCAAACGGAACCCGATTATGGAATCCAACAACGAATTGAAGCGGACGGCGGTTTTCGCCATTATCGCCATCCTGACCCTGATGGTTTGGAATTATTTCAACCCCCAGCCGCAGCAGCCTGAGCAGGCCGCTGTGCAGACGGAACAGCAAGCTGCCGCCCCCGTTGCTGGGAGCGATTTGCCGCCCACCAAACCGATTACCGTAAGCACCGATACGCTCAAAGCCGTGATCGACGAAAACAGTGGCGATTTGCGCGGGTTGGATTTGCTCAAACATAACTCTGCCGGCGATGCCAGCAAAACCTTCACTTTGCTCTCCGACAACAACGAGCACAAATATTTGGTGCAATCGCTGTTGATCGACCAAAAAGGCAACTACCTGCTACAAGACAGCAGCTTCAAAGCCCCGCAAAACAGCTACACCCTCAACGGCGATACACTGGAAGTACGACTGAGCGCGCCGGAAACCAATGGCGTTCAGGTGGACAAAGTGTACACCTTCCGCAAAGGTAGCTACCTCATCGATGTACGCTTCGACATCGCCAACCATACTGATGCTCCGTTGAAGCTGGATGGCGTGTACCGAGTATTGCGCGACAGCAGCACGCCCGAGGGCAGCGGCTATTTCAACCAAACCTACGTTGGTCCAGTGGCCTATACGCCCGATGGCAACTTCCAAAAAGTGCCGTTTAAAGACTTGGACGACGATTTCGAGAGCAAACGTGATCGCGCCGACTACCAGCGCACTGCTACCAGCGGCTGGGTTGGCTTCACTCAACACTACTTCACCACCGTGTGGGTGTTACAGCCCAAAGATGGCAACAGCATCTGCCAAAACGGCAACTGCCTGCTCGATATCAAACGCCGCAGCGACAACCTTTACTCCGCCGGCGTGCGCGTACCGCTGCCCGCGATTGCTGCTGGCCAGAAACTGAGCGTGCCTGCCGAATTGTATGCCGGCCCGCAGGAATACGCCGTGATCAGCAAAGTGGCTGACCGCTTGGAGCTGGTGAAAGACTATGGCCGTACCCATGTGGTGGCCGCGCCGCTGTTCGGCCTGCTCAATTGGTTGCACAGTCTCATCGGCAACTGGGGCTGGTCCATCGTTTTGCTGACCATCATCGTCAAAACCCTGCTGCTGCCGCTTACTAACGCCTCTTACCGCTCCATGGCCAAAATGCGTGCCGTTGCGCCTAAGCTGGAAATGCTGAAAAAACAGCACGGCGATGATCGTATGGCGCTACAACAGGCCATGATGAAGATGTATAAAGACGAGAAAATCAACCCACTGGGCGGCTGTCTGCCCATGCTGTTGCAGTTCCCCGTATTTATCGGCTTGTATTGGGTGCTGCTCGCCTCGGTTGAGCTGCGCCAGGCTTCGTGGGGCTGGGTGGCTGACTTGGCCCGGCCCGACCCGCTCTACATCCTGCCGATTTTGATGGCGCTGACAATGTATATCCAAACCAAACTCAGCCCGCCGCCGAGTGACCCGATGCAGGCTAAAATGATGAAAATCATGCCGCTGGCCTTCTCTGTGATGTTCTTCTTCTTCCCTGCCGGCCTAGTACTTTACTATGTGGTGAACAACCTCTTGAGTATGGGACAGCAGTGGCTGATTAATCGGAAAATCAATGGTGCCGTCAAATCCTAAGATATAGCAAAAATGACAACAGCCCGAATCTGCAAGATTCGGGCTGTTTTGTTCTTGGAGGGGGTAGCTAAATACTTATTTTCTTATATCGTGCTAACTCTCCTTGCGTGAGAAAATAAACGCTTCAACCATATAGTCGTTCCAATAGAAATAATACAATGTTTACTCCCCTAACCATATAGTTTCCCACCACACTTTATGCCTGTTTGAAATAATTAGATTAGCATGAATGATAAAGGGAAAATTCACTTTTCAGGTAGCCTGCCCTAATGTAAAATAGCCTTAATAGTTAAAAGGATAAATTTGATTTTCTAACACGCCATAAGGGGCACACCATGACTGATCATCAACTCAAACCATTTGAAGAAATTGATCTGGCGGAGCGCAAAGACCGCCTGCAAGTATTTGAGGAACAAGTGCTGCAATACAGTGGTAACCGCAGTAGTGAAGATTCATCCGTTGCACCGCTGCCCGAAAGCTATCCTTACCGCACCCGCATCAGCCGCAATGTGTACGAAAAAGAAAAGAAAAAGCTGCAAATTGAGCTGCTCAAAGTACAAAGCTGGGTGAAAGAGAGCGGCAGCCGCATCGCCGCCATATTTGAAGGCCGTGATGCTGCCGGTAAAGGCGGTACCATCAAACGCTATATGGAACACCTCAATCCACGCGGCGCCCGCGTGGTTGCCTTGGAGAAACCCAGCGACCGTGAGCGCGGCCAATGGTATTTCCAGCGCTATATCAATCATCTGCCCACTGCCGGCGAAATGGTGTTTTTCGACCGATCTTGGTACAACCGTGCCGGCGTAGAACGCGTAATGGGCTTTTGCGAACCGCATGAATACCTGCAATTCATGCGCCAAGCGCCCGAATTAGAACGCATGTTGGTAAACAGCGGTATGCACCTGTTTAAATTCTGGTTTTCCGTATCACGCGAAGAACAGCTGCGCCGCTTTATCTCCCGCCGCGACGACCCTTTAAAACACTGGAAACTCTCGCCCGTGGACATCGAGTCGCTCGACCGTTGGGACGCCTATACCGAAGCCAAGAACACCATGTTCTTCCACACCCACACTGGGGATGCGCCGTGGACCATCATCAAGTCCGATGACAAAAAACGCGCCCGCCTCAACTGTATCCGCTTCTTCCTGCATGCCCTCGACTACCCCGACCGCGATCTTAAAGCCATCGGCCCGGTTGACCCATTGATCGTGCAAGTGCCCAATGCACAATTTAAAGACACCATCAATATGAATGCGGATTAAGGCATAACATGAAAAAGGCTACCTGAAAACTTTCAGGTAGCCTTCTATATTGTATGGGCAACTAGTTATACCAAGAATTTTTTGATGTCGATGCCTTTTTCTTGGGCTTCTACAATCCATTTCGGCCGTTTGCCCACGCCGCCCCAAGTTGCGCCGGTTTTCGGATTGCGGTATTGCGGGCGGCTTTGTTTTTCTTTCAGACCTGCTTCGATATCGGCAACGCTGATTTCAAAGTCTCGCATGATGGCCAGAATCTGATTGACCTTCTTCTTACGCTCGGAAGCCAAACGGCGCTGGATACGGTCTTCTAAGGATTTCTTCTGTTCCAAGAGTTGGTCTAAAGTTTCACGTGCTGCCATGATGTTTCCTTTGTGGAGGTTGTTAAAATTTATTTCTGGCCTGATTATAAGGGCATTTCGATTTATTACGCTACAAATAAATTGCCGGTTTGGCACGAATATGTGCCAAACCGGCTCAGTTTCTTTATTGAAAATCAGGCTTCAGCTTTCAGTAAATCTTGCAATTCGCCGGCTTCATACATTTCCATCAGAATATCTGATCCGCCCACAAATTCGCCGTTTACATACAGTTGCGGGATGGTGGGCCAGTTGGCGTATTCTTTGATGCCTTGGCGGATTTCAGGGTTTTCCAATACGTTTACCGTAACGAAATCATTGCAGCCGGCGGCCTGCAGGATTTGCACGGCGCGGGAAGAGAAACCGCATTGCGGGAATTGTTTGGTGCCTTTCATAAACAGCACAATGCGATTGCTGTTTACGAATTGTTTGATTTCTTCTTGGATGCTCATGGTGTTTCCTTTTATGGATTAAATATGGATAAAAATTCGGGTGCAAAACGGCGGCCATTATAGCGGATTACATTTGCTTTCGATACCGGAAGCGGCAGCGAAATGAATGTGCCATAGCCGATTTGCCGACTATGCCGGGCGCGTCCACACGGCGGCGAAGAAGCCGTCTGTGCGGTGTTCTGCGGTGGAGAGTTGCAGATAGGGGCTACCTGAAAATAATTCCGGGCAGTCGGGCAGCAGTTCGGCGGCGTTTGCCAGCTGCCAATCGGGGTGGGCGGCGCTGAAGCGTTCGGCCTGCTGTTCGTTTTCAGTTGCGAGCACGCTACAGGTGGCATACACCAAACGGCCGCCGGGGTGCACCAGGCGGGCGGCGGCTTCGAGGATGGCAGCCTGTTGTTTTGCCAATTCGGTGATGCGTTCGGGCGATTGGCGGTATTTCAAATCGGGGTTGCGGCGCAGGGTACCCAACCCGGAGCAGGGTGCGTCCACCAGCACGCGGTCGGCTTTGCCGATGAGGCGTTCGAGGCGCGGGTCGGTTTCGCTGCCGATGCGCTGGGGGCTGATGTTGGTGAGGCCGGCACGCACCATGCGAGGTTTGAGTTTGGCCAGGCGCTTTTCGGCCACATCGAAGGCGTAGAGGCGGCCGCTATTATTCATGGCGGCGCCCAGGGCGAGGGTTTTGCCGCCCGCGCCGGCGCAGAAATCGACGATGATTTCGCCGCGCCGCGCGCCGGTGAGGCGGGCGAGCAGCTGGCTGCCCTCGTCTTGCACTTCGATGGTGCCTTCTAAAAACAGCGGGTGGCACATGAGGGCGGATTTGTCGTACAGGCGGATGCCCCACGGCGAATACGGCGTGGCTTCGCAGCGGATGCCTTCGCTTTGCAGCTGGGCAAGCACTTTGTCGCGCTTGGCTTGAAGGGTGTTCACGCGCAAATCGAGCGGGGCGGGGGTGGCGGTGCTGCGGCCGAAGGCGAGGATGTGTTCGTCGTTCCAGCCTTGGGCGCGCAGTTGGGCGATGAGCCACTCTGGCAGTTCGGCGGCGGTGTTCAACTGCCCGGCAAACTCGGTTTTTTTGGCTTTCAGGTAGCCTAGAAACTCAGTCTCTTCGGCATTGGTGCAATCGGCTAGGGCGGAAATGCTGATGCCGCGACCCAATACTAGGGCAGCCAGCGCGGCGCGGCGGGATTGGCGCACGGGCTCGGGCAGCACGCTTTGGATTTTCTGCAAATGGCGCAGGGCGGCAAACACGGTTTCGGCGATTTCGTGCCGGTCTTGGCGGCCGAGTTTTTTGTGGCTGCGGAAATAGGCGGAAACGAGGGCATCGGCGGGCTGCTCGAAGCTGAGCACTTGGCCGAGCAGGGTGGAGGTGTGGAGGAGTTGGGCAGGGGTCATTTGGGCGTAGTGGTTTCAGGTAGCCTGGGAAGGGGGAAGGCTACCTGAAAATGGGCAGATATAGTGAATTAAATTTAAACCAGTACAACGTTGGCTCGCCTTGCCGTACTACTTGTACTGTCTGCGGCTCGCCGCCTTGTCCTGATTTAAATTTAATCCACTATAAGAAACAGACAGGCTGCGGGGCGGCTTGTCTGTTTGGTTTGGATTTCAGGTAGCCTGTGTTGCTGCTTACTTGGGTGGCTGCAATGGTGTGCCGTCGATTTTGCCGCTACGCAGTTTGAGCTCGTAGGTTTTGCCGTCGTCGGTGTATTTGATGAGGGCGGGGATGTTGGCAAAATCGGGGGCGAAGGAATATTCGATGGTGTCGTCGCCGCGCTGTACACGGAAGCGGTTTACCGCAATGCTGGCGCCGTTGATGTTGTAGCGGGCGGAAGGCAGGCGGGTCATGCCGCGCACGGGGTAAACGCGTTTGCCGTTGGTAATGTGCAGGTTGGCAGGCAGTTGGCCATTATTGAGCGCAAGCTGCCAGGCCAGGGTGAAGAGGTCGAAAGTGGGGCCGGCAAGCGGCTGGCTTTCGGTGTGGCCGGCTTTGCCGTAGGTGATGGTTTTGGCACCGTAGTCGAAAGTGGCGCCGGCATAGGCGCGGCCTTTGCGGGTGTCGCTGTAGCGGGCGGGCTGCAGTCGGTTGCCGCTGATGCTGCCGCTGGAGGAAAAGCGCATTTTGTAGAGAGGCACGTTGATGTCGGCGTTTACGTTGTAGCGGCCGCCGTTTTGGTTGAAGGTCATCACAGCGGGCACGCCATAGGGACCGATGTAGTGCAGCTCGGCGTTTTTGGGAAAGGCGGTTTCGGCAGCGGCAGTGGGCGCGGCCAGTGCGGCGGCGCACAGGGCGGCGGCAGTGCTGAGGCGGAGGGTGAGACTGGTCATTTGTGGTTCCTTTGCTGAAAAAGGGAAGGTGCGCTGCGAATCAGCGGCTTTGGGGCGGCATTATAGCCTTAAGTTTTATATTGGGGGCGTGCGGTTACATGGTTTGACGGGAATTTTTAGGTAGCCTCTGGCGGGAAAGAGGCTACCTGAAAGTATCGCAGGCGGGGTTACGGCTATATTTTTATTTAATCGACAAAGCTGTTCGGATACGGAAAAGGCTACCTGAAAAACCATTTTCAGGTAGCCTTCTGATATTTCATTCAGAGGGTTTAACGCCCGGGGAACATGCCTTTCATGCCTTGCGCCATGCGCATGAGTTTGCCCATGCCTTTGCCGCCGAACATTTTCATCATTTTTTGCGACTGTTCGAACTGCTTGAGCATTTTGTTCACTTCCTGCACGGTGGTACCGGCGCCGGCGGCGATGCGGCGTTTGCGGCTGGCTTTGAGCAGGGCCGGATTGGCACGCTCTTTCGGGGTCATGGAATTGATGATGGCTTCCACTTTGCTCATGGCTTTTTCCGCCGTGCCTTCGGGGATTTGTGCGGAAAGCTGCCCCATTTCGCCGGGCAGTTTGGACATGAGAGATTCGATGCCGCCCATATTGCGCATCTGCTGGATTTGGGCTTTAAAATCGTTCAGGTCGAAGCCTTTGCCTTTGTGCAGCTTTTTGGCCATGCGTTCGGCCACTTCCTGATCGATGCCTTTTTGCACGTCTTCAATCAGGGAAAGCACGTCGCCCATGCCGAGAATGCGGCCGGCGATGCGGTCGGGGTGGAAGGGCTCGAGGCCGCCGATTTTTTCGCCGGTGCCGATGAATTTAATCGGTTTGCCGGTAACGTGGCGCACGGAAAGTGCCGCGCCGCCGCGCGCGTCGCCGTCCATTTTGGTGAGGATAACGCCGGTGAGCGGTAGGGCCTCGTTGAAGGCCTGGGCGGTGTTTACAGCATCTTGGCCGAGCATGGCATCCACCACAAACAGGGTTTCCACCGGATTCACGGCTTCATGCAGTGCCTTGATTTCGGCCATCATGACTTCGTCCACCGCCAATCGGCCGGCGGTATCGACCATCAGCACGTCGTAGAAATGCTTTTTGGCGTAATCAAGCGCGGCCTGGGCGATGGCCACGGGCTGCTGGGAAACATCGGAGGGGAAGAAATCTGCGCCCACTTGCTCGGCCAATAGGCGCAGCTGCTCGATGGCGGCGGGGCGGTATACGTCGGCTGACACCAGCAGCACTTTCTTGCGCTGCTCTTCTTTGAGCAGTCGGGCGAGCTTGCCGGCGGTGGTGGTTTTACCCGCGCCCTGCAGGCCGGTCATCAGCACCACGGCAGGCGGCACGGCGGCCAGATTGAGGCTGCTGTTTTGCGTGCCCATCAGCTCGGTGAGCGCTTGGTTGACCACGCCGATAAAGGCCTGGCCGGGCGTGAGGCTGCCGATTACTTCGTGGCCAACGGCACGCTCTTTCACGCTGGCCATAAAGTCTTTCACCACCGGCAGCGCCACGTCAGCTTCCAACAGCGCCATGCGCACTTCGCGCAGGGCTTCTTTGATGTTGTCTTCGGAGAGTCGCGCCTGGCCGCGCATTTTTTTGGCCCACTGGCTGAGGCGGCCGGATAGGTTGTCTAACATAGCTTTCCTTAAAATGCTGGGAAACCGCCAATATGCTGTATTGGCTCATTTTATTGCCGGCGGTTTCGCCCAGCCGATAAATGGGTTTGATTCGGGATCAGATAGCAGATTGGTTAACTTTGCCGAAGCAGGGCTTAGTTTGGCAGAAACTTCGCTGCGCGGCGTTTTAATTGCGCTGAAGCTTTGCTTTCAGGTAGTCCCTAGCAGGCGGCAAAGTTTGCTAAAATCGCGGCATTTTACACTATTACGCGCAGCCTTTGCGGCTTTCCTGATGGAAAAGCGGGCGCGCAACACACGGAAAAAGCATGGCTGTATTGTTTGTTTTGCTCGGGCTGCTCTATGGCGGCCTGGGCGTGTTTGCCTGGTGGTTCGGGCGGCAAAATGCCCGGCGGCCATATCCGCTCAAGGGCGAGCTGCTGTTGCTGGCGGCGCTGCTGCCCGCGCACGCGGCGGCGGTGTGGCAGCCGCTGCTGCTCAGCCGTTTCCCCAACGGCATCGGCTATGCCCTGTGCCTGATTACCTGGCTGATGCTGCTGTTGTATTGGTGCGGCAGTTTCTTTTATCCGCTGAAGGGCTTGCAGCTGCTGCTTTATCCCTTTGCCGCGCTTTCCATGCTGGCTGCCGCGCAGTGGCCGGCACCGGGCGCTGATTATGCAGTGGACAATATGCCTTTCGCGCTACACGTGGGCGCATCGGTGTTGTCGTATAGCTTGTTTGGCATTGCCGCGCTGTTGGCGTTATTGGTGTTGCTGCTAAACCGCTGCCTGCGCAATCACCGCATTTCGCCGCTGATATCGTTTCTGCCGCCGCTGTTGAGTTTGGAAAAGCTGATGTTTCAAAGCATGTTGGCGGGTTTTGTGCTGCTGAGCATTTCCGTGGGTGGTGCCTTGCTGTTTCCGCTGGAGATTTTCGGCAAGCCGCTCGCGCTCACGCACAAAAGCGTGTTCGGCGTGCTTTCGTGGCTGGTGTATGCCGGCATCCTGCTGCTGCACCGCACCCGCCGCTGGCGCGGCCGCACGGCGGCGCTGTGGTGTGTGGCAGGCTTTGTGTGCCTGATGCTGGCCTATGTGGGTAGCAAGTTTGTGTTGCAGGTGTTGCTGCATCGGGTATGAATACGTTGGGATGAATGGCAAAGGCTACCTGAAAGTTTTCAGGTAGCCTTAAACATCATATTTGGCATACATCAAATAAGCGGCAGATAAGCCTGCCTGCAGGTTTGACTGTTGCCCCGTTGCTGTTATTCTGCGCCCGATTCTTTTGTTTCCCCTTGATTTCAACCACAGGAGATACCCGATGAAAAAAGTGATTCTATCCGTTGCCACTGCTGCTTTGCTGGCGAGCGCCGGCGCTTGGGCGCATGGTACGCCGGCGGCGAATGAGCCGAGTAAAACGCCGGTAGACCGCAGCATTCAGGTGTATAAAGCAGCCGACTTCCAGCAGTGGGACCGTGAAAAAGCCGCCGGCGGCGAGGGCAAGCTGCTGGGGCGTTTCGCCTACACCCGCCACCAAACCGGCGAGCAGGATGCGATCCGCGAAATCGGCTGGCTCACGCTGCCGCCGGGTGCGTCTATCGGCCTGCACGGGCACACCATCAATGAAGACGTATACCTGATTGTGGAAGGCCGCGGCATATTTGTGGGCTCAGACGGCAAGGAAGTACCGGTGTCTGCCGGAGACGTGACCATCGCCCGCCCCGGCCAGTCGCACTCGCTGAAAAACACCGGTCGCCGGCCGCTGCGCTTCATCAACTTTATCGGCCAGCTGCAGAGCACTGCACACGCTGCTCCTGCTGCCCCGGCCGCGCGGTAATCTGGCGCAATCACGGCAGAGGCTACCTGAAAGTTTCAGGTAGCCTTTATCTTTATTCAGACCGCCCCAAGTGCCCTTTGCCGAAAATTTCGGTATCATGCAGCCTCTTCCCGTTTTTAGGAAAACTTATGTTCCGTTCATTGCTTGTGGCCGCCGTATTGGCGGCTTCTGTGGTGCCGGCGGCGGCAGAAACCCAGTCGCGCGTGCTGGCCAATGGTATGAAAGTAATTGTGCGCGAAGACCACCGTGCGCCGGTGGCGGTTACGCAGTTGTGGTTTAAGGTGGGCAGTGCCGACGAGCACGCAGGCAAAACCGGCCTGAGCCACGCCTTGGAGCACATGATGTTTAAAGGTACGCCCACCGTGCCTGCAGGCGAATTCAGCCGACGCATTTCCGCGCTGGGCGGCAGCGACAACGCCTTCACTTCGCGCAACGAAACCGTGTATCACCAAGAATTTGCCGTGGGCAGCCTGCCGCAGGTGCTGGAGCTGGAGGCCGACCGCATGGTGAACCTGAATTTCAGCGATGCCGATTTTGGAAACGAAATGAAGGTAATCCGCGAAGAGCGCCGCCTCACCACCGATAACGACCCCGACGGCAAAATGTGGGAGCAGATTAATCTGAATGCCTATGCCAAGCCGGAAAACCGTGCGCCGGTTATCGGCTATGAGACGGATTTGCACACGCTCAAGCCGGAAGATTTGCGCCAGTGGTACCGCGCCTGGTATGCGCCGCACAACGCCACGCTGGTGGTTGTGGGCGACGTGAAGGCGGGCGAAGTGCTGGATAACGCGGAAAAACTGTTCGGCAGCCTGCCCGACCACCCGCTGCCCGCGCGCAACGATTTAACCGAGCCGCCGCAAACGGCCAACCGCTCCGCCCGCTCTACCGCGCCGGTAAGCTCGCCGGTGGTGGGTTTGGCTATTCAGGTGCCCGCCCTGCGCAAAGTGGACGACAAGCTGCCCTATGCGCTGAATATGCTGGCCGACGTGCTCGACGGCAGCATGTCTGCCCGCATCGAGCGCAATCTGGTGCGCGGCCGCAAGGTCGCCGTGGAAGCCTCGATGGGCTACGATATGCTCACCCGCTCGCCAGATGTGCTGCTGTTTAGCGGCACGCCCGCGCCGAATGTGAAGCCCGAGCAGCTCACGGCAGCGTTTTTGAACGAAGTACGCCAGATTGCCGAGCACGGCGTGAGCGAAGAGGAATTGGCGCGTGTGCGCAACCGCAGCCTGGCCGCGCGCGAGTTTGGCAAAGATTCGATGGAAACCCAAGCCACCAACATCGGCTCGCTGGAGTCGGCCGGCTTCTCTTACACGGATGAAGACGAAATTCTCCGCCGCCGCTTGGCCGTGAGCGCCGAAGAAGTGCGCGAGGCCGCCCGCTGGCTCCTGGCGCAGAAACACACCACTGTGGTGCTGTATCCCGAGTCCAAATAAGCGGCAAAGGCTACCTGAAACATGGAGGAATATGTTTCAGATAGCCTTCCGGTTCCCATTTAAGGCTACCTGAAAGCACCCGCTTCAGCGCAGCCCAAACCGTATCCCAATTTAGGAGTGAATCCCCATGAAACCCCTGTTCCGCACCTTGCTGCTGGCCTGCCTGCTGCCCGCCGCCGCGCTGGCCGAGAATATTCCGATTCAGCGCTGGCAAACCGCCGAGGGCACCAAAGTGCTGCTGGTGGAGCGGCATGAAAACCCAATTGTCGATATCGACGTAGCCTTCGATGCCGGCAGCAGCCGCGACAGCGCCAACAAAATCGGCGTGGCCGATTTCGCCGCCGGCCTGGCCGATACCGGCACCAAAAGCCTGGGCGAAGAAGCCCTGCTCCAGCGCGTGGGCGATTTGGCCGTGAGCCTTTCCAGCTACAACACCACCGACACTTCCGGCGTGCGTCTGCGCAGCCTCTCCAAGCCGGATATCCTCAACCCTGCCCTCGGCCTGATGCGCGATGTGTTGGTTGAGCCCCGCTTCGATCCGGCCGTGCTCAAACGCGAGCAAGACCGTGCGGTGGAAACCCTCAAGCAAAACCGCACCCAGCCCGATTTCCTCGCCTCTGTAGCCAACACCCGGCAGGTGTATCCCGCCCATCCCTACGGCTATCCGGCCCGCACCAGCGAGCAAACCATCCGCCGCATCACCCCAGCCGACCTGCACCGCTTCCACCAGCAATATTTCACCCGCCGCAATGCCGTGGTGGCGATTGTGGGCGATGTCAGCCGCAGCCAGGCCGAAGCAATCGTGAGCAAACTCACTGGCGACTTGCCCACCGGCCAAGTCTTGCCGCCCCTGCCCGAAGCCACCCATGGCACGGTGCAAACCCAAACCCTGCCTCATAGCGGCACCCAGGCGCACATCGTATTGGGCATGCCCATCATCACGCCAAATGACCCCGACTACTATGCCTTGGCCGTGGGCAACTACATTCTCGGCGGCGGCAGTTTCGACAGCCGGCTGATGAAAGTATTGCGCGACCAACACGGCTACACCTACGGCGCCTCTTCTCGCCTCACCCCCCTGCGCGCCCAAGGCCCGCTCACCATCTCCTTCGCCACCGAGAAATCCCGTGCCGCCGCTGCCCTGGCCGACACGCAGAAAGTGTTGCAGGAGTTCGCCGCCAACGGCCCCACCGAAGCCGAACTGGCGCAGGCCAAGGCCAGCCTCGTGGGCAGCTTCCCCCTGCGCTTCGACACCAACGCCGAACTGTTGGGCTACCTGAAACTCATCGGCCTCTACAACCTGCCCGACGACTACCTCAGCCGCTACCCGGCAGCCGTTTCCCGTTTAAGCGCCGAAGAAGTGAAAGCCGCCTGGCAGCGCCGCGTAACCGGCCTGCACACCACCGTGGTCGGCATGCCTCAATCCGGCAAACCCGCCGTCCGCCGCAGCAACGGCAGAAGGCGTTAGGCACAATCCGCTTGCTTGAACCAAGCGTGATCAAACAAAAGGCTACCTGAAACTTTCAGGTAGCCTTTTCTGCAACCCCTAATTTCCGTAAAGCCCTGCCAACAAAGCCTCGGCGGGGTAAGGATAGGTTAATCAGATAGCGCAGGCGGCAGCAGTTTTCTAGAATAGCCATATTTCTTAATAGCTGCCGGAAAGGGCAGGCGGAACAAGATGAAAAAACCGTTGAAATGGACATTGTGGGCAGTGGCGGCGCTGGCCGTGGGCGCGGCGGGTTATGCCTTTTTGAAGCCGAGCAAGCCGCAAACCACCTATCTCACCGAAGAAGTGAAGCGTGCCGATGTGCGCCAAACCGTATCCGCCACCGGCGAGATTTCCGCCGCGCAACTGGTGGACGTGGGCGCCCAGGCTTCCGGCCAAATCAAACACCTGTATGTGAAGCTCGGGCAGCACGTGGAAAAAGGCGACCTCATCGCCGAAATCGATTCCACCACCCAGCTCAACGCACTGAACACGAATAAGGCCAAGCTGGAAACTTATCAGGCGCAGCTCGTGTCTGCCCGCGTGGCGCTGCAAAACGCCGAACGAAAATACCGCCGCGAGCAGGCCTTGTGGGCGGAAAACGCCACCTCCAAAGAAGAGCTGGAAAGCGCACAGGGCTCGTATGCCGCCGCCAAGGCGCAGGTGGGCGAGCTGCAATCTTCTATTCGCCAAACCCGTATCGCCATCAATACGGCTGAAGCCGACTTGGGCTACACCCGCATCACTGCGCCGATTTCCGGCACGATGGTTTCGGTGAAAGTGGAAGAAGGGCAAACCGTGAACGCGGTGCAAACCACGCCCGCCATCGGCCAAGTGGCCGATTTGAGCCATATGCTGAACAAGATGCAGATTGCCGAGGGCGACGTAACCCGCGTGAAAGCCGGCCAAACCCTGCTGTTCACCACCTTGGCCGACCCCGACAGCGAACGGGAAGCCAAGCTGGATAGTGTCGACCCGGGCTTAACCACCCTGTCACAAGGCAGCTACACCACCAGCACCGACACCACCAGCACCGCCATCTATTACTACGCCCGCTCGCTCGTGCCGAACGAAGACGGCAAGCTCGCCATCGGCATGACCACGCAAAACAATATCGTGATCGGTGAGGCCAAAAACGTGCTCACCGTTCCCGCCACTGCGGTGAAGCAGCGCGGCCGCGAACGCTATGTGCGCGTGCTGAAAGCCGACAACCAAGTGGAAGAGCGTACGATTACCGTGGGCATCAGCGACGGCACGCGCACCGAAGTGAAATCGGGCGTGAAAGAGGGCGAGAAAGTGATTGTGTCGGAGAGCGACGGCACGGTGAAAGAGTGGCAGGGCGGCCCGCCAGTATAAGCTGGCTCCCACTTTGCGATATCAGGCTACCTGAAAACCCAAAGGCTACCTGAAACCTCTGCTTTAAAGCCTGCTTCTATTGTTTCAGGTAGCCTCCCCGCCGCAACGAAAGCCGTATGCATATGAACCTAATCGAATGCCGCAACATCAACCGCTATTTCGGCGAAGACGCCAACCGCGTCCACGTTTTGAAAGACATCAGCCTCACCATCCAAAAAGGCGATTTCATTGCCATCATCGGCCAATCCGGCTCCGGAAAATCCACGTTGATGAATATCATTGGCTGCCTCGATAGCGCCACTTCCGGCTCGTATCAAATCGACGGCGTGGAAACTTCGCAGATGAGCGGCGACGAGCTGGCCGCGTTGCGCCGGCGCAAATTCGGTTTTATTTTTCAGCGCTACAACCTATTGGGCGCATTAAGCGCGCGCGAAAATGTTGCGCTGCCCGCCGTGTATGCCGGCATGGATCAAAAAGAGCGGAATGAACGCGCAACTCAGCTTCTGGCCGACTTGGGCTTGGAAGGCAAGGAAGACAACCGCCCCAACCAGCTCTCCGGCGGCCAGCAGCAGCGCGTGTCTATTGCCCGCGCCCTGATGAACGGCGGCGAAATCATCTTGGCCGACGAGCCCACCGGCGCACTCGACTCCGGCAGCGGCGAGATGGTGATGGAAATCATCCGCGGGCTGCACGCCAAAGGCCACACCATTATTTTGGTAACCCACGACCAGAAAATCGCCGCCTTTGCCAACCGTGTGATTGAAATCAAAGACGGCGAAATCATCGCCGATACCAGCAAAAACGCCGAAATCCCGCCCAGCAGCGTGGAAAGCCGCGCCGAAAAGGCATCTTGGCTGTTTTATAAAGACCAGTTTGTGGAAGCCTTCAAAATGTCGGTGCAGGCCATCATGTCGCACAAAATGCGCTCCCTGCTCACCATGCTCGGCATTATTATCGGCATTGCGTCGGTGGTATCCGTGGTGGCGCTGGGGCGCGGCACGCAGGAGAAAATCCTCTCCGACATTAGCTCCATCGGCACCAACACCATCGGCGTGTATCCCGGCAAAAGCTTCGGCGACCGCCACCGGGGCCGCATCCGCACGCTCACCATTGCCGATGCCGAAGCCATCGGCAAACAAAGCTATGTGGATAGCGTGACCCCGATGACCACTTCCAGCGCCACCGTTACCTACCGCAACACCAACGTTACCGCCCAGCTCTACGGCGCGGGCGAGCAGTATTTCAATGTGCGCGGCATCAAGCTTGACCAAGGCCGGCTGTTTAACCAAGACGACGTAGACACTGCCGCGCAAGTGGTGGTTATCGATCCGAACACCCGCAAACAGTTGTTCCCAGAAGGTACCAACCCCATCGGCCAAACCATTCTGTTTGGCAAACGCCCGCTGCGCGTGATCGGCATCAGTGCGGAAGACCAAAACGGCTGGGGCGGCGGCGACAGCCTGCAAATGTGGGCGCCCTACACCACGGTGATGAACCGTATTTCAGGCGAGCGCTACATCAGCGCGGTAACTGTGAAAATCCGCGACGACGTGAGCACCTCCGTAGCCGAGCAGGGCATTAAAGAGCTGCTACTGGCGCGGCACGGCCAGGAAGATTTCTTCACCAGCAACAGCGACAGCATCAAGCAAACCATCGAAAAAACCACCGGCGCGATGACCCTGCTGATTTCCTGTATTGCCCTGATTTCACTGGTGGTGGGCGGCATTGGCGTAATGAATATCATGCTGGTGTCGGTAACCGAGCGCACCAAGGAAATCGGCGTGCGCATGGCCATCGGTGCGCGGCAGGGCAATATTTTGCAGCAGTTTCTGATTGAAGCCGTGCTCATCTGCCTCATCGGCGGCGCGGCCGGCATCCTGCTTTCCTACTTAATCGGCTTGGGCTTCAATGCGCTGACCAGCGAGTTTGCTATGTCGTTCTCCACCTGGTCGATTGTGAGCGCGGTGTGCTGCTCCACCTTCATCGGCGTACTGTTCGGCTTCATGCCCGCCAAAAACGCCTCCAAGCTCAACCCGATTGCCGCCCTGTCGCGCGATTAGCGGCGGGCTGCAAGCGTGAGCAGCCATCAAGCCAAAACCGCCCGATATTTTCAGGTAGCCTGCAAGGAGTAGGTAGAGGCTACCTGAAAACAGGGTAAACAGGATTGCAAGCTAAAGTGAACGATTTTTCAGGTAGCCTCCAACCGGTAATCCAGGCTACCTGAAACCCACCCGACACCCAACCAAGAAACGAGGGTTTATGAACCAAACAACCCACCCGCCCATCCGTGCTGCCGCGCTGGCGCTGCTTCTGCTCGCCGGCTGCACCATCGACCAAACCCCCAACACCCAAATCGGCCTCGCCCAAGCTCAGCGCGAAGGCAGCGTGCAAACCGCCACCGGCGAAAGCGGCCACTGCCCCGATCCCGCCGGCTGCGCCTACCAAACCGAAGGCAACTGGTGGCAAAGCTTCGGCGACAGCGGGCTCAACGCCCTGGTGGAGCAGGCCTTGGCCAACAATGTGGATTTGAAACAGGCCGCCGTTAGCGTGAACAAAGCCCTGTATCAGGCCAACATTCTCGGTGCCAATCTCGTGCCTGAATTCAACGCTTCGCTCGGCGCCAATGCCAACCGTAACCTCGATACCCGCCAAAACAGCCACAGCTACAGCAGCCAGCTCGGCTTAAGCTACGAGCTCGATTTATGGCGCAAACTCAACGCCACCGCCTCTGCCCAAGCGTGGGAGCAGCGAGCCACCGAGCAAGATTTGGCCGCCACCCGCCTCACCGTAATCAACAATGTGGTCGATGCCTATTTTCAGGTAGCCTATCTCAACGAAGCCATCAAGCTCACCGAAAAAACCATCGAGCAATACAAACAAATCCTACAAATCGCCCGCAGCAAATACCGCCACGGCCGCGTGGCCTCGATTGAGGTTACCCAGGCCGAGCAATCCTTGCTCGCCGCCGAAAACAGCCTGCTTTCCCTGCAACAGAGCCGCAGCAACACCGAAGCCACCCTGCGCAACCTGCTCAACCTGCGCCCCGGCCAGGCAATGGCCGTGCAGCCCGAATCCTTCCGACTGCCCGAAGGCGGCAAGCTCGATTTGAATGTGCCCATCTCCACCCTCGCCGCCCGCCCCGATCTCATCGCCGCCGACTACCGATTGCAGTCCGCCCTCAAAAGCCAGCAGGCGCAATACCGCAGCTGGTATCCCAGCATCACGCTGAACGCCGCGCTGAGTACCTCGTCCGAACACAGCAAAAACCTGTTCAACGTGCCGATATTGGGCGGCAGCGTCAGCCTCAACCTGCCCTTCCTCAACTGGCGCACCATGAACTGGAAAGACCGCAGCGCCGAAGCCGACTTTGAAAATGCCAAACTCGCCTTCGAAAAAGCCCTCACCACCGCGCTCAACGAAGTCGACACCAACTACCGCCAATACCGCGCCAGCCGCCAAACCCTGGAGAACCAGCGCCGCCGCCACCGGCTCGACGTTGAAAACAGCCGCTACTACCGCGTGCGCTACCAACACGGCCGCAACGAGCTCAAAGACTGGCTCTCCGCGCTGAATACCGAATATTCCGGCGCGCAAAGCCTGCTCGAAGCCCGCTACCAGACCCTGCGCTACGAAAGCATGGTGTATAAAGCCATGGCCGGCCGTTACCGGAAAGCTTCTGCCCCAACGGCGCAGCCAGCGCAGTAGTTTGGCGCCTGATTTATCTATGGAACAACCAAGCCGGGCGGGCATACAGCCGTCCGGTTTGGTTGTTTTCAGGTAGCCTTTGGTCATACCAGCAGCAAACAGCCAATGCAGCCATTACCTAGCGGGAGGCTACCTGAATCTTGATGGTTAGGTTGGTATTGCCGCTCTGACATTTTGCTCTGTCTGCTCCCCACATTTTCAGGTAGCCTTTTGCTGCTATCTTGGCGATTGCCAAGGCTCAAGAGGCTACCTGAAAAGCGTCAATACAGCTCAAGCCCGACAAACAAACTTTACCTTCGCCTGCCAAGTTTTTTGTAAAAACCAACAATGGTGTTATCCGATCGGTGATTTGTTGACCTAAATCAAATTATTCTTGATCCAGTATATTTTTGTACTGAATCTAGGCTTTTCCGTCTAAAACGTGGCAAAAACAGCCTCGTTCGCTTGAAAATTTAACGTAATTATTCCCACGAATATGTTAAGCTTATGCCGTTTGGTAGTTAAGACGTTTGTGTCTTTAGCATAGCGTTTGATTGCTGGATAGGGGGCTGCCGAAGGTGGGCAGTATGGCCTGGCCAAGCAGCCGTTTTATGTTTGTTGAATCGGAGTGTTGTTATCATGAACAAACTCAAAAGCTTCCTGATATGGGGCGTTGTGGTGTTGGCTGGCTTGGCCGCCTTTACCACTTTGGCTATCCATCGCGGTGAGCAGGTAAGTGCGGTGTGGATGGTGATTGCTGCCGTCTCCGTATATGCCATTGCCTACCGCTTTTATAGTCTCTACATTGCCAAAAACGTAATGCAGCTCGATCCCAACCGGCTCACGCCGGCCGAGCGCCATAACGATGGCTTGGACTATGTGCCGACGCACAAAGGCGTGCTGTTCGGCCACCATTTTGCCGCCATCGCTGGCGCCGGCCCGTTAGTAGGTCCGGTATTGGCCGCGCAGATGGGTTACCTGCCCGGCACGCTGTGGATTATCTTCGGCGTGGTGTTTGCCGGTGCGGTTCAGGACGCGATGGTGTTGTTCGTGTCCATGCGCCGTGACGGTAAATCCTTGGGCGACATCGTGAAACAAGAGCTGGGCACTGTAGCCGGCGTGATTGCCTCCATCGGTATTCTGATGATTATGGTGATCATCATGGCCGTGTTGGCGCTGATTGTGGTGAAAGCATTGATCCACAGCCCGTGGGGTACCTTCACCATCGCCACTACCATCCCGATCGCTCTGTTTATGGGTATCTACACCCGCTATATCCGTCCGGGCAAAATCGGCGAGATTTCCATCGTCGGCTTTATCCTGCTGGTGTTGGCGATTGTGTACGGTAAAAACGTGGCCGAAAGCTCCTTTGGGCATATCTTCGACCTGGAAGGTCTGTCTATCGCTTGGGCGGTGATGATCTACGGTTTCATCGCTTCCGTGCTGCCAGTGTGGCTGCTGCTCACCCCGCGTGACTACCTCTCCACCTTCCTGAAAATCGGTACCATCATTGCATTGGCTTTGGGCATTGTCATTGTTAGCCCGCCGCTGCAAATGCACGCCGTTACCCGCTTTATCGACGGTACCGGCCCGGTATTCTCAGGCCATCTCTTCCCCTTCCTGTTCATTACCATCGCTTGCGGTGCGGTATCCGGCTTCCATGCCCTGATTTCTTCAGGTACCACGCCGAAAATGGTGGAAAACGAAGAGCACGTACGCATGATCGGCTACGGCGGCATGATTATGGAAAGCTTTGTGGCCATTATGGCGCTGGCTGCCGCTTCTTCGCTTGATCCTGGTGTGTACTTCGCCATGAACAGCCCGGCTGCCCTGATCGGCACCGACGCTGCCAATGCCGCACACGTGATCACCACCCAGCTGGGCTTCCCGGTAAGCGAAGCTACCCTGCTGCACGTGGCCAAAGAAGTGGGCGAACACACCATTCTGTCTCGTGCAGGCGGTGCGCCGACTCTGGCCGTGGGTATGGCTCACATCATGAGCCAGCTGATCCCGGGCGAAAGCATGATGGCATTCTGGTATCACTTCGCGTTGCTGTTTGAAGCCCTGTTCATCCTCACTGCTGTGGACGCCGGTACCCGTGTGGCCCGCTTCATGATCCAGGACTTGGGCAGTATCTTCTACAAACCCTTCGGCAACACCGACAGCCTACCGGCTAACTTGATTGCCACCTTTATGGCCGTTGCACTGTGGGGTTACTTCCTCTACACCGGTGTAACCGACCCGCTGGGCGGCATCAACTCCCTGTGGCCGCTGTTTGGTATCGCCAACCAGATGCTTGCAGGTGTGGCTCTGATCCTGTGTACCGTGGTTCTGATTAAGATGAAACGCGACCGCTACATCTGGGTTACTTTGGTTCCGGCGCTCGGCGTATTGTTGGTAACTTGCTATGCCGGCTGGCAAAAAGTGTTCGATTCCAACCCGCGCGTAAGCTTTATGGCCCACGCTGCCAAATACAAAGAAGCCTTGGCTCGCGGTGAAATCTTGGCTCCGGCTAAAACCGCCGAAGAGATGAGCCGCATCGCCTTCAACGACTATGTAAACTCCGGCCTGACCGTGCTGTTCTTGGCTGTGGTGGTAGTTGTGGCTGTTTACGGCTTCCAGGTAGCCATGAAGGCTCGTAAGGTTGGCTGGCCGACCGCTCAGGAAATCCCGCCGGTATTCCGCAACGAAACCGCTGGTGCAAGCTCCGAGGCCGTGAATGAAGCATAAGCTGAAACAGCGTCTCCATCAGGCTTGGAAAACAGCCAAGCTGACTGCCAACCTGATGGTGGGCGTGCCGGATTACGCCAACTACGTGGCACGCCAACGGCGCTATAACCCCAACGCACCGGTAATGACCGAGCAGCAGTTTGCAGACTACTGCCGCAAACGCCGCTGCGGAGCCAACGGCGGCCGCTGCTGCTGATTCCGGCTTTAGCCAAACCAAACCGCTTGAAAAGGCATGCCCTTTCAAGCGGTTTTCTATATGCAGCGATTGACATGCTGAGCACAGAGACCATGCCTTGCTACTATTGGTTGCAATATTTTCAGGTAGCTCTTGCAAAACATGAAGAGGCTACCTGAAAACGTTTTTAACCCCTAGCCCCGCAGCCCTGCTGCGTTTGGTGTTAAAATTCCGCCCAAACTAAATCACGGAAAAACCATGAACCACACTCTTGAAGTCAGCCCCATCAGCCGCCCCGTGCTTGTTCCGCCGGGCGGGCAAAACAAAGTCTTACTCCACTCCTGCTGCGCTCCGTGCAGCGGCGAAGTGATGGAAGCCCTGCTTGCTTCCGGCATCGACTACACCATCTATTTCTACAATCCCAACATCCACCCGCTCAAAGAATATCTGCTGCGCAAAGAAGAAAATATGCGCTTTGCCGGCAAATTCGGCATTCCTTTCATCGATAAAGATGATGATTACGAAAACGACCGCAAAGAATGGTTTGAGAAAGCCAAAGGCATGGAGTTTGAGCCTGAGCGCGGCATTCGCTGCACCATGTGCTTCGACATGCGTTTTGAAAAAGCCGCCCAATACGCCCACGAAAACGGCTTTCCCGTGTTCACCAGCAGCCTCGGTATTTCCCGCTGGAAAAACATGAATCAGATTAACGATTGCGGCCGCCGTGCCGCTGAACAGTATCCCGGCTTGGTGTATTGGGATTTCAACTGGCGCAAAGGCGGCGGCAGCGCACGCATGATCGAAATCAGCAAGCGTGAGCACTTCTACCAGCAGGAATACTGCGGCTGTGCCTATTCCCTGCGCGATTCTAACGCCCACCGTAAATCACAAGGGCGGCCGCCGATTAAAATCGGGGTGAAGTATTACGGGGATGAAGAGGAGTAAGATTAAGCTGCTCCAATTGCGTTGTGCATCAATAAGGCTACCTGAAAGTTTGGTTTCACAGAAATTTCGCTCTATGGCGTTTTCATTTTGGTGAAGCTGGGCTTTCAGGTAGCCTTTTGCCGTTTCTATTCTAGGCCAAACGCATTACGGCAACTCAATCCCTAATTGTTTCGTTACCCTGCGCGGTAGGGCGAAGCGGCAGGTTTTGTTGGGATCGACCACTTGGCACACCTGCAAATCGCCGGCGATGCTTTGTAGGGCGATGGCTTGGTTGGTGTCGAGCCCGCCGTGTGTAAGGCGGCGGCAGCTTTTGCCTGAATTGGCATTAGCTTTTGCACCGCCGCAGCGTAGCAAATTGTATCAGCTTTTGCACAAATTTATCCCCGTTTAATGGTCTGTTAAACGGGGATTTTCATGCTATGTCCAATGGCGGCCGGGCTACGCTATTCCTCCTGCCCGTTGCCTAAATAGCGGAAGCCTTGCACGGCGCGGAAATGACCGCCGTAGCCGGTGGCACTGCGGGCTTTACCGGTATCCTTCCCGTGTTTTAAGGCGGAGCGGCGCAGACTGTCGCGGCAGCGCAGTTTGTCGGCACCGTATAGGGCAGCCGATACCTGCGTCCATTGTGGATTGCGGCGCAGGGCGGCGGCCAAGCCGGGATGAGAGGTGTTGATTAGAGTGCGCAGCGGGCGGCGATAGCGGTTTTCTCCACGCAGCCACATTTCGGCACAGCCGTTTAGAAAGCGCGTACCGACTCCGGCACCCTGCCATTCCGGCAGCACCACCAGCCGGCAGGCGCGCGCTTCCACTAAACCGGGGCGCGGGCTGAAGGCAACATGTGCCACGGGCTGCCCGTTAATTAACCCCATGTAATGGCTGCTTCACACTTTTTACCGGATACGCCCCGGTGGCCCATGCCAGCGCCTTTTTGTGGCGCGGGTAAATCATGTGCGCGGCGGTTTGCCCGCCGAAGTTGTGGATGGCGGCATAGGCCACATTGGTGCCTACCCGCGCACTATCGTTGTCGCTGGCCTCGGTGATGCTGTTGCGCAGGCGGCCGGTGTTTTGCAGGATTTTGTGGTTGCGCACATGCTTGTCAAACCGCGCCTGCGATACCTGCCCGCGTTTCGTCAGCGCCCCGGCACGGGAGAGCTGGCTGCCTAGCTTCAGCCCCGCCCAAGCCGGGCGGCCTTGGCTGTTAAAGTTTTCATCCACCGCCTGATGCAGCCTGCCGGCAATCAGGCGCATCAGGCTGCCGCGCTGCTCCAAGCCCTGCGCTGCGCGGCTGATGTTTTGCTGCAACTCTAACGTCTTGATTTCGATTTCGATCATAGCTATACTGTAATTCACAAATAGGCAGGGGTAGTTTCCAACTGGTAAAGGTTATGGTTTCCCCATATTATGCGGGTTCGAATCCCGACGCCCCTGCCTGTTTTACTTCATTCCTGCCGGGGCTTTTCCCCAAACCAGTGTATGCTGGTTCAATGCTTCTTTCCAATTCGTGATTCTGCCGCCGGTTCGCACGATATTCATCATCTCTTTGCTCTTCTTCTCCGGCTTATCCACCAACAATACCAATTTGCCCTGCTCGGTCTCATAAATAAACCATAATGTCGGATTTTTGGCATTGGTTTGCACATACACCGAGTCCGGCTTCAGCAGCAGCTCCGGCACACGCCGGATAATGGCTGCATCCAAAGCCTGACCGCTTGCCGCCTTGCTGTCGCGCAAGGCATGGGTAATGTCCGCATCCCCCATACTGATAACGGCCGACTGAGGCATGATGTTGTGGGCGGCCAGCGCATCCAGCAGCTCGGTGTGCAATACGCCCACGTGCATTATGCGGTTGCTGCCGTGGCCGCCGGCGGCCAAAAAATCAAAGCGCCGGATAAACTCATCCGACAGCGCCTTAAAAAAGGCCGGCTGTTTCAGCGCCTCCCCCACCGCCATACTCGCCAACCGAGGCGGTAAATCCACCGCCCGTTGCATCTGCAACTGCCCCAGCTGCGCCAAGTGCCGCTTGCCCACGTTGCCGTCAAAGCCGCGGTCGGCCATAAAGGAGCGGCCGTCGGCCAAACGGATGGCGCGGGTCGGTTCGGTGTCGCCCGCTTTATTCACCACGCGGTACACCTCCTCCAGCCGCCCCTCGCTGTCAGAAACCTCCAGCCCGCGCCGGGTCAAATCGGCCGCGCTGTAGGCGGTTACCGTGCAGCGGCAATTAAAGCCGTTGGGCGGATAATAGGTATCCCAAAACGGGTCGTCGATGTGATACACCTGCCCGTGCAGCTCACGGTGCAGCGGGCGGGTGCGGTTGTCCATAACGGCGGTGTATTGCAGATAAGGCATGGCGGCACGGTTGTCTTGCAGCTCCTGCCAGCGCCCGGCCATATACGCATTTTGCATATTGGTGCGGTAAATCACCTCCAAGCGCTGCGGCGTGATGCCCTTGCCCAGCAACTCGCCGGTGGTGGCGTCCACCATATCGCCTGCCTGATCCAGATGCAGCCCCTTGGCCGTCAGCTGCCGCTCCACCGCATCCTTAAATTTGGCAAACGGCGTGCCCTTGGCCGCCGATTCGCCCAGCGCACGGTGGATGTCGGCCACCACATCCTGCCGGTAGATACCGGCGATGGTCTGCGCCTTGGCCGCTGCTTGTTGCATCCGCTGCGGCCAATCGGTCGGCACCGTGTAGCCCAAAGTCTCAAAATAACGGATGGCACGCTCCGGCGGCAGGCCGAAGGCATAGGCCAAATCCACTTGATTAGCGCCCACCGATCTGCCCCCACAAGTCCGCCACAAACAGCACACGCCCCAGCGCCTCTTGCAGCTGTGCCGTGTCCAATTGCGGGTAGGCGGCCAGCAGGCGCTCGGCCGCCTCTTCATAGCTGCCGCCTTCGGCGATGGCTTGGCCGAGTTGCTTAATCAGCGGCTCGAGCAATGCAGGCAGCTCGGTATTTTTCAGGTAGCCTGCAATACCGTCGTCCAACGCCAGCTGGTCGGGATAGATGATTTCGCCCTGCCGCGACAAGGCTACCTGCCGGTAGCGGCTGGCCTGCGCCTGCCGTAGTTCCGGCTGGGCACCACGCACGGCCAATATGTCTTGGTCGTCGGCCGCCTGCGGGATGGCCAGCTTTTCATGCGCCCATTCCAGCGGGATTTTCATGCCGAGCTGCACCAATTCGGGCAGCGCCTCGGCATACAGCTTCATGTCTTCCGGTTGGCGGGTGTCAAACTCAAAATAAGGGATGTTGGCCGGGTCGGTGATGCCCTTATTGAGATACAGCAGCGGCGCAATCAGCTGCCGGGTCAGCGTGGCCGCCAGCTGCTTGGCGTCAGACGCCAGCAAGTCGTGCCGCACTTCATTGTGGATTTGCCCCAGCGCGTTACCCTGAAACACAACCAGCTCAAACTGCTGGGCGTGAACGGGCAGGAGCCGCAGGACTTGTGGCCGCTGGGCTGGATTGTGCACCGCCATCAGGCGCGCAGCGGCTTCTTGGCGCGCGGCGGGCTGATGCGCTCGCTGGCGTGGCCGTATCTGTTTAAAAATTATTCGGTGCGCGACTTGGCCGAGTTTTTGGAAATTTACGGCCTGCCGGTGCGGATCGGGAAATACCCGGCCGGCGCATCGGACAAAGAAAAAACCACCCTGCTTAACGCGCTGGTGGGCATCGGCCACAATGCGGCCGGCATCATCCCGGAAACCATGATGCTGGAACTGTTGGACGCGGCCAGCGGCAGCGGCGACACCTTTATGAGCATGGTGGACTGGTGCGAGCGCACCCAATCCAAAATCATCTTGGGCGGCACGCTGACCACGCAGGCAGACGGCAAAACCAGCACCAAACCAACCCTGCGGGCGGTGGGTAAACTTGGCCGGCAGCCATAAGCCGTCCACCTGCTGCCAGCTGATTTCCACCGCGGCGAAGCCGTGGCCGAGCGCATCCAACAGGTCAAACAGCAGCGCCTCAAAGTCTGGCAGGCCGTAGAGCCAGCCCGCCACCTCTTCCGCCAGCTGCCGCCTGGCCTCATCGGCATTTTTCGGAGCGGAAAGCCACCCGCACGTCTTCGCCGTGCAGCTCGGCCAATTCGGTCGAAAAATACACATTGCCAAACAGCTCAATCTGCCCGCGTGCCGCCTTGCGCACTTCCTGCGGCCTAAACAGCACGTCCAGCTCCGCTTCGGCCAGCAGGTCGGGGGCGAGGTTTTCCTGCTGCATCCGCAAGTCGCGGTATTGCAGCGGGGTGTAATGCACACCTTCGGCGTTTTTCGGCAGCTCGCTGTGCGGCCGGTTGTTGTAATCGGCAATACACTGCATCACATCCGCCATAAACTGCTGCCAGCTCGGTAGCTTGGCCTTGTAGCGCTGCTGTTCGGGTGTCAATTCCTTGCCCTGCCGCCATGCGTTAAACGCGCTGTCCATCTTGCGGTAGAGCAGGTTTTGCGTGCTCCGATCCATGCTGGAGCCGGTAAAGGTTTCGTATTGCGCGGCCAGCCGGATCAGGTTGTCTTGCCACCATCTTTCGATGATGCCGCGCCCCTGCGGGTTGCCCGGCAGGCCGGTTTCGTGGTGGATACCCAGCCGCGCGGTTAAGCCGGTGATTTCATGATCGATGGTTTTGCCGGTTTGGCCGCCGCCGTTGTCGGAGTAGTACATCAACGGCACGCCGTTGTGCTTGATGCCGATACGCAGCGCATCTGCCACCGCCACACAGCTCTCGGCGAGGGAAAAGCTAAACCCCACCACCATGCGTGTGCAGCCGTCGATAATCACGGTTACTTCGGGTTTAAACGGCTGGCCGTGAATCGGGTGCTGCACCTTGGCTTTAAAGCTGTGGCCGTCGCCGATCCACACATCATTCGGCCGCAGCGCCTGCCAGTCGCGCCGGATATAGGGCAGCAGCGATTTGTAGGCCGCACCCGTCATCCAACAACCAGCGGTAATAGGTTTTAAGCTCCACCCCCATCAAGTCAGCCATTACTTTGGAGGGCAGCCGCCGCTCCTTGGCATGGCGCTTGGCCAGCTCAATCGCATGGTCTAGTGAAGTGGCTTTCGCCTGTCGTCTGATGGTTCTCATGGTAAAAATTTGCTGCGTGGGAATTTAAATGCGTGATTTTTTTGCTTAATTAACCTACAATTCAGGCATTCGCTACTTTTCGTAGCGTTGGTCGGAAGTTTCGAGCCGCATGCCGTTGTGGCCAAATATCTTCCGGTTTCATACCCAAAGCGTCTGCGATGATTTTTTCGCCCTTCGGGTAAAACGGGCAGTAAAGAGCGTTTCGTAAAGTGTCAGGCCCCAACCCACTGGCTACTGATAAGGCTCGCACTGACCATCCTGCCTTTTTGAGCGCAGCAACCACATCCGCGCGATGCCAGTCTGCTGTATTTTTTTGCATTGCTATTCACTCCATTCGTTTAGCTTAAATGTTATGCGCTTTCGTTTAACGTGCTGGCATATTACTAAACAAATGCGGCGTTTGCAATCGTTTGTTTTGTATTTTTTCTACGTTTGTTCAGTTATTTTACTAATCGTTTGATAAATATTTGAAAATTTACTAAACAAAAAACTACTTTATTTGTTTAGTCTTTTGTTTAGTCGGTGGATAGCTAAACAAAAGAGTTGGATTTGCTATGAGTAGCTTTAAAGAGCGCCTCCAATTCCTATGGGGCGATGCCAAGCCAGCACAAATCGCAAGAGATTTAAATTGGTCTATTAGCGGCGTATTAAGGATTTTTGAAAAAGACACCATTCCAAAAGCTGAAACCCTTGTTTCAATTCAAAAATTGAAAGGGTGCGATTGGAATTGGTTGATGACAGGGGAAGGTGTACCATTCCCCAAAGAAGCGGCGGCAGGCGGTAACCAAGAGTTGCACGAGCCTGTCGCGGGCTATAATGCAAAATGGATCGCCCAAAGTATCCAGACTGCCCCGGGGGTGCGGGATACGCTCGGTAATCCCGTGGATTTGAGCGAATTCGTCTTTATTCCCCGCTACAACGTCCGGGCTTCTGCCGGCAACGGCTTCCCGGTGGGCAATGAGGAGCCTTTGTTCCCGATGGCCTTCCGCCGTTTTTGGATTGAACACTATTTAAATGCCGACCCCAAAGACTTATCGGTAATCAAAGTGCGTGGCGATTCGATGGAGCCAGTGCTGTGCAACAACGACAATATCTTGGTTAATCACGCCAAGCGTAAGCCCGGCAATGGTTTGTTTGTTGTCCGCATCGGCGGCGAGCTGGTCGTTAAATATACGCAAATCATGCCCGGCAGCAAGCTCCTGCTCAAATCTGCCAATGAGATATATGAGCCTTTCGAGCTGGATGTAGCCGAGCCGGATGCCGATGTCGAGATTGTTGGCCGCGTGGAGTGGTTCGGCCGTCAGGTTTAAAACCTTTTAAAACCCTTTTAAAAGGTGCTTAATCCCCGCTCATTCTGGTGCAAAAGATAACGCATTTTTTATCAAACTAAAGCAAAAGCTGGTGCAAGTTTTTTCTCGCACCAGCTTCGCTCAAATCCGCACCTGATAAAGTTCTCCGCCGTTTTTTGCCTCCGGTCATCCCAGTGCAAAAATAACCACCTCCCCACACGTGGGCGGTGAGCAGGTCTGTGGCCATCAGGGTGGCGGTTTCCGCGGCTTGGTCTAGATCGGGACTGGAGGCGATGGTGTAGCAGCAGTCGGCAGTTACGGCCAGCGGCAGGGGATAGGGGCGGCCTTTGATGACGCTCACGTCCACTTCCACCGCGCCTTTGATTTCCAGGCCGGAAATGCCTACCTCGCCGTCGCCCATGCCGGCGTGCAAATCGCCCATGGCCAGCAGCGCGCCGGGCACGTTTACCGGCAGGAGCAGCGTGGTGCCTTCGGCGATGATTTTGGTGTCCATATTGCCGCCGTGTGCATCGGGCGTGCCGCAGCTGATGGCGCCTTCGGCGGGTGCGGTGCCGATCACGCCGATCATTGGGTTGAGCGGCAGGCGCACTTTGCCGAACAAGACAACATGGTTGTCTTCCACCGGCACGATGTCAATGCGCCTGCGTTCCAGCCGGTTGCCGGCTACGCCTGCGCCGGGTAGGGTGGCGAGCACGGCCTGTTTGCCCAATTCGATGCGGCGGATGTGTACGCACAGGGTGTCGCCCGGCTCGGCGCCTTCCACAAACAGGGGGCCGGTGGCGGGATTGATGCGGTTCCAGTCGAGATTGTCGAAGGTGTCGGCGGGGGTTTGGATTTGGTCGGTGAAGCAGTCGCAGGTTTCAAAACGCACGCGGCTGCCGGATGCGGCGCGCAGCACGGGGGCGTTGTCGGGCGACATGGCGAATACGGTTTGGCTGGCGGGAATGGTGGGGAGTGTGGTCATGGCAGGTATCCTTGTGGTTAGGGAATGGGTTGGCTGTAAGGCTACCTGAAAATTGGTTTGGGCTCTACATTTTCAGGTAGCCTTTTTGGCGTTCTCTGATAATTGGCGAACAAAAACGGCATCGCCAATCGGATGCCGTTTGCTCATGCCGGGGCGGGCTATTTCAGGAAGTTCACGAAGCCGGACAAAATCAGCGCGTTGATGATGTCCACGAAGAACGCGCCCACCAGCGGCACAATCAGGAAGGCCTTGTGCGAAGGGCCGAAGCGCTCGGTGATGGACTGCATATTGGCTACGGCGGTGGGGGTGGCACCGAGGCCGAAACCGCAGTGACCGGCGGCCAGCACGGCAGCGTCGTAGTCGCGGTTCATAAACACATAGGTAACGTAGGTGGCATACAGAATCATCACCACGGTTTGAACCAGCAGGATGACGGTCACTTGGCCTGCCAAACCGGTCAGCTGCCACAGTTGAAGGTTCAGCAGAGCCATGGCCAGGAAGAGTGAGAGCGAGGCGTTGCCGAACACGTCGATAGCGCGGTCGAACATATTGAATTTAAACGCACTCACCAATACGTTGCGCAACACCACGCCGCCAAACAGCGCCCATACGAATTTGGGCAGGTCGAACAGGTATTGTTTGTCGATACCGTCCATAATTTCGGCAAATGATAGGCAGGCGGCAAACATGGCCAGGGTTTCGATGGCCGAAGTGGCGGTAATCAGGCGGGTTTGCTCAGCACGCTCAAACATATCGTCGGTGCTGTAATCCGGATCGTCGTCGGCAGAGCGCAGGTGGTCGGCTTCAACGGTTGCGGAATCCAAGGGTTTGCGCCCCATTTTGTTGATGAGGCGGCGAGCCACCGGGCCGCCGATGATGCCGCCGGCCACCAGGCCGAAGGTGGCTGAGGCCATGCCCAATTCAGCTGCAGCAGGCACGCCGTATTTGATTAAGTCGGGCGCCCAGCCGGCTGCCGTACCGTGGCCGCCGGTGAGGGTGATGGAGCCGGTAATCAGGCCGGTCATCGGGTGCAGACCGAACACGCTGGCCAAGCCCACGCCGATAATGTTTTGCACAAAGATAAATGCGCCCACGATGGCGGTGAACACCACCAGCGGAATACCGCCGGCTTTCAGACGGGAGAAATCCGCGCTCAGGCCGATGGAGGTAAAGAAAATCAGCATAAATGCGTCTTGCAGCGGTTTCTGAAACTGGAAGCCGATGCCCGTGGCCGCATGCAGGCTAAATAGGCAGATAGCCGCCACTAGGCCGCCCGCCACCGGCTCGGGAATGTTGAAATCCCGCAAAAACTTGATTTTGCTAACCATCAGTTTACCCAATAGCAGCACCATGGTGGCTGCAATCAGGGTGTAGTAGCTGTTCACTTCTATCATGGCTTTATCCCTATGGAAAATAAAGAAACAATTAAATGCAGGCCTGTTGTCCGCCAACAGGCCTCGAGCAAATATTAGGATAGCAGTTAAAAATTGTCAAAGGCTATTGATTGTTTTTTACAAAGAGCAGAGGCTATCTGAAAAACGGCAGAGTGACTGTAATGTTTGATAGTTATGGTGTTTTAACTATTTTGGTACTGTATTTGGGTGATGCTTGGTATGGCAAAGGGTTGGGTTGAGATCGGCTACCGGCTTTCTGCTTTGTATGGCTTGCAACCATAGGATCGCCAATCAAAAGGCTACCTGCAAAACTTTCAGGTAGCCTTTTAATATGCTACAGCCGAGTAGGAAGGCTTGTTACCAGGTCTACTGTTTCAGTCGGCGTAATACACTTGGCAATGCACATTCGCCCGATGCAGCAGCAGGCTGATGGGGCGTTCGCTCGAGGGCGTGACAGCGGCCTGTTCCAGCACGGAGCGTTTGTCTGCGCCCTGAATCGATAAAAATAGCTGCGGCACGGCGGCGAGTGCGTTCAGGCTCATGCCGATGCGTTCGTGTGCGGCGGTAATCGGGCTGGTGTGCACCAGTTTGCTGCAGCATTCGGGCGACACGGTCGCGGCCAGCTGCGGGGCTTGCGGGAACAGCGAGGCGGTGTGGCCGTCGGCACCCATGCCGAGCACGGCGATGTCGGGCGTGGGAAAGGCAGCCTCGGCTTCGGCCAGGGCGGCGGCAGGGTCGGACACATCGGTTTGTTCGCTCACCAGCGGCAGGAATCGGGCGGCTGCGGCGGTGTGTTGCAGCAGATGGCGACGCACCAGCGCGGCGTTGCTGTCGGCGTGCTGTGGCGGCACGAGCCGCTCGTCCACCAGGGTGATGGTGATGTGCGGCCAATCCAGTTTTTGTTGCTCCAGGGCTTCAAAAAACGCTATGGGCGAGCGGCCGCCGGATACGGCCAGCACGGCATGGCCTTGTGTGTGCAGGCAATCACGCAGGCAGTTGGCTACGGCTTCGGCCAGTGCGGCAGCTTGGGCAGCGGGAGTGGGGAAGGTGTGCCAAGTGAGGGATGGGGGCATAAAAGATTTTCCGGTGGTTAAGTGCAAAATTTCAGGTAGCCTAAGGCTACCTGAAAGGGGGGATGGTTTGATTTAGGTCTCGTTAAGAGACAATAAAAAGCAAGATAAAGATACAAACATACAATGCGACGATGCCGAGGACACCGAATAATATGGGCTTGCCCCATGAACGACGTGGATAGTTTGAGCCATATCGTTCTTTCACTAAGGCCACTTGCTTGCGCCCTACTGCGCCATACCAGGCACCGAGTGCAGCAATGCCGACAAAGTTGGCCTTTATTCCGGAGAAAATAGCGAGGAGGATCGCGATCACCAGTACGGCCAGCGTGCCCCACATAAAGCCCTTATTCAGCTTTTCCAGTTCGGCATCGCCCATGGCGCGGGCGTTGAACATATGCAGCGCAGCGCCGAAAATAGGGGAAAACAGCAGTGACCAGCAGGCAGCTGCGTTCGGGTTCCACAAGGCAGGGGCTGCTTGGCTGGTACGTGAGCCAAGGTCTTCACTTTGCGGGGGGAGGTAGCGTTCGTCAGAACTCATGGCAGTTCTCCTTGTTAGGTTAAGTATATAAATTAGTTAAATTATATCTGGGAATGAGGGTGTTTACTATAGGGGGCTACCTGAAAAATTCAGGTAGCTTTTGTTGTGTTTGTCATTTCAGGCTTCGGTTACGAGGCGGCGGTCGTAGGTTTTTTCGCAGTAGTGGCATTTGAGTCGGGTTTGGTTGCCTAGGCGGCGTACGTAGAAGCGGCTGGCAACGGGTTCGCTGTGGCTGGCGCAGTTGGGGTTGGGGCATCGGAAGACTTCGCTGATGGTTTCGGGCAGCCTGAGCAGCATTTTTTGTTCGACTTTGAAGTTGGCAATGAGATTTACCGTGGCTTCGGGGGCGAACAGGGCGAGACGGTTGGCGGCGGCTTCATTGAGTTTGATGCCGTTGATTTTGATAATATCTTTGCGGCCGTGCCGTTTGCTGGGCAGGTTGAAGCCGACGGTTACAGCACAGCCTTCGTGCAGTAGCTTGAATTGGCGCAGGATGGTGAGGGCGAGGCCGGCTGGGATGTGGTCGATAACGGTGCCGTTTTCGATGGCTTCAACGCTGAGTCTTTTGTTGTCCATTTGGGTTTCCGGATAGGGTGGGATGAAATACAGGCTACCTGAAATTTCAGGTAGCCTGCAAGAGCTGGATTAGTTTTTCTGATACAGCCGTACGTAGTCGATCAAGGTGGTTTGAACTGGGAATGGGTCGGTGGGGCGGGGTGGATCTAGCTTGTCTTCCCATTCCGCGTAGTCATTTAGAATGAAATACCAAGGGCCTTTAGCTCTGAATACCTGATCCAGCATTTGGCGGTTAACGTTGAGTTTTGCAAAGTCTTCATCCGGCATGGTGGAAGGGTAGCCGCCTGATTCGTCGGTACGGTTGCGGTCGATCACGTCCACCGTGGTGTTGTCGTCCACTGTGTAGTGGGACACGGGGATGAGCTTACCGTCTAGATAGTAGCGCACTTTCTGGCCGTCAAACTCGATTGCCCATACATGCCAATCGCCATCTAGCGGGGTAGCTTGCCGATTGATGTGTTGCTCCAAACGGTGTGCGAAAACGCGCGTGCGCCAAGTGCCTCTTTTGTGACTATAGAAACAGCTGGCGTGTGTTGAGGACCAAGCATATGCCCGTGCAGAGGAATACCACTCGAGAATATCGAGCTCACCGTAGGGGTCGTTGGCAGCAGGGTTGCTGCCGCAATTTTGCAAGGTTTCGCTATTGCGCAGCCATAGTGCCGTGCGCATGCCCCTTGAGCCGTTCCAGTTAATTTTGGCTCGGATTTCGGCACGGAACGGTTTCCCACCATCCACAATTTGACCAGACTCCAAACGGCCGCTTGAATATTGGGCAACTTTGTTGGCTGGGCAGGGGCCTGTGGTGAAGTTTTGATCGGTAAGCGGGTCACCTTGGCGAGCCACGCAATGTCGGCGGGTGGTGATTTGAATGTATTTATTTTCCACCAGCGCGATGTTGCCTGGGAGGTAGGAAAGGTGGCTATCTAAGTGATTGGGTATGAGTCTAGCCGCCATATCGGATGTTTCACCGTTGTTAAACTCATAGCATTTGACGCTGGTCCATTTGCCTGACGCATCCGTGGCCGACGGACAGCCAGTGATTGGCGGTTGCGGCTGAGGTTGGGGTTGCGGCTGAGGTTGGGGTTGCGGCTGAGGTTGGGGTTGCGGCTGAGGTTGGGGTTGCGGCTGAGGTTGGGGTTGCGGCTGAGGTTGGGGTTGCGGCTGAGGTTGAGGTTGCGGCTGCGGTTGAGGCTGTGCTTCAGACTGTGGTCCGTTGGGAACGGATATATTCGCATCCCGAGAGTAGCCGCCGTTGGCAAAACCGATCGAATAATTGCGGTTTTTTTCGTCTTCTTTGCAACCGCTCACCAGCACGGCTATACATGCTAGGGCTAAAGCTTTTTTGGCATACATGATCAATCCCTTTGTTAGAAAAATCTGATGAAGTGGGGAAGTAGGAACTTCCCCAAATGGGCAGATTAGTGTGTATGCACGGCAGGCGGGAACAATTGCTTGGGCTACATTAAAACTGACATTTTCAGGTAGCCTGTTACAAATATTGACGTTATACGCTTTCGTTTAACACTAATGACAGCATGGCCATGCGTGCGAATACACCGTTTTTTGCTTGTTCAAAGTAGTAAGCATAAACCGTGCCATCCACGTTGGGATGGATTTCGTCGACGCGGGGCAGGGGGTGCAGTACGCGCAGGTTGGGTTTGGCTTGGGCGAGGGTGGTGGCTTCGAGGTTGAATTTACCTTGGATTTTGGCGAATTCTTGTTCGTCGAAGCGTTCGCGCTGCACGCGGGTCATGTAGAGGATGTCGGCGTGGCGGGCGGCTTCTTCGAGGCTGGGCAGGATTTGGTAGCGGCAGCCGGCTGCGTCGAGCTCTTCGGTGATGTAGTCGGGCATGGCGAGGCTGGGCGGTGAGACGAAGATGAATTCGGCTTGGTGCCGTTTCATGGCTTGGGCGAGGGAATGGACGGTGCGGCCGTATTTGAGGTCGCCGGCCATGGCGATAACGAGCTTGTCCAGCCGGCCTTGGGTTTCTTGGATGGTAACGAGGTCGAGCAGGGTTTGGCTGGGGTGCTGGTTGGTGCCGTCGCCGGCGTTGATGACGGGCACGGCGGAGAATTCGGCCAGCACGCGGGCGGCGCCGTCTTTGGGGTGGCGGATGATGATGGCGTCGGTGTAGCTGGAGATGATGCGGGCGGTATCGGCCAAGGTTTCACCTTTTTTGGCGCTGGTGTTGGCGCCGTCGGAAAAACCGATAACTTTACCACCGAGCCGCTGTACGGCGGTTTCGAAGGAGAGGCGGGTGCGGGTGGAGGGCTCGAAGAAGCAGGAGCCGATGAGCCGGCCTTCAAGTAAGTTGCGGCGCGGTTCGCGCTTGAGGCGCAGGGCGGTATCCAGCAGGCATTCGAGCTGTTCGTTGCTCAGGTCAGGAATGGAGATGAGGTGCTGGCCGTAGAGTGGGTTGGGCATGGGTGGCTCCGGGCGGGTTGGCAAACGGGCGTATTATGCGCTGTTTGCCGGGAAGAGGCTACCTGAAAACGGTGTTGATGGCAGCGGCTGTATTGGAGATGCCTTATATTTTCAGGTGGCCTCTTTCAAATCGGCAATTAGGCTACCTGAAAACATGCTCTCTCCGCAGCCAAACAAATTTGCCGTCAAACGCCGCAATTCCGTTACAATATCGCCCGTTATCAATTTTCAGTTGGAGAGGCGCAATGGCTGAATTCCACATTGCCAAAACCGTGGCCGAAGGCCGCGATTTATGCTTGCTCGGCCAAATGGCCAACCGCCACGGCCTGATTGCCGGCGCCACCGGCACGGGCAAAACCGTTACTCTGCGTAAAATGGCCGAAGGCTTCAGCGCGCAAGGCATTCCCGTGTTTATGAGCGATGTGAAGGGCGATCTCTCCGGCATCGCCAACCCGGGCGACGGGCAGGGCAAGGTGGGCGAGCGCATGGCTCAATTCGGGCTGGATGCGGAAGGCTACCTGAAAGGCTGCCCGGTGCGTTTTTGGGATGTATACGGCGAAACCGGCATTCCCGTGCGCGTAACCATTTCCGAAATGGGTCCCCTGCTGCTCTCCCGCCTGATGGGGCTGAACGACACGCAGGAAGGCCTGCTCAACCTGGTATTCAAAGCCGCCGACGACAAAGGCTGGCATCTGATCGATTTGAAAGACCTGCGCGGCATGCTGCAATACGTGGCTGAGCACGCCAAGGAATACCGCACTCAATACGGCAATGTTTCCGCCGCCAGTGTCGGCGCCATTCAGCGCCAGCTGTTGCAGTTGGAAAGCGAGGGCGGCGATGTGTTTTTTGGCGAGCCGGAGCTTAATCTGCAAGACTGGCTGCAAACCGAAGGCGGGCAGGGCGTAATCAATATCCTGAATGCCGAAAAACTGATGCGCTCGCCGCGCCTCTATAGTGCGTTCTTGCTGTGGTTTTTGGCCGAACTGTTTGAAACCCTGCCCGAAGCCGGCGATTTGGACAAACCCAAATTCGTTATGTTCTTCGACGAGGCTCATTTGCTGTTCGACAACGCAGCCGACACCCTGCTCAAGCAAGTCGAGCAAGTGGTGCGCCTGATCCGTTCCAAAGGCGTGGGCGTTTATTTCGTTACCCAAAACCCGCTCGATTTGCCCGACTCCGTGCTCGGCCAGCTCGGCAACCGCGTGCAGCACGCCCTGCGCGCCTTTACCCCGCGCGATCAAAAAGCCGTGCGTGCTGCCGCCGAAACCTTCCGCAGCAATCCGAATTTGGATGTGGCGCAGGCGATTACCGAATTGGGCGTGGGCGAGGCGCTGGTGTCTTTCCTTGATGAAAAAGGCATGCCCGGCATCGTGGAGCGCGCCTTCATCTTGCCGCCGCAATCCCAGCTTGCCCCGCTTTCCGCCGCAGAACGCGACAGCCGTTTCCAAAACGACATCCTTTACCGCCACTACAAAGATGCGGTGGACAACTTCTCCGCCTACGAAGCCTTGCAGCAGCTGGAGCAGGAACAGGCTGCCGCCGCTCAGGCAGAAGCCGAAGCCAAAGCACAAAATGCCGCTACCGCGTCTGCCCAAAAAGCCGAAAGCAACAAAGGCGGCGTGCTGGACGGTTTCCTCGGCGGCCTATTCGGCAGCCGCAAACGTGCCAACCAAGGCTTGGGCTACGATTTGGCCGATTCGCTCGGCAGCCAGGTGAACAAGCAGATCACCCGCAGCATCACCCGTAGCATCATGGGCGTGATCCGCAATGCGATAAAGTAAAGTGCCTGAAAGCTGTAGCCGGGTTTGTTGCTAGAGGCAGGGACTCGGCCAAGCCAAAAGCAGATGCTTTATATATAGCTATTAAGAGGCTACCTGAAAACAGGCTAGGACAGTTTCAGGTAGCCTCGTTGTTTGGCTGGTTGATGCGGAGAGCCTCTCTGCTTCTGTGCAGAAAACAACATCTCCACCCGTAAACCACGAAAAGCTAAGGTATATTCCGCTGCTGCCATTGACCCGCTGCTTGCAAAAGAACTATAATTCCGCTCTTGCCGGCATGGTGTCGGCAAATATTTAACTCAACAGGACGAGAAAATATGCCAACTATTAACCAGTTAGTACGCAAGGGCCGCAAAAAGCCCGAGTACGTAAACAAGGTGCCCGCACTGGAAGCTTGCCCGCAAAAACGCGGCGTATGCACCCGTGTGTACACCACTACTCCGAAAAAACCGAACTCCGCTTTGCGTAAAGTGTGCAAAGTGCGCCTAACCAACGGGTTTGAAGTGATTTCATATATCGGCGGTGAAGGTCACAACTTGCAAGAGCACAGCGTGGTGCTGATCCGCGGCGGTCGTGTGAAAGACTTGCCGGGTGTGCGCTACCACACTGTTCGTGGTTCTTTGGATACTGCCGGCGTGAAAGACCGCAAACAGGCACGCTCCAAATACGGTGCTAAACGCCCGAAATAATTTTTTAATACAGGCACGTCGGCCGTTATTGCTGATATAAGCCGGCCGAGTAAGTGAATGCTCCCCAATGGGCATTCGCGGGAATCATCCCAGCTGAATAGATTAAAGGAAATTGAAATGCCAAGACGTAGAGAAGTCCCTAAGCGCGACGTATTGCCGGATCCGAAGTTCGGCAGCGTTGAACTGACCAAGTTTATGAATGTCTTGATGGTTGACGGTAAAAAATCGGTTGCCGAGCGCATCGTGTATGGTGCTCTGGAGCAAATTGCCAAGAAAGTACAGGGCAAAGAGGCAATCGAAGTGTTTAACGAAGCCATCGACAATGCCAAACCCATCGTGGAAGTGAAAAGCCGCCGTGTTGGTGGTGCTAACTACCAGGTTCCTGTTGAGGTTCGTCCTTCCCGCCGTTTGGCCTTGGCAATGCGCTGGGTGCGCGATGCAGCCCGCAAGCGTGGCGAAAAATCCATGGATTTGCGCCTGGCCGGTGAGTTGATTGATGCCGCAGAAGGCCGTGGCGGCGCCATGAAAAAACGTGAAGAAGTACACCGCATGGCTGAAGCCAACAAAGCCTTCTCTCACTTCCGCTTCTAATTTTGAAAGGCGATTGAAATGGCTCGTAAAACCCCGATTAATTTGTACCGTAATATCGGTATTTCTGCCCACATTGATGCGGGTAAAACCACTACTACCGAACGTATCCTGTTCTACACTGGCTTGACCCATAAATTGGGTGAAGTGCATGACGGTGCCGCTACTACCGACTACATGGAACAAGAGCAAGAGCGTGGTATTACCATTACCTCTGCTGCTGTAACTTCCTATTGGTCTGGTATGGCGAAGCAGTTTCCTGAGCATCGTTTCAACATCATTGATACCCCCGGACACGTTGACTTCACCGTAGAGGTGGAGCGTTCTATGCGTGTATTGGACGGCGCAGTAATGGTTTACTGTGCGGTAGGTGGTGTTCAGCCTCAGTCTGAAACTGTGTGGCGCCAAGCCAATAAATACCAAGTTCCGCGCTTGGCATTTGTAAACAAAATGGACCGTCAAGGTGCCAACTTCTTCCGCGTAGTTGAGCAGATGAAAACCCGTCTGCGCGCCAATCCCGTGCCAATCGTGATTCCGGTTGGTGCCGAGGATAAATTCGAAGGCGTAGTGGACTTGCTGAAGATGAAAGCCATTATTTGGAATGAAGCCGACAAAGGCGTAACTTTCGAATATGACGATATCCCGGCTGATTTGGTTCCGACTGCCGAAGAGTGGCGTCAGAATATGATCGAAGCCGCCGCCGAAGCCAGCGAAGAGTTGATGGACAAGTACTTGGGTGGTGAAGAGCTGTCTGAAGAAGAAATCGTTGGCGCGCTGCGTCAGCGTACGTTAGCCGGTGAAATCCAGCCGATGTTGTGCGGTTCTGCATTTAAAAACAAAGGTGTTCAGCGTATGTTGGATGCCGTGGTTGAACTGCTGCCTGCTCCGACCGACATTCCTCCAGTTCAAGGTGTTAACCCTGATACTGAAGAAGCCGACAGCCGCCAAGCCAGTGATGACGAGAAATTCTCCGCTTTGGCTTTCAAGATGCTGAATGATAAATACGTTGGTCAACTGACCTTTATCCGTGTTTACTCTGGTGTGGTGAAATCTGGCGACACTGTTCTGAACTCTGTTAAAGGCACTCGTGAGCGTATCGGCCGTTTGGTGCAGATGACTGCCGCTGATCGTACTGAGATTGAAGAGGTACGTGCTGGCGACATCGCTGCTGCTATTGGTTTGAAAGACGTAACCACTGGTGAAACTCTGTGTGCAGAAAATGCCCCGATTATCTTAGAACGCATGGAATTCCCCGAGCCGGTAATCCACATTGCCGTTGAGCCGAAAACTAAGGCCGACCAAGAGAAAATGGGTATCGCTCTGAACCGTTTGGCTAAAGAAGACCCGTCTTTCCGTGTGCGCACTGATGAAGAATCTGGCCAAACCATTATTTCCGGTATGGGCGAGCTGCACTTGGAAATTATCGTGGACCGCATGAAGCGTGAGTTCGGTGTGGAAGCTAATGTGGGTGCACCGCAGGTGGCCTACCGCGAAACCATCCGCAAAGAAGTGGAATCCGAAGCTAAACACGTTAAACAGTCTGGCGGTAAAGGTCAGTATGGTCACGTTGTGATCAAAATGGAACCGATGGAGCCGGGTGGTGCAGGCTATGAATTTATCGATGAAATTAAAGGTGGTGTGATTCCGCGCGAATTCATCCCGTCTGTCGATAAAGGTATCCGCGACACTCTGCAAAATGGTATCGTAGCCGGTTATCCGGTGGTAGATGTTCGCGTCCGCCTGACTTTCGGTTCTTACCACGATGTGGACTCTTCGCAAATTGCGTTTGAATTGGCCGCTTCTATGGCATTCAAAGACGGTATGCGTAAAGCCTCTCCGGTACTGCTGGAGCCGATTATGGCTGTGGAAGTAGAAACTCCGGAAGACTACATGGGCGATGTAATGGGCGACTTGAACCGTCGCCGTGGCATCGTATTGGGTATGGACGACGACGGTATCGGCGGTAAGAAAGTACGTGCTGAAGTGCCGTTGGCTGAGATGTTCGGTTATTCAACCGACCTGCGTTCCGCTACCCAGGGTCGCGCTACCTACACCATGGAGTTCAAGAAATACGCAGAAGCTCCGGCTCATGTGGCAGAAAAAGTAGTAGCAGACCGCAAAGGTTAACTTTGCAATCTAGGCTGTTCTTTGAGATGGGCAGCCGTTTACAGGCTACCTGAAAACTATTTCAGGTGATGAAGCTAATTTTCAGGTAGCCTTTGTTCTTTTAATCGATCTTTATATGAAAAGGAATTAGCTCATGGCTAAGGAAAAATTTGAACGTAGCAAACCGCACGTAAACGTTGGCACCATCGGTCACGTTGACCATGGTAAGACCACGCTGACAGCAGCATTGACCACTATTCTGGCTGAAAAATTCGGCGGTCAAGCTAAAGCTTATGACCAGATTGACAATGCCCCGGAAGAAAAAGCCCGCGGTATTACCATTAACACCGCCCACGTAGAATACGAAACCGAAGGTCGCCACTACGCTCACGTAGACTGCCCCGGTCACGCCGACTACGTAAAAAACATGATTACCGGTGCTGCCCAAATGGACGGTGCCATCCTGGTGGTATCCGCTGCTGACGGCCCCATGCCTCAGACTCGCGAACACATCCTGTTGGCTCGTCAGGTAGGTGTACCCTACATCCTCGTATTCATGAACAAATGCGACATGGTAGATGATGCCGAGCTGCTTGAGTTGGTTGAGATGGAAATCCGCGACCTGCTCTCCAGCTATGACTTCCCTGGTGACGACTGCCCGATCGTACAAGGTTCCGCTCTCAAAGCCCTCGAAGGCGATGCCGGTTACAAAGAAAAAATCTTCGAACTAGCTGCTGCTTTGGATAGCTACATCCCCACTCCTCAACGTGCTGTAGACAAACCCTTCCTGTTGCCGATCGAAGACGTATTCTCTATCTCCGGCCGTGGTACCGTAGTAACCGGTCGTGTAGAGCGCGGCATCATCAAAGTAGGTGAAGAGATCGAAATCGTTGGTCTGAAGCCCACTCAGAAAACTACCTGTACTGGCGTGGAAATGTTCCGCAAACTGCTGGACGAAGGTCAGGCCGGTGACAACGTAGGCGTACTGCTGCGCGGTACCAAACGTGAAGAAGTTGAGCGTGGTCAAGTATTGGCTAAACCCGGCACCATCACTCCGCACACCAAGTTCAAAGCCGAAGTATACGTATTGAGCAAAGAAGAAGGTGGTCGTCACACCCCGTTCTTTGCCAACTACCGTCCACAGTTCTACTTCCGTACTACTGACGTAACCGGTGCTGTAGAGCTGGAGCCTGGTGTAGAAATGGTTATGCCTGGTGAGAACGTAACCATCACCGTAGAACTGATTGCTCCGATTGCTATGGAAGAAGGTCTGCGCTTTGCGATTCGCGAAGGTGGCCGTACGGTAGGTGCCGGTGTGGTGGCTTCCGTGATCGCTTAAGAAGGATATCGAATAAATGGCAAATCAAAAAATCCGTATCCGTCTGAAAGCTTATGATTACAGCCTGATTGACCGTTCTGCTCAGGAAATCGTTGAAACTGCCAAGCGCACTGGTGCTGTGGTAAAAGGTCCGATTCCGTTGCCGACCAAAATCGAGCGTTTCAATATCCTGCGTTCTCCGCACGTGAATAAAACTTCACGTGAACAATTGGAAATCCGCACTCATCTGCGCTTGATGGATATTGTGGATTGGACTGACAAGACCACTGATGCACTGATGAAGCTGGATTTGCCGGCCGGTGTGGACGTGGAAATCAAAGTTCAGTAATCTGCTTGCAGATAATATCAAAGCCGAACGGAATCTCCGTTCGGCTTTTTGTGACCAAGAGCCTTACTTAGTAGGGTAAATTGATACTATATGGAAGGGCGGCATTTAGCTATTCTATGGAAATAGGCAGCTATGAGTTTTCCTCATTTTTGTGGAGCAGGTATGCAAAAACAAAATAAGCACAATAAACACAAAAATCAAATCCGTATTATTGGTGGGGAGCTGCGCGGGCGGAAAGTTCGGTTTGCTGATGCAGAAGGCTTGCGCCCAACCGCAGATAGTGTGCGGGAGCGTTTATTTAACTGGTTGGGACAGGATTTAACCGGTCAAGTGGTGTTGGATTTGTTTGCTGGTAGCGGAGCCTTGGGTTTTGAGGCTGCCTCGCGAGGGGCGAAACGGGTTGTGTTGGTAGAAAATAATCGGCGGACTGCTGCAAGTTTACAACAGCAAATACAAGAATTGAGGCTACCTGAAAGAATGAAGGTTGAATCCATGGATTCTTTTGTGTTTTTAGAAAAAACACAAGAGCAATTTGATGTGGTGTTTTTGGATCCACCATTTGCTTGGCAGAGATGGGTTGAGCTTTTTATGTGCTTGGAGCAGCGTTTGCATAGTGGTGCATATATATATGCTGAAGCAGGAGACTTGCCTGTTTGGCCTGATTATCTGTTGGAGTTGAATGCCGGGCAATCAGGATTAAGTAAATATGCGCTGCTCAAGAAGAAATGAAGCTGGATTGTTTTAATAATTGTTATCAAAGAAGAAAATTTTATATTTTGCCAAGGGAGAGGCTACCTGAAAGCTGGTCTGTGCTATAATCCCGCCCCTTAATTTTGGATAACTTAGAAGATATTAAGAGGAAAACATGTCTCTTTTTATTACAGATGAGTGCATCAATTGTGATGTATGTGAGCCAGAGTGCCCAAATGATGCCATTTCGCAGGGTGAGGAGATCTATGAGATCGATCCTGATCTGTGTACGCAGTGTGTTGGGCATTACGATGAACCGCAATGCCAGCAAGTGTGCCCAGTAGACTGTATTTTGATTGATGAGGAACACCCAGAAACTGAGGAGCAGTTGCGAGAGAAGTATGAAAAGATTATTTTGTTGAAAAATGGGTAGGATTTAATTTCAATTAAAAATATTGACTTGCGGCTAGTTCTGAAAAAAAGAATAAATTTTGCTTGACGATTGGTCAGGAAAGCCGCTATATTTCTTTTCTCTTTTGGTGGGATTCCCGAGCGGTCAAAGGGGGCAGACTGTAAATCTGTTGCGAGAGCTTCGAAGGTTCGAATCCTTCTCCCACCACCAATTACTATGTTGGGGCATCAAGGGCGGGTGTAGCTCAATGGTAGAGCAGAAGCCTTCCAAGCTTACGGTGAGGGTTCGATTCCCTTCACCCGCTCCAATAAATTTTTAAGGCCCATGTAGCTCAGGGGTAGAGCACTCCCTTGGTAAGGGAGAGGTCGGCAGTTCAAATCTGCCCATGGGCACCATCTATTTCTATCCCTTTGTTTACTTCAAGCTAATAGGAAATTGCCATGGCTAAGGAAAAATTTGAACGTAGCAAACCGCACGTAAACGTTGGCACCATCGGTCACGTTGACCATGGTAAGACCACGCTGACAGCAGCATTGACCACTATTCTGGCTGAAAAATTCGGCGGTCAAGCTAAAGCTTATGACCAGATTGACAATGCCCCGGAAGAAAAAGCCCGCGGTATTACCATTAACACCGCCCACGTAGAATACGAAACCGAAGGTCGCCACTACGCTCACGTAGACTGCCCCGGTCACGCCGACTACGTAAAAAACATGATTACCGGTGCTGCCCAAATGGACGGTGCCATCCTGGTGGTATCCGCTGCTGACGGCCCCATGCCTCAGACTCGCGAACACATCCTGTTGGCTCGTCAGGTAGGTGTACCCTACATCCTCGTATTCATGAACAAATGCGACATGGTAGATGATGCCGAGCTGCTTGAGTTGGTTGAGATGGAAATCCGCGACCTGCTCTCCAGCTATGACTTCCCTGGTGACGACTGCCCGATCGTACAAGGTTCCGCTCTCAAAGCCCTCGAAGGCGATGCCGGTTACAAAGAAAAAATCTTCGAACTAGCTGCTGCTTTGGATAGCTACATCCCCACTCCTCAACGTGCTGTAGACAAACCCTTCCTGTTGCCGATCGAAGACGTATTCTCTATCTCCGGCCGTGGTACCGTAGTAACCGGTCGTGTAGAGCGCGGCATCATCAAAGTAGGTGAAGAGATCGAAATCGTTGGTCTGAAGCCCACTCAGAAAACTACCTGTACTGGCGTGGAAATGTTCCGCAAACTGCTGGACGAAGGTCAGGCCGGTGACAACGTAGGCGTACTGCTGCGCGGTACCAAACGTGAAGAAGTTGAGCGTGGTCAAGTATTGGCTAAACCCGGCACCATCACTCCGCACACCAAGTTCAAAGCCGAAGTATACGTATTGAGCAAAGAAGAAGGTGGTCGTCACACCCCGTTCTTTGCCAACTACCGTCCACAGTTCTACTTCCGTACTACTGACGTAACCGGTGCTGTAGAGCTGGAGCCTGGTGTAGAAATGGTTATGCCTGGTGAGAACGTAACCATCACCGTAGAACTGATTGCTCCGATTGCTATGGAAGAAGGTCTGCGCTTTGCGATTCGCGAAGGTGGCCGTACGGTAGGTGCCGGTGTGGTGGCTTCCGTGATCGCTTAAAGGTTAGAGGCCAGTAGCTCAATTGGTAGAGTATCGGTCTCCAAAACCGAGGGTTGGGGGTTCGAGACCCTCCTGGCCTGCCAAAAGAAAGACTAACCGGCCTGCCGGTTAGTCTTTTGTTTTATGCTGTTTTATAAAGAACTATGAAGTTTGGGGTGGTTGCAAATGAGTGATCGTAAGCAGAAAGTAAAAGAGATGTCCGTTGCTTCGTTGAAGCAGGCTCACCAGGAGTTGCGTAATCGGGGGCAGGGTGCTCAACGTAAGACTGGAAGAGGAAATGGGGCTAAATTATTTTTGGCAGCTGCTTTGGTTATTGGTGGGGCGATTGGTTTTTCATTTCTGTCTCAGCAGCCGCTATATGTACGAGGTGCCATTTTAGGGGTCTCGTTGTTACTCTCTGGGCTAATTGTTTTCTTCTGGTGTGATACTGGTCCTGGGTTAATTCGGTATATCAAGGATTCTGTTGTTGAGATTAAGAAGGTTGTTTGGCCGCCTAAAAACGAGGCTTGGCGCAATACATTCTTTGTTTTGATCTTCACGGCAGTGCTAACTTTATTTTTGTGGTTGGTGGATTCTTTTTTGGTGTGGTTATTTACGAAAATTGCTGAGTAATTTGCAGGGGCGAGAAAATGGCTAAAAATTGGTATGTCATCCAAGCTTATTCTGGGTTCGAGAAGAATGTGCAGAAGACTCTGAAGGAGCGGATCGCAAGAGAGGGAATGGAGGGGCTTTTTGGTCAGATTCTGGTGCCAGTTGAAGAGGTTGTTGGTATTAAGAATGGTCGGAAGACAGTTAGTGAGCGTAAGTTTTTTCCAGGTTATGTGTTGATAGAAATGGAAATGACTGATGAATCATGGCACTTAGTCAAGAGTACACCTAGGGTTAATGGGTTTATTGGGGGTACTGCTAACCGTCCTTTGCCAATTTCTCAACGAGAAGTTGATGCGATAATATCTCAGGTGTTGGCTGTTGCTGGCTCTGAGAAGAAGCCTAAGCCGCGAGTTGAGTTTATGGTGGGGCAGCAGATCAGGGTGAGCGAAGGTCCATTTTCTGATTTTAACGGGTTGGTTGATGTTGTTGATTATGAACGCAATAAGTTGCGAGTTTTGGTGCAAATTTTTGGTCGAGAAACGCCTGTTGAGTTGGATTTTAGTCAGGTAGAGAAGATTTAGTCTGATTGCTTGGCAACAAGTAGGATTTTATTTATAATATACGGCTTGATTTTTTGGGGAGCAGAATTTCTGCGTATTACCCGTTATTTAGGAGCTAAATGTGGCAAAGAAAATTGTAGGTTATATTAAGTTGCAGATTCCTGCAGGGAAGGCTAATCCTTCTCCTCCAGTTGGTCCGGCACTGGGTCAGCGTGGTTTAAATATTATGGAATTTTGTAAGGCATTTAATGCGGCTACGCAAAATGTGGAGCCTGGATTGCCGATTCCTGTGGTAATTACTGCGTTCGCAGATAAGTCTTTTACATTTGTAATGAAGACTCCTCCGGCCAGTATTTTGCTGAAAAAAGCTGCTGGTTTGCAAAAAGGCAGTTCAAATCCGTTGACTAGCAAGGTTGGTAAGGTTACTCGTGCCCAGTTGGAAGAAATTGCCAAGACCAAAGAGCCGGATTTGACTGCGGCTGATTTGGATGCGGCAGTTCGTACTATTGCTGGTTCTGCCCGTTCCATGGGCTTGGATGTGGAGGGTGTGTAATGGCTAAGTTATCTAAACGTTTCCAGGGTTTGCGCTCTTCTATTGATTCAAATGTGCACTATTCAATTGATGAAGCAATTGAATTGGTGAAGAAAACTGCTACAGCCAAATTTGATGAGTCTGTTGATGTTGCTATCAATTTGGGCGTGGATTCGCGTAAATCTGATCAGGTAATCCGTGGATCTGTTGTGTTGCCAAAAGGTACCGGTAAAACTGTTCGTGTGGCAGTGTTTACTCAGGGTGCCAATGTTGAGGCTGCAAAAGAAGCAGGCGCTGATGTGGTTGGGTTTGAGGATCTGGCTGCAGAAGTAAAGGCAGGAAATTTAGATTTTGATGTTGTTATTGCCTCTCCTGATGCGATGCGTATCGTTGGTCAGCTGGGTACTATCTTGGGGCCGCGCGGTTTGATGCCAAATCCGAAGGTGGGTACGGTTACGCCAAATGTGTCAGAAGCTGTGCGTAATGCCAAGGCTGGTCAGGTTCAGTATCGCACTGATAAGGCTGGCGTGGTGCATGCTACCATTGGCCGCGCTTCTTTTGCGGCGGCTGATTTGCGCGAAAACTTTAATACCCTGTTGGATGCAGTGGTGAAGGCGAAGCCAGCTGCTACTAAGGGTCAGTATTTGAAGAAAATCGCATTATCTAGCACTATGGGTCCTGGTGTCCGTGTGGATGTTGGTAGTGTGTCTAGTTAGAAGAAGTTTTCAGGTAGCCTTTGCGAGCTGCTGAGGCTACCTGAAATATGGACTGCTTATGCTTGATTGTAAGTAGAGTCCAAGACCGTAGGGATCGTAAGATTTAATATTTTACCCTACGTAGACGGTGGTCCTGAGATTATGAGCAAGCAATTGCTTGCAAAATGTCTTTTCAGGTTGCCGAGCTGGTGGGTGCCGTTAGGCATTCTTTGATAAACAGTAGGAGGTAGACCTTGAGTCTTAGTATTGAAACTAAAAAAGCAGTTGTGGAAGAGATTGTTGCTGGTATCGGCAACGCTCAGACCATGGTGCTTGCCGAATACCGCGGTATCAGCGTTGCTAGTATGACCGAATTGCGTGCCAATGCTCGTAAGGAAGGTGTGTACTTGCGTGTTTTGAAAAACACGTTGGCTCGTCGTGCGGTGGAAGGCACTCCTTTTGCTGGGTTGGCTGAGCATATGGTTGGCCCGTTGGTATATGCAGCGTCTGAAGATGCTGTAGCTGCTGCAAAAGTGTTGCACCAATTCTCTAAAAAAGATGAGAAGCTGATCATTAAAGCAGGCTCTTATGACGGTGCAGTAATGGATGCCGCTCAGGTGGGTCAGCTGGCTGCAATTCCGAGTCGTGAAGAATTGTTGTCCAAATTGCTGTTCCTCATGCAGGCTCCGTTGTCTGGCATGGCTCGCGGCTTGGCTGCTCTGGCTGAGAAAAAAGCTGCTGAAGAAGCATCTGCTTAACTATTTTTATATTTTACTTATTCATTCAATTAGGAGTTTGATAGCATGGCTATTACTAAAGAAGACATTTTGGAAGCAATCGGTGGTTTGACTGTAATGGAGTTGAACGACTTGGTAAAAGAATTTGAAACCAAGTTTGGCGTTTCTGCTGCTGCCGTTGCTATTGCTGCTGGTCCTGGTGCTGCTGGTGGTGAAGCTGAAGCCAAGTCTGAGGTAGACGTTATTTTGGCCGCCGCTGGCGATCAAAAAGTAGGCGTGATTAAAGTGGTTCGTGCCATTACTGGCTTGGGCTTGAAAGAAGCTAAAGACATGGTTGATGGCGCTCCGAAGACCATTAAAGAAGGCGTTACTCCTGCTGAAGCTGAAGAAATCAAGAAACAGCTGGAAGAAGCTGGCGCCAAAGTGGAAATCAAATAAGTATTTTCTCGCTAACAGGCTGGCAGGTATCTGCCAGCCTTGTTTCGCTTGGAGATTAGGATTAAGTAATAATTTACATATATTTGCTATCTAAGCCGGCTTTTGTGGCAAATATATGTAAATTTTAGAGCAGTGATGTGATGCTGCTGCTCAAGTGGGAATCAATTCCTCTCATTATCCGGAGTGTTCAACAATGAGTTATTCAGTTACTGAAAAAAAACGTATCCGAAAGAGCTTTGCTAAACGCGATAGCGTGCTGGAGGTGCCATATTTGCTGGCGACCCAGCTGGAGTCTTACCGAAAATTTCTTCAGCAAGAAACTGCTTTTGATAAGCGTTTGGATGAAGGCTTACAGGCTGCATTCAATTCTATTTTCCCGATTGTGAGCCATAACGGATATGCGCGGTTGGAGTTTACTCATTACATCTTGGGTGAGCCATTATTTGATATTGCCGAGTGCCAACTACGTGGTATCACTTACGCGGCTCCTTTGCGCGCCCGTATCCGCTTGGTGATTTTAGATAAAGAATCTTCTAAGCCCAATGTGGTGAAAGAAGTGCGCGAGAATGAAGTTTATATGGGCGAAATCCCACTGATGACCCCTTATGGCTCATTTATTATTAATGGAACCGAACGTGTAATTGTGTCTCAGCTGCACCGTTCACCGGGTGTATTCTTTGAACATGACCGGGGTAAAACCCACTCTTCAGGTAAACTGCTGTTTTCTGCACGTATTATTCCCTATCGCGGCTCATGGCTGGATTTAGAGTTTGATCCAAAAGACCTGCTCTACTTCCGTATCGACCGCCGCCGCAAAATGCCAGTAACCATTTTGCTGAAAGCATTGGGATACAGCGCTGAACAGATCTTGGATACCTTCTACGACAAGGAAACATTCTATCTAAGCAAAGATGGTGTAGAGACCGAGCTAGTCTTGTCGCGATTGAAGGGCGAAACCGTAAAAACCGATATTTGCGATGCAGACGGTAAAGTGCTGGTTGCTGCGGGCAAACGGGTTACTGCCAAAGGGTTGCGAGATATTGAGAAAGCTGGCTTGAAGCGCCTGCGGGTGGATGCTGAGGCTTTGATCGGCAAAATGTTGGCTAAAGACGTTATCGTGCCCGATACCGGTGAAATTCTTGCATCGGCCAATAGTGAAATTACCGAAGAATTGCTGGCACAGCTGGAAATTCATGGCGTGAATGAAATCCAAACCCTATATATCAACGAATTAGGATATGGCGGCTATATTTCCTCTACATTGCAAGTGGATGAAACTGCCGACCAAATGGCCGCACGTATCGCTATTTACCGCATGATGCGTCCCGGCGAGCCGCCTACTGAAGAAGCGGTAGAAATGCTGTTTGATCGCTTGTTCTTCAATGAGGCCAGCTATGATCTGTCGCGCGTTGGTCGCATGAAATTCAATACCCGCACCTACGAGCAAAAACTGTCTGAAGACCAGCAGCAATCGTGGTATGGCCGCCTGTTGAATGAAACTCTGGCCGGTGCGGCTGAAAAAGGCGGGTTTATCCTCAGCACCGAAGACATTGTTGCCTCCATTGCCACGCTGGTTGAATTGCGCAACGGCCATGGCGAAGTGGATGATATTGACCACCTAGGTAACCGCCGTGTGCGCTCTGTGGGTGAGCTGACCGAAAACCAGTTCCGCTCTGGCTTGGCTCGTGTGGAACGTGCAGTAAAAGAGCGCCTAAATCAGGCGGAAGCCGATAACCTGATGCCGACCGATTTGATCAATGCCAAACCGGTATCGGCGGCGATCAAAGAATTTTTCGGCTCCAGCCAATTGTCACAGTTTATGGATCAAACCAATCCGTTGTCGGAAGTGACCCATAAACGCCGTGTGTCGGCACTTGGCCCGGGTGGATTGACTCGTGAACGTGCCGGCTTTGAAGTGCGCGACGTACACCCGACCCACTATGGCCGTGTGTGCCCGATTGAAACGCCTGAAGGCCCGAACATCGGCCTGATTAACTCATTATCGGTTTATGCACGTACCAACGATTACGGTTTCTTGGAAACTCCGTACCGCCGCGTGGTAGACGGCAAGGTCACCGATGAAATCGACTATCTGTCTGCCATTGAAGAAGGCCGTTATGTGATTGCGCAGGCCAACGCCGAAGTGGATAAGAAAGGCTACCTGAAGGGCGATTTGATTACCTGCCGCGAAAAAGGCGAAACCATCATGGCCAGTGCCGACCGCGTGCAGTATATGGACGTGGCTACCGGCCAAGTGGTATCCGTAGCCGCCTCGCTGATTCCCTTCTTGGAGCACGATGACGCCAACCGCGCCTTGATGGGTGCCAACATGCAACGTCAGGCCGTGCCCTGTTTGCGTGCCGAAAAACCGTTGGTAGGTACCGGTATTGAGCGCTCCGTGGCTGTGGACTCTGCCACCGCTATCGTGGCTCGTCGCGGCGGCGTGGTGGAATACGTGGATGCTAACCGTATCGTGGTACGCGTGCACGACGAAGAAACTGTAGCCGGTGAAGTGGGTGTGGACATCTATAACCTGGTGAAATTCACCCGCTCCAACCAATCTACCAATATCAACCAACGCCCGGCAGTGAAAGCCGGCGATGTGTTGCAGCGCGGCGATTTGATTGCCGACGGCGCCTCTACCGACTTGGGCGAACTCGCGCTTGGTCAGAACATGACCATCGCCTTCATGCCTTGGAACGGCTACAACTACGAAGACTCGATTCTGATTTCCGAGAAAGTGGCTGCCGCCGACCGCTACACCTCTATCCACATCGAAGAACTCAATGTGGTGGCGCGTGACACCAAACTGGGTGCGGAAGAAATCACCCGCGATATTCCCAACCTGTCTGAACGTATGCAAAACCGTTTGGACGAAAGCGGCATTGTATATATTGGCGCCGAAGTGGAAGCGGGCGACGTATTAGTGGGCAAAGTAACGCCCAAAGGCGAAACCCAGCTCACGCCGGAAGAAAAACTGCTGCGTGCCATCTTCGGTGAAAAAGCCTCCGATGTGAAAGATACCTCGCTGCGTATGCCCACCGGCATGAGCGGCACGGTAATCGACGTACAGGTATTCACCCGCGAAGGCATCCAGCGCGATAAGCGTGCACAATCCATTATTGATGCCGAGCTGAAACGCTACCGCTTGGATTTGAACGACCAACTGCGTATTTTCGACAACGATGCCTTCGACCGTATCGAGCGCATGATTGTTGGCCAAAAAGCCAATGGCGGTCCGATGAAACTGGGCAAAGGCAAAGAAATTACTGTCGAATACCTGGCTTCTCTGCCGACCAAGCACGATTGGTTCGACATCCGTCTGTCAGACGAAGAGCGGGCCAAACAGCTTGAATTGATTAAGCTCAGCCTGCAGCAGAAACGCGAAGAGGCCGACGAGCAATACGAAATCAAGAAGAAAAAAATGACCCAGGGCGACGAGCTGCCGCCCGGTGTGCAAAAAATGGTCAAAGTGTTCATCGCCATCAAACGCCGCTTGCAGGCTGGCGACAAAATGGCCGGCCGCCACGGTAACAAAGGCGTGGTATCGCGCATTCTGCCGGTGGAAGACATGCCCTACATGGCCGATGGCCGCACCGTGGACATCGTGCTCAATCCGTTGGGCGTGCCTTCGCGTATGAACATCGGTCAGATTTTGGAAGTACATTTGGGCTGGGCTGCTAAAGGCATTGGTCAGCGTATTGAAAAAATGTTGGCCGAACAGCGTAAAATGAAAGAAATCCGCGCCTTCTTGGAAAAACTCTACAACGGCAGCGGCAAGAAGGAAGACCTGAAATCGCTCAGCGACGAAGAAATCCTCACTTTGGCCGAAAACCTCAAGGGCGGTGCTACCTTCGCTTCGCCGGTGTTCGACGGTGCCAAAGAGCAGGAAATCTACGACATGCTCGAATTGGCCTACCCAAGCGACGACCCCGAGGTGCAGAAACTGGGCTTCAACGACACCAAGACCCAAATCACCCTGTACGACGGCCGCTCCGGCGAACCGTTCGACCGCAAGGTAACCGTGGGCGTGATGCACTATCTGAAGCTGCACCACTTGGTGGACGAAAAAATGCACGCTCGTTCAACCGGCCCGTACTCGCTCGTTACCCAGCAGCCGCTCGGCGGTAAAGCCCAGTTCGGTGGCCAGCGTTTCGGTGAGATGGAGGTGTGGGCTCTGGAAGCCTATGGCGCCGCCTACACGCTGCAGGAAATGCTGACCGTGAAATCGGACGACGTAACCGGCCGTACGAAGATGTATGAAAACATCGTTAAAGGCGAACACAAAATCGAAGCCGGCATGCCCGAATCGTTTAACGTGTTGGTAAAAGAAATCCGTTCGCTGGGCTTGGATATCGATATGGAGCGGTATTAAACGGGGCTTTTCAGGTAGCCTCAGAGGCTACCTGAAAATAGAAACGGCCACTGTGCCGGCGTGATATTTCCCGTCGAGCCGCCGTTTGCCGCCGGGCAAGAATCCGGCCAAGCCGCCCGCCCATATTTTTCAGGTAGCCTCAAAGGCTGTCTGAAACAGAGTGAGCAAAATACAAAATCCTGATTGGGAGCAAAAATGAATCTGTCGAACCTGTTTAACCCCCTGCAAGCTGCCGGCATGGAAGAAGAATTCGATGCCATCAAAATCGGCATTGCTTCGCCCGAAACCATCCGCTCTTGGTCGTACGGCGAAGTGAAGAAGCCGGAAACCATCAACTACCGTACCTTCAAGCCGGAGCGCGACGGCTTGTTCTGCGCCAAAATCTTCGGCCCGGTAAAAGACTACGAATGCTTGTGCGGCAAATATAAGCGTTTGAAATTTAAAGGCGTAACCTGCGAAAAATGCGGCGTGGAAGTTACCCTTTCCAAAGTGCGCCGCGAGCGCATGGGGCATATTGAGCTGGCTGCGCCTGTTGCCCATATTTGGTTCTTGAAATCATTGCCTTCCCGCCTCGGCATGGTATTGGACATGACCCTGCGCGATATTGAGCGTGTGCTGTATTTCGAAGCCTTTGTGGTAACCGACCCCGGCATGACCTCGCTGCAACGCCGCCAGCTGCTGACTGAAGAAGACTACTACGCCAAGCTGGATGAATACGGCGAAGACTTCGATGCCAAAATGGGTGCCGAAGGTATTCGCGAACTGTTGCGTTCGCTGGACGTGCCGGCCGAAATCGAAATCCTGCGCCAGGAATTGGAAAGCACCGGCTCCGAAACCAAAATCAAAAAGCTGGCCAAACGCCTGAAAGTACTGGAAGCCTTCCAGCGCAGCGGCATGAAGCTGGAATGGATGATTATGGACGTGCTGCCCGTGCTACCGCCCGATTTGCGTCCGTTGGTGCCGTTGGACGGCGGTCGTTTTGCCACTTCGGATTTGAACGACCTTTATCGTCGCGTGATCAACCGCAACAACCGTCTCAAACGCCTGCTGGAGCTGCACGCACCCGACATCATCGTGCGCAACGAAAAACGCATGTTGCAGGAAGCAGTAGACAGCCTGTTGGACAACGGCCGTCGCGGTAAAGCCATGACCGGCGCCAACAAACGCCCGCTCAAATCGCTGGCCGACATGATTAAAGGTAAAGGCGGCCGCTTCCGTCAAAACCTGTTGGGTAAACGCGTAGACTACTCCGGCCGTTCCGTGATTACCGTAGGCCCCTACCTGCGGCTGCATCAGTGCGGCCTGCCCAAACGCATGGCCTTGGAATTATTTAAACCGTTCATCTTCCACAAACTGGAAGTGCGCGGCGAAGCGGCTACCGTGAAAGCGGCGAAAAAGCTGGTGGAGCAGGAAGTGCCGGTGGTGTGGGATATTTTGGATGAAGTGATCCGCGAACATCCGATTATGCTCAACCGCGCCCCGACCCTGCACCGCCTAGGTATTCAGGCTTTTGAGCCGATTCTGATTGAAGGCAAGGCCATTCAGCTGCACCCCTTGGTGTGCGCCGCGTTCAACGCCGACTTCGACGGTGACCAAATGGCCGTACACGTGCCGTTGAGCCTGGAAGCACAAATGGAAGCCCGTACCCTGATGCTGGCCTCCAACAACGTGCTCTCGCCCGCCAACGGCGAGCCGATTATCGTGCCGTCTCAAGATATCGTATTGGGTCTCTACTACATGACCCGCGACAAAATCAACGGCAAAGGCGAAGGCAGCCTGTTCTCCGACGTGAAAGAAGTGCACCGTGCTTACTACACCAAGCAGGTGGAATTGGGCACCAAAATCACCGTTCGTTTGCAGGAATGGGTGAAAAACGACCAAGACGAGTTCGAGCCGGTTACCAACCGCTACGAAACCACGGTTGGCCGTGCCTTATTGTCCGAAATCCTGCCCAAAGGCCTACCGTTTGAGTACATCAACAAGGCACTGAAGAAAAAAGAAATCTCCCGCCTGATTAACGCTTCGTTCCGTCTGTGCGGCTTGCGCGATACGGTAATTTTTGCCGACCACCTGATGTACACCGGCTTCAGCTTCGCAGCCAAAGGCGGCATCTCCATCTGCGTGGACGATATGGAAGTGCCGAAAGAGAAAGCCAAGCTCTTGGCCGAAGCCAACGCCGAAGTGAAGGAAATTGAAGACCAATACCGCCAAGGTTTGGTGACCAACGGCGAGCGCTACAACAAAGTGGTGGATATTTGGGGCCGTGCCGGCGATAAAATTGCCAAGGCGATGATGGACAACCTTTCCAAACAGAAAGTCATCGACCGCGAAGGCAAAGAAGTGGATCAGGAGTCGTTCAACTCGATCTACATGATGGCCGACTCCGGTGCGCGTGGTTCTGCCGCTCAGATTAAACAGCTTTCCGGTATGCGCGGTTTGATGGCCAAGCCGGACGGTTCGATTATCGAAACCCCGATTACCTCCAACTTCCGCGAAGGCCTCACCGTATTGCAATACTTTATCGCCACCCACGGTGCGCGCAAAGGTCTGGCCGATACCGCGTTGAAAACCGCCAACTCCGGTTACCTGACCCGCCGCCTGGTGGACGTAACCCAAGATTTGGTGGTGGTGGAAGACGATTGCGGCACCAACGACGGTTTCGTAATGAAAGCCGTGGTACAGGGTGGTGATGTGATTGAAGCCCTGCGTGATCGCATTTTGGGCCGAGTAACCGCGCAAGACGTGGTGGATCCGTCCAGCGGCGCTACCTTGGTGGAAGCTGGCACCCTGCTCAACGAGCAGTTGGTGGATCTGATCGACCGCTCCGGCGTGGATGAGGTGAAAGTCCGCACCCCGATTACCTGTAAAACCCGTTATGGTTTGTGCGCCAAGTGCTACGGTCGCGATTTGGCACGCGGCAAACTGGTGAACACCGGCGAAGCCGTGGGCGTGATTGCCGCCCAATCCATCGGTGAGCCCGGTACACAGCTGACCATGCGTACCTTTCACATCGGTGGTGCCGCCTCCCGTGCCGCCGCCGCCAGCCAAGTGGAAGCCAAATCCAACGGTACCGCCCGTTTCAGCAGCCAGATGCGTTATGTGGCCAACAACAAAGGCGAATTGGTAGTGATCGGCCGTTCGTGCGAACTGGTGATTCACGACGAAGTGGGTCGCGAGCGCGAACGTCACAAAGTGCCCTATGGTGCCACTTTGTTGGTGCAGGATGGCTCTGCGGTGAAAGCTGGCCAAACCCTGGCCACTTGGGATCCGCATACCCGCCCGATGATTACCGAATACGCCGGCCGTGTGCGCTTTGAAAACGTGGAAGAAGGCGTAACCGTTACCCGTCAAACCGACGAAATCACCGGTCTCTCCACTTTGGTGGTGATCGACGGCAAACGCCGCTCCAGCACCAGCAAGCTGCTGCGCCCCACCGTGAAACTGTCGGACGAAAACGGCGAAGAAGTTACCGTGCCCGGTACCGAAACCCCCGTTTCTATGGCCTTCCCCGTGGGTGCAGTGATTACCGTGCGCGAAGATCAGGAAGTGGGCAAGGGCGACGTGCTGGCGCGTATCCCGCAGGCTTCCTCCAAAACCCGCGATATTACTGGTGGTCTGCCGCGCGTGGCCGAGCTGTTTGAAGCCCGCGTGCCCAAAGATGCCGGCATGTTGGCCGAAGTAACCGGCACGGTGTCTTTCGGTAAAGAAACCAAAGGCAAACAGCGTTTGGTGATTACCGACTTGGAGGGTGCGGCACACGAAACCCTGATTTCCAAAGAGAAACAGATTCTGGTGCACGACGGCCAAGTAGTGAATCGTGGCGAGATTATCGTAGACGGCTCGGTTGATCCGCACGACATCCTGCGCCTGCAAGGCATCGAAGCGCTGGCACGCTACATCGTGCAAGAAGTGCAAGAAGTGTACCGCCTGCAAGGTGTGCGCATTTCCGATAAGCACATTGAAGTGATCATCCGCCAGATGCTGCGCCGCGTGAACATTGCAGACGCCGGCGAAACCGGTTTCATCACCGGTGAGCAGGTGGAGCGTGGCGACGTAATGCAGGCCAACGAACGCGCCGTTGCCGAAGGCAAAGAACCGGCACGCTTCGACAACATCCTGCTGGGTATCACCAAGGCTTCGCTCTCTACCGACAGCTTCATTTCCGCGGCTTCCTTCCAGGAAACCACCCGCGTGCTCACCGAAGCCGCCATCATGGGCAAAAAAGACGACCTGCGCGGCTTGAAGGAAAACGTGATTGTCGGCCGCCTGATCCCGGCCGGTACCGGGCTCACTTACCATCGCAGCCGCCGTGCGCAGTGGCAGGCGCATCACGAAGCGCAAGTGAACGAGCAGGTGGATGAAGCCGAATAAGAGGCTACCTGAAAAGCAAAAGGCTGAAACCGTAATAAGCGGGTTCAGCCTTTTTCGTGGGCGGATGGTTTGGCTGGCTGAGGGGGTTTGGTTTTCAGGTAGCCTGCTATAGCTGGGGCAATGATTGATTCATACCAGGCAGCGAGCCGCAGACAGTACAGCCAGTACGGCAAAGTGGGCTAGCGCGGTATGCAGTGAAGCACTTTATAGTGAATTAAAATTTAAGGGGCTGTACTAGATTAGCAGATATGTTACCCTCGAAATATGAAGATAACACACTGCAAATTAAGGAAGAAAGTACAGAAAGAACTGCTCCGCTTTTTTGTACTCGAAGTTACCGCCCGTTCTGCCGCCGATATTTTGGGTATCCATCCCAATTCGGCAGCCCTGTTCTACCGCAAAATCCGTATGGTCATCAGCCATCATTTGGCCTTGGCTGCCGATGAGGTTTTCGATGGCTCTGTCGAATTGGACGAAAGCTATTTCGGCGGACGGCGTAAAGGCAGACGTGGTCGCGGTGCGGCAGGAAAAGTGGTTGTCTTTGGCATTCTGAAACGCAACGGACGGGTCTATACCGTTGTGGTGGATAATGCCAAGTCCGATACTTTGATGCCTGTTATCAAACAGAAAATCATGCCGGACAGTATTGTTTATACCGATAGTCTGAGCAGTTACGACAAGTTGGACGTGAGCGGTTTTATCCATTACCGCATCAACCATTCCAAGGAATTTGCAGACCGCCAGAACCACATCAACGGCATTGAGAACTTTTGGAATCAGGCAAAACGCGTCTTACGCAAGTACAACGGAATCGATCGCAAATCTTTCCCGCTGTTCTTGAAAGAATGCGAATTTCGATTTAACTTCGGCACACCATCCCGGCAGCTTAAAATCTTGCGGGAGTGGTGTGGAATTTAGGGCTAATCTAGTACAGCCCCAAATTTAAACCAGTACAGCGTTGCCTCGCCTTGCCGTACTGGCTGTACTGTCTGCGGCTCGTCGCCTTGTCCTGATTTAAATTTAATTCACTATAGTTATGTGAGCCGCATAAAAGGCTACCTGAAAAGCCAATCAAGCATTTCAGGTAGCCTTTTGATCATGTTGCTTCAACGCTTATGCGCTGCCGAAGCAGCTTGCGGTTTGGCTTCGGCAGGTTTGGTTGGTGGCGGTTTGGCCTCAGCCGGCTTGCTGTCTGCGGCTTTTTGTTCGCAGCCCATTTGTTGCACCATTTCTTCAAACTGTTGACTCACCACTTCACAGCCCTCGGTATCTAATTGCGAGAGGTCGCCGCGTGTGGTTTCTAGCGATTGCAACAGTGCATCGGCCTGGCCGTCGGGGGCTTGGCGGAAACAGGCGCGGGCGCGTTGGAAATAGGTCTCACACACGGGGTTCATGTGGTCGGCGGTGGTGGGCGGTAGGGCATGTTCCGGCTCGGGATTGGCTTCGGCGGCGGTGAGCGGGTCGTCTCCGGCATTGCCGTCCGACACTTCGGGGGTAACCAGTTCCACCGATACCGTGGCTGTTTCGATGCCGGATGCGTTGCCAGCGGCGGGTGCCGAAGCCTGTGAAGCAGCAGTCTCAGCGGCAGGAGCAGGGTGTTTGCGGCTGACGCCGGCCAGAAGCCCGAAAGCGAGCAGCAGGCAGCCGGCCACTACGGCGGCTACAGCCAACAGCTGCGGTTTTTCACGCACTTGCTGCGGCAGGGTGCGCAGTTTCCCCCGCAGTTTCTGCCACTGAGCGCGCAAGTTTCCCCGCCATTTGGATGGCGTGGCGTTCGACTTAGCTTGCCGTTTTGGCCGCAGGGCTTGCAGCTTTGCCTGCAGCTGCTGCCGGTATTGTTTCCAGTTTGGTTTGCCTTGCATGATGATGAATGTTGGTATGGGGCTGTTGCCGTTGCGCATCTTACACGCAAGCCGTGCCGCGCGGGAAGAGCGGCGGCAGGGCAGGGCGGTTTTTGCAGCATTTTCAGGTAGCCTGGATGGCATGGCCTGTGTTAGCTGAAGCGATCGGTGTTTTCCTGCTAGGCTCGTTAACACCGCAGGAGGCAATAAATGTGTTGGCTATATTTCCTGAACCAAATAGTTATGGTATAACACACCGTCTGTGTAAACAATCTGTAAAGGAGTTTTTATGTTCCGCCATTTATTGTCTGCCGTGCTGTTGGCCGGTTTATCGGTGGCCGCGCACGGCCATGAGGTGTGGGTGAATGCTGCGCACACGCATGGCGGCGAGGTGTTGAAGGCCGAGCTGGGCTATGGGCACTATCCCGAGTTGGAGCCGATTGCGGCCGACCGTTTGACGTTGTTTCCCAAGCCGCTGCAATTGCTCACGCCGCAGGGGAAAATCGATTTGGTACAGCGCGGGCAGCATAATTATCAGTTTGAAACGCCGCGTGCGGTGGCCGATGGCAGCTACCTGTTGTTGGCGCAATACCGCCCGACTTTCTGGTCGCGCAATGCGGCGGGCTGGCAGCGTCAAAACCTGACGCAGATGAAAGATGCCACTTATTGCGAACAAACCAGCATGTTTGGCAAAGCGGTGGTGAACGTGGGGCACGAAAGTGCGAGTAAGGAGCTGATCAGCCGGCCGGTGGGCGATTTGCTGGAGATTGTGCCGCTGGAAAACCCGGCCAATGTGCGGGTGGGCGAAGTATTGCCGGTGCGGGTGTTGTTCCGTGGCGAGCCGCTGCCGGATGCCACGGTGGTGGCCACGTTTGACGGTTTCTCCCACCGCGACCCGGCCGACAAATCACACCGCCTTGAGCCGCAGGCGTTCTCCGACACTACCCGCGCCGACGGCACAGTGGGCATCATCCCGCTGCGCCAAGGCAGCTGGAAAGTGCGCGTGGTGCACAAAACCGATTTTTCCGACCAAGCAGTGTGCGGCCAGCTGGCTGCTTATGCCACGCTAACCTTCGAGATCGGCAGCAGCCATCATTGAGTTGGCGGTTTCAGGTAGCCTCAGCCTGCGGGCTCACGGCTATTGCTGCATCTAAAAAACAGGGTGGGCAATCTTTGCCCGCCCTGTTTGCGTTTGGTGTTTGATGGAAAACAGCGTTTATTCTGTTTCCAGGTAGCCTCTATAAGCCAGCCAAAGGCTACCTGAAAAATGCCGGCGCGGTTTCAGGTAGCCTGCAACTCAGCCTTCTTTGCCGTCTACCCGTGGCGCGGTCAGCCAGGGCAGGTAGCGCCAGGTGTAGAGCAGCAGTGAAGCGGCAAACAGCAGGCCGGAGAGCCACAGGCCGGGCTGGTAGGCAGCCGGATACAGATACATCAACACAGCCGTGGCGGCACGTGCCAATGCGGCGGCCACCATCAGCCAAAACGCCAGCGGCATGGCGGCGGGCGCAGGGTAGAGCGGCCGACCGGTGTGCCCCAGCGCGGTGCGCACCATCATGCCCACCGTCATCAGCCCGATGCCGCCCACGGCCACCAAATGCACGCCCAGGCTCTGCCAGCGCGGCAGCCAATGCCCCAAGCCCATCACGGTAAGCCCCGCGCCGGTGAGCAGGAATCCCGCGAACAGAATCCACAGCATCGGCTCTTTAGCCACTTCCGGCCGCCACCAGCGCACGGTTTGCACGATATCCAGCAACCCAGCCGCTATGCTGAGCACGGCTGCGGCAGCCAGCGCCGCATCAGCTGCCGAAGGCGGCAGCACCGCCTGCAAACCGTAGAGCAGAGCCATGGCCAGCGGCACCACCAAAGAAGCCGTCATCACCAAAGGATGGCTGCCCACCTGCTCGCAGCCGAGCCGTTTGGCGGTGAAGAACGGGATTACGCGCATCCCCACCAGCCCGATAAAGCCGGCCATCACGGAAAGCCCGGCAAACAGCCCGCCGGCGAGCGCGGAGAAATTATGCCGTGCCAGCTGCCAATGAAACAGCGCCTGCAACAGGCCGAACATAAACAGCGCGGCCACCGCCAAATAATTGCGCTTGTTGCGGCTGCGCACCACGGCCACGCCCATATACCAGGCCGCAAGCCAATAGAACGCCACGCCCGCGATGCCACCGGCCAGGGTGAGCGGCGCGGCAAAGGCAAACGCGCGCGCCAACAGCCACAGCAGTGCCAGCATCATCAGCGGCGCGCCCCAAGTGCGCGGCTGTTTCGTCCAGGTGGCCACCGCCGTGAGCAGGAAGGCCACCACCACCGCGCCGGCATAGCCCCAAATCATTTCGTGGGCATGCCAAAAGTAATTGGGCAGCGCGGCCGTGCCTTGATAGCCGAAGCTCCACAGCAGGATGGAAAGCGTGCCGTAGAGGGAGGCCAGCGGGTAGAAGGGGCGGAAGGCCATGCCCCAAACGGGATGGTTTTTGGAAAGCAGATTCATGATGTGTCGATTATTGGTTTGAAGGTTGGGGTTGGTTAAACGGGGAAGGCTACCTGAAAAACGGCAGGCTTTCAGGTAGCCCTTAAATCATGCGGCAATACGGTTTCAGCTATAGTGGATTAACAAAAATCAGGACAAGGCGGCGAGCCGAAGACAGTACAGATAGTACGGCAAGGCGAGCCAACGCTGTACTGGTTTTTGTTAATTCACTATGGCCTCTGCAAACGGCGGCACGGGCGCACCCAATTGGTGCAGCAGCTGCACGGTTTCAAACACGGGCAGCCCCATCACGCCGCTGAAGCTGCCGGCAAGATGCGCCACAAACACGCCGCCAATGCCTTGGATACCGTATGCGCCGGCTTTATCCAGCGGTTCGCCGCTGGCAATATAGGCCGCGATTTCCTGCACGCTCAGTTCTTTAAACCGCACATCGCTGCGCTGTGCCGCCTCCAGCGTTTGGCCGCCGAGCGACACGCACACCGCCGTCCACACTTGGTGTTCGCGCCCGGAAAGGCTTTCCAGCAGCTCGCGGGCGTGCGCCGCATCGCGCGGTTTGCCCAAAATGGCATTGTCCAGCGCCACTACTGTATCGGCGCTCAACAGCGGTTGTGCCAGGGCAAGGCCGCGTTGAGTTGCCAGTTGCCGTGCTGCCGCGTTTTTCTGCCGTGCCATCCGCGACACATAATCCGCCACCGCTTCGCCCGGCAGCGCCGTTTCGTCGATTTCTGCCGGCAGCAGCACGGGTTGGAAACCTAATGAAGCCAAAATTTCGCGGCGGCGCGGGCTGGCCGAGGCCAGATAGATGGTGTTGGGCATGGCGTTTCTTTACATAGCTGCGGAAGCCGCTAAGGCTACCTGAAAATCCTGTTTTCCGCGATAGCTAAAACGGGTGAATTTGCGCGAGCGGGGCGGTGTGGCAGATTCCCACGTTGCGCCGCCCGCAGCCGGAAGCAAAGTTAATCTACTTGAGAACTTGTTTTTCCCGTTCCCGCCCTAATCTTGCGCGGCAAACTGTTTATTTATCCATTAGCAACCATGAGCGATCAAGATTATTATCAAACCCTCGGCGTCTCCCGCGATGCCTCCGACGACGAAATTAAAAAGGCCTACCGCAAGCTGGCGATGAAATACCATCCCGACCGCAACCCCGACAATAAGGAAGCGGAAGAGAAATTCAAAACCATCCAAAAAGCCTACGAAATCCTTTCCGACCGCGAAAAACGCAGCCGCTACGACCAATTCGGCCAAGCCGGGGTAGACGGCAATGCCGGCGGCTTTGGTGGTTTCAGTGGCGCGGCCGGCTTCGATTTTGGCGATATTTTCAGCCAGATGTTCGGCGGTGGGGGCGGCACGCGTCAGCAAAACTTCCAAGGCAAAGACCTGCGTTACGATATTGAAATCACGCTGGAAGAAGCCGCAGCCGGCAGCAAAAAACGCATCACCATCCCCTCGCATGAAGAGTGCGACATCTGCCACGGCTCCGGCGCCAAACCCGGCACCTCCGCCACCACCTGCTCCACCTGCCACGGCTCCGGCGTGGTGCACGTGCGCCAGGCTATTTTCCAGCTGCAGCAAACCTGTCCCACCTGCGGCGGCTCCGGCCGTGAAATCAAAGAGCCGTGCGTTAAATGTCACGGCGCAGGCCGCGTGAAGAGCCGCAAAACGCTGGATGTGAACATTCCTGCCGGTATCGAAAACGAGCAGCCCATCCGCCTTTCCGGCGAGGGTGAGCCCGGCTCGCACGGTGCCCCGGCCGGTGATTTGTATGTGGTGGTGCATATCCGCCGCCACGAAATCTTCGAGCGTAACGGCTTGGATTTGCATTGCGAATTGCCTGTGAGTTTCACCATCGCCGCTCTGGGCGGCGAAGTGGAAGTGCCCACGCTCAACGGCCGTGTGAAGCTGAATATTCCGAAAGAAACCCAAACCGGCCGCCGCATGCGCGTGAAAGGCAAGGGCATGAAATCGCTGCGTTCTTCCTCGATGGGCGATTTGTATTGCCACATTGTGGTGGAGACCCCGGTCAATCTCACCGATCGCCAGCGCGAATTGCTGGAAGAGTTTGAAAAAATCTCCACCGGCCTCGACCGCGCCCAAACCCCGCGCCAGAAATCGTTTATGGACAAACTGCGCGATTTGAAAAACGATCTGTTCGACTAAGGCGGCAGCCCGCCGCACAAAAGGCTACCTGAAACCCACTAGGGCGTTTCAGGTAGCCTTTTTTCAGGTAGCCTGCTGCTTGCTGTGAACACACTTTTGCAGTATAAACACCTCCGTGCCACATAAAACAACATCATTATTCATCGGCGCTTCAAACCACTTCTCCATTTCCCCAAAACTGCCGCCAGCCGCCGTGCATCCGCGTGTGTGGCTGAAACCGCCGTCTGTTTTTCAGGTAGCCTTTTGCCAAATCGTTTGCGTGGCATGATATGCAGTGAACCAAAATAAGAATGGGTAAGGCGAAACAACGTACAGCATTCTTATTTGAATCTTCTACACGCAAGCCCTTGGGCACGGCAGCCCCGCTCACCGCATCCACACAGGAGAATTTTATGAAGAAAGACCAAACCGGCCATCATTTCCTCGCCCGCCTCGGCAAAACCCGCCTGCGCCCCGGCGGCCGTTTCGCCACCGAATGGCTGATCAACCAAACCCGCTTCGCCCCCGACACGCAGGTGCTCGAAGTGGCCTGCAATATGGGCACCACCGCCGTAGGGCTGGCGCAGCGTTTCGGCTGCCACATCACCGGCGTGGATTTGGACGAAAACGCATTGAATAAGGCCCGGCAAAACATCCGCGCCGCCGGGCTGGAACATCTGGTGCAGGTGCAGCACGCCAACGCCACCGAGCTGCCCTTCCCCGATAACAGCTTCGATGTCGTCATCAACGAAGCCATGCTCACCATGCTGCCGCTGGCCAATAAAGAAATGGCGGTGGCCGAATACTTCCGCGTGCTCAAGCCCGGCGGCGTGCTGCTCACGCACGATGTGGTGGTGAGCGAGCACAACACCGAAGAAGCCGTGGAACGCCTGCGCGACACCATCCAAGTAAAAGTTACCCCGCTCACCGAAAGCGCCTGGACCGATCTTTTCCACCGCAGCGGCTTCCGCGACATCACCACCATCAGCGGCGGCATGACCCTGCTCTCGCCCAAGGGCCTGATTTACGACGAAGGCTGGCGGCGTGCCTTCCAAATCGTGAAAAACGCGCTCAAAGCCGAAAACCGCGAAACTTTCAAACGCATGTACTGCACCTTCAATGACCCGGCCAAACCCATGGGCTACATTGCCGTACACAGCCGTAAGGCTGCCGATGCCGCTGTGGGCGAACAAAACGCTTGAATGTTTTGTACATGCCGGATGTAGGAAAGGCTACCTGAAAATCTACTGGGATTTCAGGTAGCCTTTTGGCGATGGCTGGGGTTTCGTGGTTCAGGGTTGGCGCGTTTCAGAGGGAAAGTTGAGCAAAAACGCATGAGCAAAACTTGTCAGCCACCGCTTCAAGCAGGGTTAATTTACCCGTCCGCCGGCGAAACCGACTTCCTTGTTCGGCTGATTGTTGAAATGTGCCTTACCGGCAATTTCATTGGCTTGCGGACCAAAAATGCCGAGCTCGTAATTACCCGCCCCGTGTGTGGCAGAATTGGCTGCGCCGTTAATCACATTATGACCATGCGGGTTTTGGGTAATCGGTGCTTCTGCCAAATCAATATTGCCGAAACCGTTTAAGCCGGTAATCGAGCCGTGGCCTTTTCTTGCACCGTAATCAATTTGATAGTTCAAACCATTGCTGTGGTCAGCTGAGCCGGTAACCGAGCCTGTCATTGCCCGGCCTTTATAGGTGATGATGCCTTGGGTGGGCAGATTGCTGGTGAATTCACCTTGGATGGAGCGAACATAGAAGTCGCGGGTTGGCGTGGCCGGATGGCCGGGCTCGATTCTGTTGTGCAGTTGCGCGCCCACCACGGCGGAGTAGGCCTGTTTGTAAACTTCCAAAACGCCGCTTTCCATTTGGTTCCCACTGCTATCTTTCAGCACATAGGGCAGGGAGGTGAAGGCGTTCTGCCGTTTGTGGCCGATAGGGATTGTATCGCGGCTGGAGTAGTCTTTTTCATGATTCTGTGTGCCGATGAATTGGTCGTCTGTAATCCTGATAGTCGATGCCTGTCTACTGCCTATGGTGGGCAGTAGACCTGTGTGGGTGAACTCATCCGAGCCGATATTGCTCAGTTGGCGATAACCGCCTTCTTTGGGTGTAAACGGATCAGTAATCGCATTGGCCAGTGAGTTACCGGCGCTGCCGCAGCCGCCTAGGGTAAGGGCAGTGATGGCAATGTAAAGAATGTGATGCTTTTGCATGTCAAATCCTTTCGTTTTGTTGCAGGGAATACTATTTGGATTGGATACAGTATAACACGGCGCTTGGCAGGAAATATGACGAATATCAAATAGTTTGATATTTATTGGTAGTGAAAAGCTGGTTTGTTGGTTAATTTAGGCAAGAAAATTTACGTTCTTTTTTGAATATAAAATTTGTAAAAAAGGATATAAATGGTTAAGCCAGAACAGCTAAATCTGCTTGAAAACAGACGAGAAATTCGCCATTTTGTCCACAAAAAGGCGGTTGTGGCCGAGTGGAGTCATTATCATTTCCTGCGTTTTACAAATGTTAGTTCAGGTTTGGCGGGCATATTGAATCCGCTATAATCCGCCCGTTTATAGATTTTGCCGCAAAGAAAGCGTTGGATGAGAATACAGAACAAGCCGCGGCTGGCCGCCTGCCTGCTGCTGTTGCCTTTTCAGGTAGCCTTGGCCGATCTGCCGGCAGACAGGCTGGAAACCGAGCCGGATACCGGCTTCGACATCACGCCAGCGGCCGCGCCGCAGGTGGAGGCTGCGCCCGCTCCTGCCAACACTCAGCCCGACAAACGCCTGCAAATGAGCCGCGAAGAATTGCTCCAGCGCCCCGAGCTGCTGCAACAGGCGCTCAGCTATGCCGTGCTCACCCACAATGCCGACGGCGCGGCACTGCTGCTGCCGATTTATCTCGAATTGCCCGGGCCGCACGATGCGCTGCTGGTGGCTTTGGCACAGGCGCTGATTGCCCGTGCCAAGGGCGACTACCAGCGCGCCATCGGCCTCTACCGCGCCGTGCTGGCCGCCGATCCCGATATCCCGCCGGTGCGCCTTTCGCTGGCGCAAAGTCTGTTTGAAAATCGTGCCGACAAAGATGCGCGGCAAGAGTTCGAACATTTCCGCCAAACTCCCAATCTCGCGCCCGAGCTGCAACAGCTTGCCGGGCAATACCTGGAAGCCCTGCGCAAACGCGACCGCTGGAGCTTCGGCGGCAGCGTAAACTTCATCAGCGACAGCAATGTAAACAACGCCGGACGCGAGCGCGAAATCCGCACCTCGCGCGGCGTATGGACACTGCCCGAGCCCGAGTCCGCCCAAGGCTTCGCCTACCGCCTCAACGCCGATCGCGACTGGAACGTACACGGCAACCTCTACTGGCGGCTCAGCCTCGACGACTACGGCAAATTCTATTGGAATAACCACAAATACGACGACCAAATCGCCCGCCTCAGCAGCGGCCCCGCCTACAAAACCGCCCGTGCCGAAGCCGCCGTTACCCCTTATTACGAGCGCCGCTGGTATGGCACACACAAATACTCGCGCGAAGTCGGCGTGCGCGCCGAATGGCAATATTGGCTCACCCCGCGCCATAAAATATTGAGCGCGCTTGAAATCGGCGAGCAGCGCCACGACCGCCGCCGCTGGCTCGACGGCGACAGCTACACCGCTTCCGGCACTTGGCTCTTCGTGCGCAGCCCCACCCAATATTTCAGCTTCGGCCTCGACTGGCTGCGCAAAACCGCCGAAGACAACAGCGAATCCTACACCCGCAAAGGCCTGCGCTTGGGCTGGACGCAGCAATGGGGCTGGGGGCTCACCACCTCCGCCCAAATCAGCGCCGGCCACCGCAGCTACGACGCCCCCGACCTGTTCCGCATCACCCGCCGCGACCACGAGCTTGCCGCCAGCCTGGTGCTCTCCCACCGCAAACTGCAATTCGCCGGCATCACCCCGCAGCTGGTGGGCACCTGGCAGCGGGTAAACAGCAACCACTTCTTCTATCCCTACCGCAAAGGCAACGTGTTTATCCAGTTTGGGCGTTCGTTCTAACGTTGTAGGCTGGTAATGGAAAAAGGAAAGGCTACCTGAAAGTTTCAGGTAGCCTTTTGCACTGTAGTGGATTAAGTTTAAACCAGTACGGCGTTGCCTTGCCGTTCTATCCGTACTGCCTGCGGCTTCGTCGCCTTGCCCTGATTTTTGTTAATCCACTATAAAAGCGCCATTTAATCTTTCAGCCGCTGCGAAATCCTGTTCCACAAGCCGCGCAGCAGGTCGATGTCTTCGCGGCTGGGAGAGGCGCGGTCGAAGAGGCTGTGCAGGCGGCGCATCATGCGCTCTTGGTTGCGGCGGTTGGCAAAGCCGGTTTGCTCGATGATTTGCTCCAAGTGGTCCACCATGCCGCGCGTTTGGCTTTGGGTGGCGGGCGTATGTGCTTGCTGCAGCTGGCTCATGCCGATGCCAGTTTGGCTGAAAATTTCGTAGCACACCACTTGCACGGCCTGGGCGAGGTTGAGCGAGAAATAGGCGGGATTGCCGCTGATGGTGAGCAGGCGGTTGCAGCGTTGCACTTCATCAATATTCAGGCCGAAAGTTTCGTTGCCGAATACGAGGGCTACCTGAAAACCTTGCTGCGCAGCCTGCAGTAGCTCGGGCACGAGTTCGCGCGGGGTGTGCAGCGGCGCGGAGAGTTCGCGGCGGCGGCTGGTGAGGGCGCAGCTCAAGACGGTGTCGGCCAGCGCTTCATCTAAGCTGGCCACAATTTGCGCCTGCTCCAGCACGTCGCGCGCGCCGGAAGCGAGAATGAAGCTTTCTTCCGGCAGCTGGAACGCGGCAGCCTGGGCGGCATCGAAAGTAGGCGGCTCGGGGGTCATCGGCGTGGCCATCAGGTTGGGTGCGACTAGGGTGAGGCGGTTCAAGCCCATGGTTTTCATGGCGCGGGCGGCGGCGCCGATGTTGCCGGGATGGCTGGTGCGGGTGAGCACCACGTGGATGTGGCGCAGATAGTCGGGAACGGTGGGGGTGTCTGTCATATCAATCGGTTTCAGCGGCGATCAAAGCACGGCTTCCTTGCCAGCGGCATTGGCTGGCTTGGTTGGAGGAGTTGTACGGGCAATGATTAAGCACGATTTTTGGGTATTCAAGGCATTTTGTGCTGAGTGGGCGGGCTCACGATTCAAAGCGTTTGTCGGAACGCAAATTTTCCGGGCGCAGCGTTTTCCCTTCCAGCCAGCCATTTCGAACCTGGGTTTGCTGGTCGAAATAAGAATAGTAGGGCTTGATATCGAGCAGCGGGCTGCCGTTGAGCATATCTACGCCTTTGAAATGCACGATATTCCCGACCACGCTTTCCACGCGCACAATCGACATGCCGATACGGTTTGGCCGTTTGGGCGAGCGGGTGGCGAAAATGCCGTGCGGCAGCGTGTCCATAAACGGCACCACCTCCAGCTGATAGCCGGATATTTTATGCAGCAAGAACAGCAGGATGATATGCGAGAAGCCGTCTAAATCCTTTAAGCCAGGCACAAATTTTTCATCCAGCACGGCTTTGCCGCGCGTGTCGGCCAGCACAGACGGCTGTATCGGCATATCGGCGATGTCGTTAAACGGCGTTTCGAGGCGGCCGATGGGGCTAAGTGTAATCTCCATATATCATCAATCGGTTTCAGCCGTCTGGGCTTCACGCAGCGGCCAAGACAAACGATGTTTATGCTTCGGCTCGATGCCGCGAAACAGCGCGGCCAGTGCGGCGTGGTCGGCGGCCATGTCGGCGGTGGGGGTAAACAGCGGCAGGAAGCGCACTTCGCGCCGCCCGTAGTCGATCGCCACCGGCAATACCGGCACACTGGCGCCGCGGGCAATCCGCCAGTAGCCGCTTTTCCATTTGGGCGCAGCGTGGCGTGTGCCTTCCGGCGAAATGCCGAGAAACAGCTGCTCATTGCGGCGGAAGGCGGCCACGGCTTCGTCCACTACGCCGCCGGCGCGTTCCCTATCCAGCGGCATCACGCCCGCCCAGCGCAAAAATGCCGCCAAGCCGGGCACGGCAAACAGGCTTTTCTTGCCGAAGATGCTCATTTTCAAATCCAAAGCCAACAGAGCAGGCAACACATACAGCCCGTCGAAATTCGACGTGTGCGGCACGGCCACCACCACGCATTTGGCCACATCCGGCACGCTGCCTGCGATGCGCCAGCCCAACAGCCGGAGTAAAGCGGCCGCCACACGGCGGCTGATTCCGCCGCCCCGGCGCGGCACCTGCGGCGGCAGCGGCATCATGCGTTGTCCTTTTCCGCCAAAATCCTTGCTACGGTGTCCACAATCACCTGCGTTTGCGGATCGATTTCCACATTCACCCGCTCTCCCGCCCGGCGGCTGCCAAACAGCGTGCGGCTCAGGGTTTCGGGGATGAGGTGGACATTAAATTCGCTGTCGCTTACCGTGCCGATGGTGAGGCTGCAGCCGTCCAGCCCGATGAATCCCTTAGAGAAAACATAGCCTTTCAGGTTTTCAGGTAGCCTGAACCACACGGTGCGGTTCAAGCCGTGGGTTTCGATGCGGCTGATTTCGGCGGTGGCCGTGATGTGGCCGCTCATGCTGTGGCCGCCGATTTCGTCGCCGAAGCGGGCGGCGCGCTCGATGTTTACTTTGTCGCCCGGCTGCAACGTGCCCAAATTGGTTTTGGCCAGCGTTTCGCCCATCAGGTCGAAATCTGCCACGCCGTTTTCGTGTACGCGGGTGATGGTGAGGCAGCAGCCGTTGTGCGCCACCGATGCGCCCACGCGCAAATCGGCATCCGCGCCCTTGGGCAGGCGCACGGTGTGGCTGCGGAAATCGGGCGCACGCTGATCGACGGCCAGTACTTCGCCCAAGCCTTGTACGATTCCTGTAAACATAGTTTTTCCTTGATTACTTTATGGTTGGAGAGGCTACCTGAAAGCGCTCCTAGCCTGTTTTCAGGTAGCCTTTAGCTGTGCTGAGGCTACCTGAAAGGGAGTTTTCAAATTCAATATGCGGGCAACGAATGCCCCTAGTCTTCAAACACAAACGGCTCGAACTCCGGATACATATACACCACAATCTGTTCGCAGCCGTGCTGTTGGGCAAGTGCCCGCATTGCGTTTTGCGTGGCCACCTTTTCGTGGCCGATGCCCAGTTGTGCAATGTGTCGGTTTTCGATAAGCGGGAGGTAGATATTCAAATCCAGCTGCATGGCATTTTGGATGGCAAACTCGCGGATGGAGCGGCTGTGTGCTACCTCGCTGAAATTGAACAGGTTTTTGCAGGAAGTAATCTTCACCCGACGCAGCTTCTGCAAACCGGCTACTTGGGGAAAGCGTGTGATGCCATTTAAGGTTTCCACAAACAGAAACTGCAAATTCTGCATTTGCGATACAAAATCCAAGTTTTTCAGCTTAGGCAGCCGCCACAGCTGCAAATATTTCAACATGGGCAGCTGCGCGGCAGCATCTATGTTTTCAAAGCCGCATAGTTGCAGGGTGAGGTATTGCAGATTGTTCAGGCCGGCCACAAAATCGAGGCTTTTAGGCTTGGAAATACTGCGCAGTACGAGCGCTTCCAGCTCTTGCAGCTCGGGTAGGGCTTTGTCTAAATTTTTCTCCAACTTTTGGAGATATAGCGTTTTTAGGTGCTGAAAACGGGTGAGCACGCTCAAATCTGATTTGGCAGATTTGGTTTCGGAATCCAAATACAGGTTTTGCAGATTCGGATTTACGCCATTGAGGAAATCCAAACTGCCGAAGCCCTTGTTGGCTTTCAAAGCCAAGGTGTGCAGATTTTCAAACTTAGCCAGTTTTTCCAAATTGTTGATGTTGCCCACGCTGACTTCAAGCGACAGGTTTTGTAGCCCGGGAAAGTCAGCAATCCAATCTACATCGAAATCTCGATACAGATAAAAACGCAGATGGGTAGACGGATGCTGCTGCAGCACTTCTTCCCATAAAACAGGCAGAATGACCTTTAAATCAGCCCCTTCGATAATCTGGATACGGTCTAATTCGTGGATTTTGCTTTTGTATTTCGGCAGGTCTTTGCGGAACTCAGGTAGAGAATCAATGTTCCAAAAACCTAATCCGCAGCTGAATGATCCGGCCATATTGGTTTCCCTTTTTCAAAACATACGCTGCTGAACCGAAACCTGAGGCTACCTGAAAAATACTGTAGCCTATTTTCAGGTAGCCTTTTCTCAACGCACTTCCTGCCGCCTAATTAGCCAAGCGGCAGCGATGGCAAATACCGTGCCGGGCAGGATGGCGGCGCCGAAGGGCGGCATGCTGGAGAGTTGGGCGACATAGCCGGAGAGCAGGCCGGCGAAGTGGAAGGCGAGGCCGAGGCAGATGCCGAGAAACAGGCGCACGCCGATGTTGCCGTGGCGCGAGCTTTGCGGCGTGAAGGCGAGCGCCACCAAGGCCATCACCGTGCAAATCAGCGGGTAGAGCAGCTTGCGCCACCAAACGGTGGCATAGGCGGCGGTTTGCTGGCCGTTGCTTTGTAGGTGGTCGATATACATTTTCAGGCTGCGGGCCGACATTTGGTCGGTGTCCACCAAAAGCACGCCGAGTAGCTCCACGCCCACGTCGCTGGGCCATTCTACGCTGGCAAGCTGCTCGGTTTGGGTGCGTTCGGCAGCAATATGGGTGCGCGCCACCTGTTTGAGCGTCCAAGTGCCGTTGCCGTTTACACGGCCTTCGGAGGCTTGCCAAGCGGATTCCAGTGCGGCATGTTGGTTATAGCGGTAGATGCGGATGCCGAGCAGGCGGCCGTCGGGCAGCATTTCGCGCACGTTGATGTTGTCGCTGCCCTGCCGAAACCACAGGCCGCTGCCGCCCAGACTCACAGTTTGTTGTACGGCATGCAGGCGCAGCCGCTCGGCACGTTGTTCCATATAGGGGGCAACCCATTCGCCCAAAGCCACGCCGAGCAGCCCAGCCAGCAAGCCTACTGAAGCCACGGTGGCAATGATGCGCTTGAGAGAAGCGCCGCTGGTGCGGATAACCGTCCATTCGCTGGCGGAGGCGAGCTGGCTCAAGGCGGCCAGGCAGCCGATGAGCACGGCCAGCGGCAGTAGGGTATACATATGCCCGAACAGGCGCATACCCACATACAGAATCAGGGTGAGCACGGTGTAGTTGCCGTCGCCCACATCGTCTACGGCGTTAATCACTTCAAAAAACGAGAACAGCACCACTAAGGCCAAGAGCGCATACAACGTGGCCGTGCCCAAGCGGCGGATCAGATAGCGGGTGAGCAGTTTCATGCCGGTTTGCCTCCCAAGGCCAGGCGCAAAGCCTGCCAAAATGGTCGCGAGGGCTGGCTGCGCACGCGCAACAGCAATACGGCCAACATCAGCATCAAAAGATGCGGCACAATCAAACCCGGCCACAGCGGAATCTTACCGCTGCTGATGCCGTCGCGCACCAGCGTGAGGCCGTTTTGATAGAGCAGAAACATGCCGATGGCGCTTAAGAGGCTGTAGCTGCGGCCGCTGCGGTTGTCCATATAGGAAAGCGGCAGTGCCAATAGCGCCAAAATCAGCACGCTCACCGGCATGGTGATGCGCCACATCAATTCGCCGCGCAAGTCGGGGTTGGTATTGCCCCACAGCTTGGCCGTTGGCACGGTGCGGCGGTGGATATCGCGCTGCACCAGCTTGGGCGCAGTGCCCACCACCAAATGCAGGCGCTCAAACGATACTTCATCGTAATCCGCCATACCCGGCGTGCCGCTGTAGCGGCGGCCGTTAAACAGTTCCAGCGTGCGCTTGTTGTCGGCTTCGGCAAAGCGGCCGCGTTCGGCGGTAATCAGCGTGTCGCGCCCCTGCGGGTTTTGTTCGCGGATAAACAGATTGGCCGCCTCGCCGCTGCCGGCATCGAATTTTTCCACAAAATACACGCGTGGCGTGCTGCCACCAAACTCCTGAAACACACCCGGGCGCACCATAGAAGTATCCTGCCGCCGCTTCAGCACTTCAGCAAATTCGCGGCTGCGCGCATCCGCCCACGGCATCACCAGCATCGACACCAATGCCGTGAGCAGGGCGAAAGGCACGGCAAACGCCATCAATGGCCTAATCCAGCCGTAAAGCGACAGGCCGGACGAGAGCCACACCGCCATTTCGCTGTCGCGCCAATAGCGGGAAAGCACGGTAAGCGCACTGATATAGGCGGTGAGGATGAGCACGATGGGCATCAGCGCCACCGTCCAAAATGCCACCAGCGTGGCCACCGCGTCTGCCGCCACCTTGCCGCCGGCCGCGCCGCCCAACAGCTTCACCGCCTGCACCGCCACCAATGTGGCCAAGAGCAGCACGAATACGCCCATCGCCGTTTGTGATACTTCTTTAATGAATTTTCTCTGATAAACCATATCGTTCCGTAGTTTTGCCGGTTTCAGGTAGCCTGAAGCAGCTGTTGGCCGAAGCCTCTCTTGCACACCAAGCAAGATGCCGTTGCAAAAAAGGGATAAATGCTTTAGGGGCTGCTGGCAACCACTTTTCCCAGTGGGTTTTTGCCCCCAAGGCGGCAGATTCAAGGCGGAAACCGCAGTAAGGCTGGACACCTTGCAATGATTTCCAGCGCGGAAGATGCCGCTGGGGCAATAAAGACGCGGAAACCAGAAGTGATCAACACTCCCTAACCATATAAAACAGAAACCGCGCGGATTGTACGGCAGAAGGCCGCTGCTGTCATGCGGTGCGCTGCAGCGCCGTAATCTTGATTTCCACTTTCCAGCCCGCATCCGCCAGCGCGGCCTGCACACAGGCGCGGGCAGGAGCTTTGCCGGGCGCCACCCAGGCATCCCACACCCGGTTCATGCCCGCGTAGTCGGCCATATCGGGCAGATAGATTACCGCTTCGCAAATATGCGCCTTGTCGGAGCCGCAATCGGCCAGAATCCGATCGATTTGCGCCAGCACATCGGCGGTTTGCGCTTCGATATCGGCTTCAGGGTTGGCGGGCACTTGGCCGGAGAGGAAAACGAAATCGTTGGCCACCACGGCTTCGGAATAGCGCGCGGCAGGGAGATGATGGTGGAGAGGCATGGGAAGACCTTTCTTTTGGAACGGAGAAATAGGGGGAAAGGCTACCTGAAAATCTTCATTTCATTGCGGCTCATGCTTTCAGGTAGCCTGTAAGCCGGGTATGGATACCCGATTTATTGCAGCTGCGGTTTGGGCAGAAATGCCGACAAAATCAGCGAGCTGGCCGCGCCGCAGCTCATTATAACCAGCATTTTCATCAACAATGTTTGCGAGTGGCTATACAACGTGCTGACATCCCAGTTTATTACTACAAACCATAACAATGACAGCACCGCACCCGTCACCACCGCGCAGGCCACACCTTTTGCCGTGCGGTGCAGGCGCAGCCGCATGGACAGCAAGCCGGTAAGCAGCGCGGGAATGCCGCCGAACACATATCCCCACAGCACCAATCCCCACATTGCGCCCATCACCTCAGCCAAACCGGCTCGGGAAAGCCAGCCGCTTTGCAGCCATAAGTAGTAACAAGCCAACAGCCACGCCCCCAACGGCCCGCCCAATAAGGCGTAAATCATCGGCACCCGCCACGGGTAAGGCGGTTTGGCGGGAACGGTTGTCTGCAGCTTACTTTGTTCCATCTCATCGTCCTTTTGGCATCATGCTATGGGGCTACCTGAAACGTTAGCTTCACAGAAACTCAGCTTCTTTCGGAAACCTTGTTTTAACTTCGTTGAAGCTGGCGTTTTAGCTTCTCAGAAACTTCGCTTCGCTCCGTTTTCAGGTAGCCTCGTCCAAAGCCGCGCACACGGCTTCGGCAATCCGCTCGCTGGCGCCTTGGTGCGCTTGGATAAAGCCGGCGGCTTGGGCGGAGAAGCGTTCGCGTTCGGCGGGGTTCGCCAGCCAGTGTTGTACGGCGGCATACCATTCGGCGGGGGTGGCTACCTGAAGCGCGGCGCCGGCGGCCAATGCGCCCGCGCAGGCGGCGGCGAAGTTGTAGGTGGAATAGCCGAACAGGGCAGGCTTGCCGCAGGCGATGGGTTCGATGATGTTTTGACAGCCGGTGTCCACCAAGCTGCCGCCCACAAAGGCCAGATCGGCGGCCAGATAGTAGGAGAACAGCTCGCCCATGCTGTCGCCCAGCCACACTTGCGTGTCGGGGCGCACGGCGGCTTCGTCGCTGCGCCGCTGCACGCGCAGGCCGAGCGCCGCCGCGCCTTCGGCCACGGCATCGAAGCGCTCGGGATGGCGCGGCACGATTACCAAAAGCGCATCGCCTTGATACTGCTGCCACTCTTGCAGCAGCAGCAGCGCTTCGTCTTGGTTTTGATGGAAACGCGTGCTGGCGCACACCACAACGGGGCGGCCGCCGATGCGTTGCTTAAACGCCGCGGCCAGCTCGCGCATGGCTGCGGGCGGAGCAATGTCGTATTTCGTGTTGCCGCACACCAGCACGTTTTCCGCGCCGATGCTGCGCAGGCGCTCGGCATCGGCTTCGGTTTGGGCGAGCACGCTGCGGAAGGATTGCAGGGCGGGGGCGAACAGGGACGGCCAGCGACGGTAGCCCTGTGCGGATTGCTCGGAGAGGCGGGCGTTGGCCAGGAACACGGGCAGATTGGCCGCGCGGCAGGCGGCCAGCAGGTTCGGCCAGATTTCGGTTTCCATGATGATGCCGAAACGCGGCTTATGCTGGGCGAGGAAGGCGGCTGTCCAAGCCGGGTGGTCGTAGGGCAGGTAGCGGCATTGGGCATCGGGAAACAGGCTCTCGGCGGTGGCGCGGCCGGTGGGCGTCATTTGCGTGAGCAGCAGCGGGGCATCGGGAAAACGGCGGCGCAAAGCCTGCACCAGCGGCACGGCGGCGCGGGTTTCGCCCACAGACACGGCGTGCACCCAAATGGCGTGCTGCACAGGATTATCCAGCGGCTCGCCGAAACGCTCGCCTTGATGCAGCAGATAGGCGGGGGAACGACGGCTGCGTTTGGCGAGCAGGTGACGGGCCAGCGGACGACCGAGCAGGCGGGTAAGCAGGCGGTAGAGGGCGGGGAGCATGATTGGATAAAGCGTTTCAGGTAGCCTTTGGGTGGGGAGAGGCTACCTGAAAAATCAGATTGGGTGAAGTGGGGGCGCGGATGTCGGGCATGAATGCCCGGGCTGCGGGAAACGGTTTCAGGTAGCCTGAATGCGGATTGGGGCTACCTGAAAGCCCTATCTTGGATTAGGCGGCAAACCGCAACCCAATGTTTGCCTAAGATAGCTTGGACTGCTACAACCTACGGCTAACCAGGTTGCGCGGGCTTGCCGATGTTTTCAGGTAGCCTGATGAGGCAGGCTAGTGCCCTTCCTGTTGCAGCAGGCGCAATGCAGATTGGGCGGAACTGTCCCCTTGTGCGGCAGCTTTTTCAAACCAGTAGCGGGCACGGGCATAATCCTGAGTTACGCCCTGCCCACGGTTGTAAAGGACACCAAGACCATGTTGCGCAGCCGCCAGTCCTTGTGCAGCGGCTTTCTCAAACCAATGGCGGGCGCGGGTATAATCTTTCGGCACACCATGACCTTGGTCATATAACAGACCGAGGTTATATTGTGCGGCAGCATAGCCTTGTGCAGCGGCTTTTTCATACCAGCGGCGGGCACGGACGTAATCCTGAGTTACTCCCAGTCCTCGGTCGTAAAAGGCGCCGAGATTGTATTGTGCAACAGCATCACCTTGGGTGGCCGCTTTTTCATACCAGTGGCGGGCACGAACATAGTCTTGCGGCACGCCATGCCCGTTGTAATATAGGGACCCAAGGTTGTATTGCGCAGCGGCATAACCTTGAGCAGCAGCTTTTTCAAACCAATGGCGGGCATGGGCATAATCCTGAGTTACACCCAGCCCACGGTTATAAAGGACGCCGAGATTGTATTGCGCAGCAGCATCATTTTGGGCAGCCGCTTGTTCAAACCAATAACGGGCACGAGCATAGTCTTGCGGCACGCCTTCCCCCTTCGCATACAAGAGGCCGAGGTTTTGCTGAGCGGTAGCATCGCCTTGTTGTGCCAACGGCAAAAATAATTCATGGGCGCGGCGGTAGTCTTGTTGCTGATAGGCGGAAAAGGCCTGATCGAGTTGCTGCCGCTGCTCGGCCGTTGGTGCGGCGGCTGTGGTTAATGATGCGACCAACAGGCTGGCGGCAAGAAGGATTTTGATACGGCGGTTCATATTTTTTCCGATAAATAATTGGCAAATCTGCGATTTATCTCATTCTCTTACGAGAGAAGGGTTGGGTTTTCAGGTAGCCTGCCGCGCATTGGCGGAGGCTACATGAAACTTTATCCAAGCCAAAACCTTGCGGCGGCTTGGCCGCATGGCCGGCTAATCGAAGCGGATGGTGTAGCGCACTTCGCCGCTCACGGAGTCGGTGCCGACGCGGCTGATGGCCTGCAGGGTGCTGTTGATCTGCCAGATCAGCTTCACGGCCTGGTTGGCGCTGGTTACGCTGTATTCGTAGCCCAGATAGAGCTCGTTGGTGATGCGTTTACCGAAGGTGATGACTTGTTCGGCCGGGTTGAGCTCGCCGGTTTGGGTGTTGCGGGTGCGGCGGGTGGTCATGCCGAAGTCGTCGAGGAGGCCGATTTTGTCGTTGATGTTGCCGGCCAGGAAGGCGCCGGCGGCGGCGGCTACGGTGGCTTCGTCGCTTTCGTTGCCGCTGCTGGCGCGGCCGAGGATGAGCCAGGAGAGCTTGTCTTTGTCGCTCATCGGCTCGTTAGATACGAGGCTCACGCGCGGGTTGTCGAGGCTGCCGAGCACTTCCACGCCGGCGCCCACGGGGGAATATTTGCGGGTGGCGCGCAGGTTGAGGTTGGGCGAGGCGATGGGGCCGACGAAGGAGATGTGGCCTTTGTTGATGACGAGGTCTTGGCCATAGGCTTTATATTGGCCGCGCACGATGTTTACAGTGCCCACTGCGCGCACGTTCTCTTTGGGTTTGGCGCTGAGGGTGAGCTTGCCGCCGAGCAACACATCCAGCCCTTGGCCGCTGAAGCGGAAGTTGTCGTTCAAGTCGAGGGTGAGGTTCATCTCGATGGGGGTGGCGGTGCTGGTGTCGGCGGGTTTTTCTTCGCCGAGCACCACCACGTCGTCATCGAGCCCGGGCATGCTGGATTTCTGGAAGCCGAAGTGGCCGCTATCCACTTTGAGCTCGCCGTTTAGCGCCATGCCGCGCCCGGGGTTGTAGAGCAGTTGGCTGTTGCCGCTGAGGGTGAGCTTGCGGTTGGGGTTGTCGAGGATGGGGTAGCGAGTGAACTGGGCGTTGACGTCTACATCGGGGGTGGTGCCGGTGAGGTTGACGCGGCCTTTGAGCTCGACGCTGCCGTCTTTGCGGGTGAATTTGAGCGAGTCGATTACCCAGTCGCGGCCTTGGAAGCGGGAGCTGAGGCTGCCGTTATCCAAAATCACGCCGGTGTTGCGGTCGCGGTAGTAGAGGTTTTTGCCGGTGGCGGTGCCGTTGAGGCGGGGCTCGCCCACGTTGCCGGACACGGTGGTGTCGATGGCGAGCGCGCCTTTGGCACTCATGCCGCCGGGCAGGAGGTTGCGGATGGCGTCGAGTTCGGGGATGTCGAGTTTCAGGTAGCCGTTGATTGGGGCTTGGCTGATGGCGTTGCCAAACTGCTGGCTCACGGCTACGGAGGCGTCGAGCGTGCCGTAGCGGGTTTTGCCGGTGAGGCGGTTGTCGATGCGGCCGCTTTGGAAGCGGGTGTCGAGCACGAGATTGCTCAAGCCCAGCGCTTGCTGGCGGTAGGGGATAACCACGTCGCCGGATTGCTGGGTGAGTTTTAGGTAGCCTGTGGCGTCGCGGCTGTAGCGCAAGTCCCAATCGCCGGCCACCACGAGCTGCAGTTTGACGGATTTGTCGTCTTTGCCCAGGCCGATCAGGTTGTCCAGCTCTTGCAGGTGCAGGTTGGTGGCGTTGCCTTTGCTGCTGATGCCGCTTTGTTTTTCCCACACGAAATTGTGTAGGTTGAGGCTGCCACCCATGGCTGCCCAGTGGGCGTTGTCGAGACGTACGCGTTTGGCACCGGCTTCGATTTGGATGGGGTTGAGCAGCTTGAGGTTGAAGGCGCCGCCGATGTCGAGCTGGCCGATGCGACCGTTCCATTGCTGCTCGTTGTTCAGCCCGCCGTTGGCGGCCAGATTGAGACGGAAGGGCTTGCCGCTGAGGCTGAGGCTGCTGTTGCCGGTGATACTGTGGCTTTTGCCGCTGCCGTTGGCGTTGAGGTTGATGTTGTCGATTTGGGTGCTGCCGATGTGGATTTTCCGGCCGTCGAGCTTGATGTTGAGCGGCTGGTTGAGATCGGGAGAACCTTTGAGGTCGAAATCGAGGCGGTCGATGCGCACGGCGTTTTGCACGGCAAGGCTGTCGGCGTGGCCGCGTAGGTCGGCGGTGAGCTTGGCGGGGTCGCCGGAGAGGAAACCTTGGGCTTTCAGGTAGCCTGTGAGGCCGAAGCCGAAGAGATTGAGGTTGGGCGCGTCGATATCGAGGTTGAGGCGGTCGCCCGCTTTGCCGAAGCTGCCGTCGGCGTGGATGCGGTTGCGGCCGAGCAGAAGATGGAGGTCGGCTTTGGGCAGGTGGTCGTTTTGATAGCGCAAATCGGCCTTGCCGGCGAGCGGTGCGCCGGAGAGCTGGCTGTTTTGCCAATCGAGCAGGAGGTGCAGGTTGGGCTGGTCGGCCAGGCTGCCGTCGAGCTTCACGCTGCCGTTCACGCTGCCTTGCGGCAAATCGGCCAGCACGGCGGCGGGGTTGAAGCGGGTGCTGTTAACGCGGGCGGTGATTTTGCGGCCTTGGAAGAGCTCGAGCAGGGCTTCGCCGTGCATTTCGCCGCCGTTTGCGGGGGTGATTTTCACTTGCTGCAGGCGGATGCTGCGCTGGCGGTTGGTTTTGTCAGTGAGCAGCTGGAAGGTACCGCTGGTGGCGGTTTGGCCGGCTTTAAGCTGCCAATCGGCCTGCGGGCTGCCAAGGCTACCTGAAAGCTTGATGTCGCCGTCTAGGCTGAGGTCGAGCTTTTGTTTGAGGATGTCTTGCAGTTTGAATTGCTGCACGGCGGCATCTACGGCCATGTTTTGGTTGGCGCTGTCGATGTTGCCGTTGAAAGTGATGCGGCCGCCGGCGGCCAGCTCGGTATCGACATTGTACAGATGCAGTTTGCCGCTGGTGTCCACTTTGAGTTTGCCGTTGATGCCGGCTACGGGAATGCCGTTGCCGTTGATGGGTGCGGGGGCTTGGTTGCGCACTTCGAGTAGGCCGGCGAGGGTGTCGGCTTCTTCGGCGGGATTGAGCGCGAGGTTGAACACCAAATCGGCGGCGGGCAGGGAGGGATCGAACCATTCAGGGTTGATTTGACGGCCGTCGATGTTGAGGTTGACGATTTTGCGGTTGAGCAGCAGCTCGAAGGGGCGCAGTTTGCCGTTTACGGCAAAGTGGGAGTCGCCGTTGTCCAGCTGGACGAGCAGCTCGGGGTTTTGCAGGCTGCCGTTCATGGTGATGGCGCTGTCGGCCTGTTTGCCGTCCAGCTCGCCGCTGCCCACAATTTGGCCGTCGAGCTTGAAGGGCGTGGCGGTATTGAGCGTGGCACTGCCGCTGAAATTGTGCCAGGGCAGGCGCAGGGAAACGAGGTTGAGCTGGTGGTTTTGATGGTCGAATTGGTAGCTGACCGCGCCGGATTCCACTACTGGGTTGTTACTTTTGCCCAGCAGGATGCGGCCGACTTCGATTTTTTCAATTTGCACGCCCAAGGGCAAATCCACGCTTTCAGGTAGCCCCATCGGTGGGCGGTCTTCTTTGGGCGGGGTAGGCTTGCTGATGATACGGATGTCGCCGGCGGCCAGGCGGTTGACGTGCAGCTGCCGGTGCCACAATTCCTGGGGCTGCCATTGCAGCGCCACGCTGCTGATGTCTAAATCGGTGCCCTCGGTGGCTACCTGAATGCCGCTGCCTTGAAAGCCGCGCCACAGGCTGCCGTTCAATTCCTTCACGCTGATGTTCACACCGAACCAGGAAGGGATTTTGGTGATGCCGAAGCGTAGGCCGGATTCGGTGCCCACCAGCCACACCACGGCTGCCACCAGAAGCGTGAGCAGCAGCAAAAAGGCGGAAAGCAGGCGGCGCAGCCAGCGGCGGCGCGGCTTTTTTGGCGGAGTGTCGCCGGCAGCGGCTTCGTTTTCGGCCTCGGGCGGCAGGGTGTCGGAATCAACAGGTAGTGCGGTGTCGGTCATTTAGAATCGGGTTCCCAGGCTGATGTGCCAGCGCAGTTTGCGGTCTTGGTGGCCGTAGGCCAAATCGAAGGAGAAGGGGGCAATCGGGCTAAACCAGCGCAGGCCGACGCCGCTGCCGTGATGCCAATTCATGTTGGTGAAGTTGTGGCTCACCGAGCCCATGTCGTGAAACAGCGCCAGCGCGAAGTTTTTGCCGATCGGTTTTTGATATTCGAAGCTGGCTACGGCCAAGGCGCGGTCGGGCAGCACAGAATTATTCGGGCCTTTCAGGCCGATACTGTCTTGCTCGTAGCCACGCACGCTGTTGGCACCGCCGCTGCGAAACAGCAATACGGAGGGCACTTCCAAATCTTGGTTGGAATGGGTGTAGCCCAGTTCGCCGCGTGCGATGAAGGTGCCGATGTTTTTGTGTTCTTCCGGCGTGAAATAGTAGCCGGCGCGGCCGTGCACGCGCTGCACCACGGCGGACGAGCCGAGCGAGCCGACGGTGGCGCCTACCTTGCCTTCCAAATAATAGCCGTTGGCCGGGCGCAGCAGGGTTTCGATGTTTTGGCGGCGCCAGGCGGCGGTAAGCATCAGCACATTGCTGCGGCCGAAGTCGGGGCCGCCCACAACGTGGCGTGATTCGGTGATGTATTCCAGCCCGAAGCGCGCTTCGATGCCGTCGCGGTCGCGCACGCGCCAGATGCCGGATTGCAGGGTGTTTTTATCCAGTTTCTGTGTGGTGGAGCTGTTGTAGGCGATGTTGCCCGTCCAATACCAGCCGTTGCTGTTGCGCGGCTGGCTCAGGCCGATGCTGGCGCTTTTTTCGTAGCGGTTCACGTCGGTGGCGCCGGCAAACACATAGCCGCGGTTGAACACGTTGTAGTGTTCGTAGCCCAGGCGGATGCCGGGGCCGTCTTTGGAGTCGTAGCGCAGGCCGATATCGAATTTCTGGCGCGGCACTTCGCTCACCGACACCAACAGCGGCACGTGGTCGTCCACCATTTTGGAGAAATCGGCCTCCACCTGCGCGCGGCTGTAGTGGCTGTCTTGTTCCAGTGCCTGTTGGTAATCCAGGATTTTATCGAAATCGTAGGGTTCGCCTGGCTTAAACTGCGCCATGCCGGTAATCACCGAGGCAGGGTAACGCTCGTTGCCGCTCACTTGAATATCGCCGAAATACACCGGCTGTTTGCTGTCTACGCTCACAGAGAGCACGGCTTGGCTGGTTTGCGGGTTGATGGTGGCGCGGCTTTCGGTGAGCGAGGCCAGCGGATATTTATAGCGGCGCACGGCGGAGAGCACCGAGTCTTTGCTGCTGCTCCACTCGCTGTTCACAAACGGCTGGCCCACCGGCAAGGCCCAGTTGGCCATGGCGCGTTTATAGTAGTTGGCCAATTCGGCGTCTTCCAACACCTTGCCCACAATCGACACCTCCACATTGCTCACCTGCGTGCGCGGCCCGGGTTTTACCGTGATGCGCCAGCCGCGGCCGTGCGGGGCTACCTGAATATCGGCGCTGAAATAGCCTTGCGAGCGCACGATCTGTTTGATTTCGTCTGGCGCTTCTTCGGCCAAAAACTGCATTTGTTCTTGGTCAATATCCGCATCCGGCTCGGTTTGGCGGTTGATAATGGAAAGATGCTCGCGCAAAAGTGCGGCCAAATCGGCAGGCGCATCAATGGAAATGGGGAAAGGCAGTTTGTTGGGATTAACCGTGGTGGGCTGCTCGATCGATTCTTTTTCTTTATTTTTTTGCACCGAATTGGCAGCCGCCTCCCCTGCCTTGCCGTCGGCACGGGCTGGCAGGCTCAGCAGCAAGGCGGCAATTACGGCAAGGGGGAACAGAGGGGTTTTCATGGGCAATCTGCAATCGGTAAACATCAAGCCGGTGTGTGTGCGGCAAACTGCGGCATATTAGCATTTTTGCCTTACGTTTTATAGTAAAGGCAGGCAAAAGAAATCCAGCCGGCTAAGGCTACCTGAAAGGGATGGTTGAGTTTGATTATCCAAACGGTCTGTTGTTATGTGTTTCAGGTAGCCTCTATCCGCCCAAAGGCTACCTGAAAAACTCGCTCTCCCCGCCACAGGCAGCTTGCGTGAGGAAGCGCTGTCAGTAAATATTTGTGCTGATACGTTCGTTTCTGTTAGACTGAACTTTTTCCGCCCGGAACCATGGCTGAAGTAGGCTGATGCGTTAACAAGCACGGGGCTTTGGCTATAGACAACCACACAACCTAGGGATTCGTATGCAAAACAACACTCAAAGGAAAAGCCCGTTCGGCTTTTTCACCAGCCTGGGGCTGGTAACGCAGATTGCCATCGGCCTCGTGCTCGGCATTTTGGTGGGCGTACTGGTGCGCAACACCGCCGCTGCCGACGCAGTGGTGGAAATCGGTGCGATTTTGGGCAGCCTGTTTGTGGGCGCGCTCAAAGCGGTGGCACCGATTTTGGTGTTTGCCTTGGTCACTTCCGCCATCTCGCAGCACCGCAGCGGCAACCCCACCAATATCCGCCCGATTTTGGTGCTGTATTTGGTGGGCACGTTTGCCGCCGCCGTGGTGGCCGTTGGTGCGAGCTTCCTGTTCCCTTCGCAGCTCTTGCTCAGCGGCGTGGAAGCAGCCAGCAATGAAGCGCCCACCGGCATCGGCGAAGTGATGCGCCACCTGTTGATGAACCTGGTGTCCAATCCGATTCAGGCGCTGGCCAATGCCAACTACATCGGCATCCTTGCTTGGGCATTGGTGCTCGGCACGGCTTTCCGCCAAGCCAGCGAACAAACCCGCACGCTGATCAACGATGTGGCCGAAGCCATTTCCAAAGTGGTGCGCGGCGTTATCCGCTTCGCCCCCTTGGGCATTTTCGGGCTGGTGCTGGTTACCATCGTGAAAGAAGGCTTCGACAAACTGGGCTTCTATCTGCACCTGTTGGCCGTATTGCTGGGCGCGATGCTGTTTGTGGCACTGGTGGTGAATCCCATCATCGTATTCACCCAAACCCGACGCAACCCTTTCCCGCTGGTGTTTACCTGTCTGCGTGAAAGCGGCGTAACCGCCTTCTTCACCCGTTCCTCCGCCGCCAACATCCCCGTGAACATGGCTTTGGCGAAAAAACTCGGCCTGCATGAAGACACTTATTCCGTGTCTATCCCGTTGGGCGCCACCATCAACATGGCCGGCGCGGCCATTACCATCACCGTCCTCACCATGGCCGCGGTGCACACCTTGGGCATCGCCGTGGATTTCTGGACGGCACTGCTGCTGAGTATCATCGCCGCCATCGGCGCCTGCGGCGCATCCGGCGTGGCCGGCGGCTCGCTGCTGCTGATCCCCATGGCCTGCAGCCTGTTTAACATCCCCAACGACATTGCCATGCAGGTGGTGGGCGTGGGCTTCATCATCGGCGTGATTCAAGACTCCGCCGAAACTGCCCTCAACTCCTCCACCGACGTGCTCTTCACTGCTGCCGTGGATCAGTCGCACAAACGTTGATGGTTTGATTTGAACGCTAAAAAGGCTACCTGAAAATTTTCAGGTAGCCTTTTTGTTAGCGGGCAAACCAGGTAGGGCGCGTTGCTACTGCGCTATTTAGTCAAACACATGGTTAAGAGCGAAACCTGTTTCAGGTTTCAGGTAGCCTTTCTTCCTCCTGCCACTTATCTGCGGCAAGCCTTATAGCTCGCTGCCGCGCGGATGGGTTTGCCAAACGCTGCGTTCGGCCTTTAGGGCGTGTTGCAGCGTTTCTTTCGCCGCTTCGGGCCGTAGGCGGCCGCAGAGGAAGATGTCGATGGCGGCGAAGCCGTGTTCGGGCCAGGTGTGGATGCTGAGGTGGGATTCGGCCAAGAGCAGCACGCCGGTTACGCCGCCTTCGCCGCCGAAGGTGTGGAAACGGCTTTCGAGCACGGTGGCGCCGATGTGGCGGGCGATATGCTCCAATGCGTTTTTCAGGTAGCCTTCGTTGCGCAGTAATTCGGGCGGGCAGCCGTATAAATCAAGCAGGCCGTGGCTACCGGGACTGTGGCTCATTTGTGCCACCCGCCGGATGAATACCCGCCACCGCTGTGAGAGCCGCCGAAGGAGCGAGAATTGGGGGGGCTGCTGCTCCTTTGGTATTTGCTCATGTCACCAAGAGAGGCGTAGTTGAATACTGTGCTGCCGAGGATGGCGACTATGCTGAGGATAAGGTAGGTGTTTTTCGACATGGCTTACTCTTCATCATCGCTTTCGGTGAATATATTGCCGCGCTTAACCAGGAAATACAGCACCATGGCCGATACGAATGCGGCCAGGCTGATATCTTCTTCGGTAACGAACATACTGATCCAGGCGGGCAGATTGATCACCACGAATATGGTGGTGAGCAGCAGCATCAGCCAACGTGATGGCTCGTCCGGGCGCATATCGGCGCTGTATTGCGGGGTGTCGTTCGTGTCTCCGAACCAGCGGCGCACGGTGCGATAGGGAATGGTGGTGCTTTGGCTCCAGGCCGCTTCGTGCCGGTTGCATTCGGCACAAAGTTTGCCGTTGCTGTTGTGGCGATAGTCGCTGTAGAAATCCACGTCGCCTTGGCGGATATGCCAGTAAAACGCACCGGCAGCGAAGACCACGCGGCCGCCGTAATCGTAGAGTTTGGGCAGGCCTTGCGGTTGGAACAAATCGCCATACAGGCGCGGCCACACGTTGAGCGTTTCCGACACGCTCCATTCGCCGTCGCCGCTTTCCACCAGCCACATAAAGCCGGCCTGCGGCTCGAAGAGCAGATATTCCGTCCACCGCCCGACGGGTACGATGCCGAGCGGCTTTTGGCCGAACATCAGATTGAACGCATCTTCCGGCTCCAATTCGTCTTTGCGCACCGCGCCGATGAGGGTGTAGGTGCGGTTGTTGATACGGGCTTCCGAACCGATTTTCAGGGTGAACGCATCAGCCTGCGCCTCGCGCCTGTTGTTGGCTTCCAGCAATTCCAACTTGCCTTCTGTGGCATCCAGGTTGCTGCCGCAGCTGGGGCAGAGGATGGAAGGTGTGAGGCCGGTAATCCATTGCACCGGTGAGCCGCAGTTCGGGCAGCTTTCGGCCTGGCGTGTGCCTTTGAGCCGGCCGGCGCTGTCGGTCACCTGCTCGCTGCTGCGCGTATTGCCAAGTTGTAAATCGGCCAGCTTCACGCCCTGCCCCACAAACACTTCGGGTGGGGAGGAAGCATAATCCAGCGTGAGGAAAATCTGTTCGCAACGCCAGTCGGCCACCTGGTTTTTCATCTGCGGCGGCACGGCAAAGGGCAGCTCGCCCTGTGCGGCGGCCTGCTCCAGCACGATATCGCGCACGTCGGCCGCCCAAAAGCGTTTGTTGCGGTATATCAGGCTGCTGCGGCCGGCCACCAGGCTGGAAAATTCCGGGATTTCCTGCAAGGGTTCGGCAGCGGGCAGGGTGAAGACGTATTGGTCGCCCGATTCGGAGAGCCAGCCGTTGGCACCGTCTTCAAACTGCACATACCACTCGTTCCACATGCCGGCATCGTATTTGGCCTGCAGGCGGCCGATGATGGCAAACGGGCGGTTGGCAAATGTGCCGGCGGTGCCGATTTGCAGCGGGCTGAAGTCTTCCAGCAGGGCGGAGTCGCGGCCGCTGTCGATGATGCCTGCGCCCTGGCGCACCAAGAGGCTGTGGCAGAAGCCGCACACCAGCGTAACCGCCGTGGCCGAATGCGCGTGCACGGGCGCGCCGCAGCTGGGGCAGTCGGTTTTAAAGAAGGGTTCGCTCATGATGGGTTCTTCCTAAGGGGCTGGCGGTTTGGCGGCAAATTTAGCGGCAATCTCGGCGGCTGTTAAATCGAAGCCGTCGCACAAGGGTGCGGCATCTTGGCCTGCAATACCGGCAACGGTTTTCAGGTAGCCTGCAAATTCCAGAAAGACAGGCTGGTTTTGCGGCGTCAGGCAGAAAATGCCGTTGATTTGGTGCGAATCGCGGAGGCGGTTCACTACGGCGCTGAACGCATCCCAATCGGCAGCAGCCTGCTCCGGCGCAACGGCCTGCAAGTCGGCAATGGTTTGCAATTCCTCTGCAAAATCGAGAATGGTGGGCCGGCTTTGCAGATGTTTGGCGATGACTTGTACGGGATTTGTGGTTGGCATGATGGGATTTGGCTTTCAGGTAGCCTTTAAGCCGCGTTTGAGGCTACCTGAAAGCTTACGGATGATGCTTTTCAGGTAGCCTTAGGCAATCAACCAATCAACTGCTTGAGCACTTCGGCTTTGGCCTTCTCGTAGTCTTCGGCAGAAATCAGGTTGCCGTCGAGCAGGGTTTTGAGTTTGGCCAGCTTGGCTTGCGGGTCTTCAGCGGCGAGCGCGGCGAGCGCGGCGGGCGCAGCCGGGGCGGCAGGCTGCGCAGCTTGAGCGGGGGCGGCTTGGGCAGGCTGCTGGGGCTGCATCATGCCGCCCATCGCGCCAGCCATGGCCTGGCCGATGCCGGCACCCACGCCGAGACCGGCACCGATACCGGCGATGCCGCCTTCGTTTTGCGCGGCCATCGGAATGGCGGTGGCGGTTTGGTATTGGGTGAATTTGCCCATATCGCCGATGATGCCCATCGACATTTTGCTGTCCAGCGCTTTTTGCACGTTTTCGGGCAGGCTCACGCTTTCCACGGTGAAGTTTTCCAGCGTGAGGCCGAGTTTGGCAAACTCAGGCAGCAGCAGCTCGTTCATTTTCTGCGACAGCAGCACTTGGTTGGCAGCCATATCGAGGAAGGGGATGCCGGAAGTGCCGAAGGCGGCGGCCAGCTGGGTCATGGCCAGGTTGCGCAGCTGCTGTTCGAGCTGCTCGCCGCTGTAGGAGGCACCCACGCCGGTTACTTCGCGGAAGAAGGCGGCGGGATCGCTGATGCGGTAGGCATACATGCCGAAGGAACGCAGCTGGATTACGCCGAAATCGGCATCGCGCACGGTAACCGGCTGGGAAGTGCCCCAGCGGCGGGCGAGCTGCTGGCGGGTGTTGAAGAAGTAAACGTCGGATTTGAAGGGCGACTGGAATAATTTATCCCAGTTTTTCAGGTTGGTGAGGATGGGCAGGGTTTGGGTGGTGAGCGTGTAGCGGCCGGGCTGGAACGCGTCGGCGGCTTTACCTTCGTCCACAAACAGGGCGGCCTGCGCTTCGCGCACGGTGAGGCTGGCGCCGTTTTGGATTTCCTGGTCGGCCACGGGGAAGCGCCACATCAGCAGCCCTTCTTCGGGATTCGGCCATTCGATAACGTCGATAAACTGCTTCTTGATGAAATTGCCCAGCATGGGGATTCCTTTCTTGATGGATAGGGAGAAGGGGAAGGCTACCTGAAAGCATGCTGCAACGGGGCAGCCGGATACCTTGGCGCAACCAAGGCCGCATTATTGCGCAGCTAAAATGGGGCAAATTTCCGCAAAACCAAATTTCAGGTAGCCCGTTGCGTACGCGTTGCTACTACACCAAACAGGCGGCGTTGAGCAGCCCCACCGCCACGGAAATCACCGCGCAAAGCGTGCCCACCGCCACATTGTTGCCGGCCAGCTCGCCGGCGGCATCGGGCACGAGGCGGGTGGCGGCGAAATACACCACAATCTGAATTGCCGCGGCCGCCCAGCTCCAGAGCACGAAATCCAGAAGCCCGACGCTGTGGGTGATGCTGGAAGCCAAGGGCAGGCAAAAGCCGACGAGCGCGCCGCCGAAGGAAAGCGCGCAGGCCAGGTTGCCGTTTTTAATCAGCTTCAATTCGTCGGCCGGGGTGATGCGCAGATACACGGCGGAAAACAGCGCAGTCATGCCCAGGCCCACGGCCAGGTATTGCAGATACGACAGATATTGTTGCAGGGAAATGCTCATGGGTTGCCTTTGCAATCAGGGTGGAAAGAGAAACCGCAGCGGCGGCGATATGCGGCTGATTATGCCATACAAATGCCTGTTGTTCATCTTGCTTTGCCGTTTTATTTATGAAGCAAAATTTAGGTTTTAGGCGGCTTACTGAATTTCAGATAGCCTTCATGATTCGCACCCTGTTTGCCCTTATGCCTCATGTCGCACGAGCACTTCTGTTGGTTGGCGGCTCCCAAGAAAAGGCAACAGAAGAAAGGCAGCTACGGGCTGATGAAAAAAGGTATGGCTTTAGCTATATAATTCAGCCCATCATCAAGGTTACCTGAAACATGAAACCCGACCGCACCCTCATTATCTCCGTTTTCATCGTGGCCAGCTGCGGGCTGGCGTATGAACTCATCATTGCCGCGCTGGCCAGCTATTTGCTGGGCGACAGCATTTTGCAGTTTTCCTCCATCATCGGCCTCTACCTCTTCGCCATGGGCATCGGCGCGCACCTCACCAAATACATCCGCGATGAAGACGCGCTTTCGCGCTTTATCGAAATCGAATTACTGGTGGGCATCATCGGCGGGGTGTCGGCCTTGGTGTTGTTTGTGGTGTTCGGGCTGGCTGCCGCGCCGTTCCGCACGCTGCTGTATGCGCTGGTGTTGGTGGTGGGCATCGTGGTGGGCATGGAAATCCCGCTGGTGATGCGTGTGCTGAACCGGCGGCAGGCCGATTTTAAAGACCTGGTGGCCAAAGTACTGACGTTTGATTATTTGGGCGCGCTGGCCGTGTCGCTGCTGTTCCCGCTGGTGCTCGCGCCCCGGCTGGGCATGGCGCGTTCCGCCTTGCTGTTTGGCCTGTTCAACGCCGCCGTGGCCGTGCTCACCGCCCGTGCCTTCAAAGCAGAGCTGCCGCGCTACCGCGCCATCCAGCTGCGCGGCGGTATCGTGCTGGCCTGCCTGCTGGCCGCCTTCGCCGCCGCCAACCGCATCACCTTTCTGGCCGAACAAAGCTATTTCGGCGACCCGGTGGTATACGAAAGCCATTCGCCCTACCAGCGCCTGGTGATCACCAAATGGCACGACGACCTGCGCCTCTACATCAACGGCAACCTGCAATTTTCCTCGCGCGACGAAGCCCGCTACCACGAAGCCCTCGTGCTACCCGCCATGCAGATGGTGGGCGGGCAGGCGCAAAACGTGCTGATTCTGGGCGGCGGCGACGGCCTGGCCGCGCGCGAAGTGCTGAAATACCCGCAAGTGAAGGGCATCACCCTGGTCGACCTCGACCCGCAAATGACCAGCACCTTCCGCACCTCCGCCGAATTAAGCCGCCTCAACGCCGGCTCGCTCGCCAGCCCCAAAGTGCGCGTGGTGAACGACGACGCCGCCAAATGGCTGGAGCAGGCGCAGGAAAAGTTTAACGTCATCATCATCGACCTGCCTGATCCCTCCAACTTCTCGTTGGGCAAGCTCTATTCCGTGCCCATGTATCGGCTGGTGGCGCGGCATCTCGCGCCCGATGGCAAAATCGTGGTGCAATCCACCTCGCCCTATTTCGCCCCGAACGCCTATTGGTCGGTGGTGGCCACGCTGGAGGCCGCCGGGCTCGCCACCGCGCCCTATCATGTGTATGTGCCCTCCTTCGGCGAATGGGGCTTCGTGCTGGCCGCCCGCGAGCCCGATTTCCCCGTGCCCGCACAATTCAGCGTGCCCACCCGCTTTCTAAACGCCGACACCGCCGCCGAAATGTTCCGCTTCCCGCCCGACATGGCACGCCGCGATGTGCAGCCAAACTATTTGAACACGCAGATTCTGGTGCATTATTTCGAACAGGATTGGCGCAATGTGATGCGCTGAGAAAAGGCTACCTGAAACTTTCAGGTAGCCTTTCCCAACCGCTCAAACAAAACAGCCTGATTAAGAAAGCCTTTATCGAGCGAACACAGGATTTACCTGCCGCAAACCGCGTATTGATTTCCCTGTGTCCAGCCCCATTTCTCTCTTGTATTTGTAGCCGCGCACCTCTGCCCTACGGCTTTCAGCCAGCCCTAGCCCAGCGTTCATCCCAAGAGGTGCCTCCTGATTTTTATCCATTCCACAGAATATCCAACTATATGAGTGCCAACCAGAAAACCTATTACGACATCCTCGGCGTGGCCAAAGATGCCAGCCTGGCCGATATCAAAAAGGCCTACCGCAAGCTGGTGCGCCAATACCACCCCGATGTCAGCAAAGACCCCGATGCCGACCAAAAAACCAGCGAAATCAACCTCGCCTACAACACCCTGAAAGACGAGGCCAAACGCGCCGAATACGATGAAATGCTGGCCAACCCCTTTGGCCGCGCCGGCAGCGCCCACGGCGGCGCGGGCGGTTTCGACCCCGGCCAAGACTTTGGGCAATACTACCACTTCGACAGCAGCCGCTTCGGCGAAGGCCAGCCCTTTGGCAGCGGCGACTTCCGTTTCGACGACATCTTCTCCGCCTTCGGCCACGCCGGCGCAGGCCGCCAGCGCCAAACCGGCCCCATTCCCGGCGAAGACCAGCACGCCGAGCTGACGATCGACCTCGCCGCGGCCTACACCGGCGGCGAACGCTCGCTCAGCCTCGATATGCCCACCCTCGGCGCGGGCGGCCAAATGGCTTACGAGCGCAAAACCCTGCAGGTGAAAATCCCCAAAGGCATCAGCGAAGGCCAGCAAATCCGCCTGCGCGGCCAAGGCCTGCCCGGCTTCAACGGCGGCGCAAACGGCGACCTCTATTTAAAAATCCGCTTCCGCGAAAGCGACACGCTGTATGTGAAAAACCGCAAAGACGTGTACCAGCGCATCGATGTGATGCCCTGGATAGCCGCGCTCGGCGGCAAAACTGCCATCGACACGCCCGCCGGCAAACTCAACATCAACATTCCCGCCAACAGCCGCAGCGGCCAAAACCTGCGACTCAAAGGCAAAGGCATTCCCGCCAAAGAAGCCGGCGACCTCTACCTCATCATCAACATTACCCTGCCCGAAACCATGAGCGAAGCCGACCGTGCAGCCTGGCAGCAGCTGGCCGAGCATTACGGCGTGAAAGGATAAACCATGAACCGCGAACAAGATATTCAGCTCACCTTCAACGAAATCGTGCGCGCCTGCGACGGCGATGCCGATTGGGTGGTTAATGTAATCGAGGAAGAAATCATTTCTGTGCAGGGCAGCCCGCGCGAGGCCGGCTTCAGCGGCTGGCAGCTCGCCCGCATCCGCCGCGCCCGCCGCATCAGCCGCGATTTCGAGGCCAGCGTGCCCGCTACTGCGCTGATCCTGCAACTGCTGGATGAATTGGAAACCCTGCGCAAAGGCCGTTTGGAGGATTAAAACCGAGCTTTGCCGCTGTAATGTCGCTAAGTAAAAAGGTTACCTGAAACTTTTCAGGTAGCCTTTTCGTTTTAGCGAATCTCTTCGCCGAACACTTGGCGCCACAGTGCGGCCACTTGTTCGTAGTGTTCGCGCAGGGTGTCGTCCACTTGTACTGCGCCCGCGCCGTGCAGCTGCTGGCGGTGTTGCACTTGGCGGTAGTGGCGGTAGGCGGCGGCGGTGCGCGCGGCGGCATCTTGGCTGAGCAGGCCGCGGCGGGCGGCCATATCGAGCAGGGCGATGTTGCCGTAGTTTTCCAACAGCTCGGGATACTGCCGGGCATGGAGCAGCACGAAGAATTGCACGATGAATTCCACGTCCACCACGCCGCCGCGGGCGTATTTCACGTTGTCTTCGCGGGCGGGGTGGGTGGGCAGCATTTTGCTGCGCATTTGGGCGATTTCCTGCCGCAGCGGGTTTGCTTCGCGCGGCAGGCTGAGGATTTGGCGGCGGACGGTTTCAAACTTGCGCCCCACTTCGGGGCTGCCGGCCACGAACCGGGCGCGGCTGAGGGCTTGGTGCTCCCAAATCCAGGCGTTGTCGTGCTGGTATTTGGCGAAAGCTTCGAGGCTGTGGGCTTGGAAGCCGCTGTCGCCGTTGGGGCGCAGGCGCAGGTCGGTTTGGTAGAGGTTGCCCGCGCCGGTGCTGCCGGAGAGCCAGGTGGTGAGGCGGCGGGCGTATTTGCTGTAGATGTCGGCGGCTTCGGGCGCGCCGTCGTCATACAGATACACCAAATCCAAATCGGAGCCGTAGGCCAGCTCTTTGCCGCCGAGCTTGCCATAGCCGATGATGGCGAAGCGGGGGATGGGGCGGTGGGTTTTGGGCATGGCCTGCCACACCTGCCACATGGTGTGTTCGAGCAGGATGTCGGCCAGGTAGGAGAGTTGATCGCTCAGGGCTTCGAGCGGCCAGCGGCCGGCCAAATCCTGCACGGCCAGGCGGAAGGTTTGGGCGTGTTTGAAGCGGCGCAGCACGTCCATTTTGGCTTCGGGGTCGCCGGCGGTTTGGAGGCTACCTGAAAGTGCGCCGATGAATTGCGGCCAGTTGGGGTGTTCCATTAATTGTGCCGACAATAATTCGTCCAGCAGCACGGGGTGTTGCTGCAAATATTCGGCCAGCCAGGGGCTTTGCGCCATGAGTTCGGCCACTTGGGCGAGTGCGGCGGGGTATTCCTGCAAAAAGGAGAGGTAGGCGGAGCGGCGGCTGATACTGTCGAGAAAGTCGAGCAGGCGCGGCAGGGCGGCTTCGGGGCGGCTGCTTTCGGCGGCGGCGGCCACCACGCGCGGCAGCACGGCGTCGAAACGCTGCTGGGCGCGGGCAGACAAATGCCGGTAGCGGCTGCTGCTGCGGATGTGCGCCAGCCGCTCGGCGGCTTCGGGCGCGTTGGCAAAGCCCAAGTCGGCCAGCTGCGCCGCCCATTCGGTGGCTGCGGCATCGTCTTGCCACAGGCCGGCCAGCGGCTGTTCGGCCTCGCTTTCATTCTCTTCGGGGCTGCTTAATGTTTGGTTGAACTGGGCGCTCACCTGGGCGCGCTGCGCGTTGAGGCTACCTGAAAATTCTTCGTAGTTGGCAAAGCCCATGCTTTCGGCCAACAGCTGCTGCTGGTCGGGGTTTTCAGGTAGCGTTTGGGTTTGCTGGTCGTCCCAGTATTGCAGGCGGTGTTCGAGGCGGCGCAGGAAGCGGTAGGCTTCGAGCAGCCTGGCGGCAGATTCGGGCGCAAGAATGCCGGCCTCGGCCAGTGCGGCCAGCGTTTCCTGCGTACCTTTGAGCTGGAGGCTGCGGTTTTGCCCGCCGCGGATCATCTGGAACACCTGCGCGATAAATTCCACCTCGCGAATGCCGCCCGCACCGAGCTTGATGTTGCCGGCCATGCCTTTTTTGCTCACTTCGCTGCGGATTTGGCGGTGCAGCCCGCGCAGGGCTTCGTAGGCGCCATAGTCCAGATATTTGCGGAACACGAAAGGCTGCACCACGCTGCGGATGCCGTTGGCATGTGGCGTGACCACGCGGCCTTTGCACCAGGCATAACGCTCCCATTCGCGCCCCTGCGCCACCAAATATTGCTCCAGTGCGGTTTCGCTCAACACCAGCGCGCCGCTGTCGCCGTCGGGGCGCAGGCGCATATCGATGCGGAACACTTGGCCGTCGGCGGTGATGTCGTTCAACAGCGCAATCAGCTTCTGCCCCACCTTGGTGAAAAATTCCTGATTGCTGCGGCTGCGCCGCCCGTCGGTTTCGCCCGATTCGGGATAGACAAAAATCAAATCCAAATCAGACGATACGTTTAATTCAAACCCGCCCGCCTTGCCCATGGCCACCACGCTCAAATGCTGCGTCGCGCCGCTATAGCGGCCGATGGGCGTGCCGTAGAGCGCGGTGTAGTGCGCTTCGGCAAAAGCGAGCGCGGTGTTCACCGCAAAATCGGCCAGATGCGTGATGGAAGCCGTTACTTCCGCCAGTTCGGCCGCGCCGCACAAATCGCGCACCATAATCTGCGCGAGCACATAACGGCGTAACAGCCGCAACTGCCGTGCCAGCTCGGCCTCATCCGCCGCTGCCGCGATGTCTGCCCACGGCGCGAAGGCGGCCAAATCCTGCGGCTGCAAAGGCTGCGCGAGCATGGGCTGCAAACGTGCAACATCGATTTGCCCGCTATCCAGCTGGCGCGATAGCCAAAGGGAAAAACGGCGGGCGTGGGCAATCATATCGGCAGGCATGGGGGGATTCCTTGTGTGCGGAGGGTATAAATCAAACGGGCAGATTATAGGCTACCTGAAGCTTTCAGGTAGCCTTAGATTGAGTAGATTAAGAATGGAGGGGCAGATTCGGCATGGCTGCCAGCTAAAACAGGCTTTCCTGCCGGGCGTTGGTTTCCGGTGTTTCGGGCTGCGCCAGCATATAAGTGCGCACGAAGTTGAAGAAGTCTTCGCTGATTTCAAAATGGCCGTAGCGCAGCCGGGCGGCATATTTTTTCCATTCCGGATGTGTGCGGATAACGGCAATCGGGCATTCGCGCCGGATTTCGGCATAGGCCACGTTGCGGCGGAAGGGGATAAAGCTTGCGCTCATCTGAAACGGGTAGGCCTGGTCGTCGGTAATCTGCCCGAGTGCGGTGAAGGCTTGCAGTTTGTCGTGGCCGTCCAAGCGGATTTTCGGACTGTAGTAGAGCAGCCAGTCGCCGCGTTGCATACGGTTGAGCGGCGCGGCTTTGCCGTGGCACACTTGGCAGAAGTCGCCTGCCACGCCGCGCAGGACGTGCTCTTTGGAAACCGTGCCGATCCAGTATTTCATAGATATCCTTTTTCAGATGGGTTTCAGGTAGCCTCATGCGGCCGGCAGAAGGCTACCTGAAAATTTATTTTGACGGCTTGGGCAGGAATACGGATAACACGAAAGCCGCTGCCGCACCGCAACCCAAAAACATCCAGTTATCAGAACCAGACAAGTCGAACATGACGGCCTGACAGATGACCGACAGCAGGGCGCCTGCTGCCGTTACGGCAGCGATGCCGGGCAGGTTGCGCTTCAGGCGCAGCAGCATAGCCAAGAGGCCGGTAAGGATGGCGGGAATGCCGCCAACCCAGTAACTGGCCAGGAAGAGTTCTGGCATGTTTCTGAAAAACTGATTTGAGGGAGGTAGCGGCTCAGACGCGACAACATGGAACACCACTATGATGAACAGCATGACCGACACTATGCCCAAGGGCGGGCCGAACAGGCTGTAAATAATCAGTACCCACCACGCATACGGCGGTTTGGAGGCGGAGAGGCGGTTGGCCCGGTTTGGTTTCTTCAATCATTTCTTTCCTCGTACGGGCTACCTGAAAACTATGCGGCGAACGTAGCGCGGGTGGAATGGTATAAGCTGGAATTTATGCTCATAATGGTTTTCAGGTAGCCTGCAGGGAATATGTAGTAGGCAGCGAGTACCCGTCCTAGCTTGCTGTTATGGATGACGCAATATATTGTAATTGGTTTACTAAATATTTTAGTTTATTTGCCTGCTCTATATTGTTATAGATATTTTCTTGTTGTTCTCAACAATGCCAAAGATATAACAGCATATCAATAAATACGTTCACAAGTTTTTTAGGAATGCAGTCTTTATCCTGATATTCTCCTTTTACAACCGATAAAGAATTTATCAGATTATCGCAGTCATCATCAGTAATCCCTTCCCTTGTCATTGCCCTAAATGAAATATCAAGGTAAGAATCAATAAATATATCTATACTATCCATTTTATTTCCTTGTATATCTAGATAAGCATAGCGAGCTTAGGGCGGATATTTATACCCGTACGGTTTTTAGGTAATTTTAGGGATGGGTGTCGGATTCAAGAATCCGAGCTGCGGCTGCTTCGTCCAAATCTTTTTCAGGTAGCCTTTACTTGGGTGCAGGCCGGATTCTTGAATCCACCCTTCCTAATCAATTAAAATTATTGAATAGTTTCCCCATCGCAAAAGGAGTTTACCATGACCCAACTGCAAAGCGCCCTATCGCATGTTTCCCTCGGCACGAATCAATTTGAGCAGGCCGTCGCCTTTTATGATGCCGTGCTCGCGCCGTTGGGCATCCGCCGCGTGCTGGATTTGAGCGAACATCGTGCCATCGCCTATGGTCGCGCCTTCCCTGAACTTTGGATTCAGGCACCGCACGACGGGCAGCCCGCGCAAACCGCCAACGGCGTGCACATCGCCTTTTTGGCAGAAAACAACGCACAAGTGGACGCCTTCTACGTCGCCGCCCTCACCCACGGCGCGAAGCCCGACGGCGCGCCCGGCAAACGCCCGCACTACGGCGACGCCTACTATGGCTGCTTCGTGCGCGATTTGGACGGGCACAAAATCGAAGCAATGGCTTGGAACGAATAGATTCTGCGGAGAAGAGAGGCTACCTGAAAAGTTCAGGTAGCCTTTTTCCCCTCGGCAGTAAGCATAGGTCGAATACTGGTATCCGACAAACCTGCACCGCTGTCATTATTACCCGTTATCACCATACTTGAAATGTCGGGTTCAAGAATCCGACCTGCGGCTGCTTCGTCCAAACCGTTTTCAGGTAGCCTTTCCCTGCCCGCTATGCCGCTATTTGCTCGGCGCAGCGGGCTTTTTCTCGGCTTCGGGCGTGTCGCTCGGCGGGAAGAACAGGCTTTTGGGTTTTTGTTTCACCAGCGAGATGGTGCTGCCGATGATTTGCAGCGGGTTGTCCAGCACGGCGTCGCGCGAGCGCAGGGCTACCCAGAGGGTGATGGAGAAGCTCACCAGCAGGTTCACCACGCCGATCAGCAGCACCATCAATAAGTTGGCGGTGAAGGAGAAGAAGCCGATGTCGCCGCTCACGGCGGCGTAGCCCAGGTTGGCGGAGGAGAAGGCAACGTGGCGGATGTCGAGCGGCAGGCCGGTAAGATGGCCGAGGTAGCCGGTCATGCCGAGGAGCCAGCCGAAACAGAAGTTGCCCATGATGGCGCCGTAGTGGTTGTGGATGTAGTCGGCCAAACGCTGCCGCCAGGCGGCGGGCAGGATGCGTTTGAGCAGGGGGTGTTCGCGCAGGCGCAGTTTGAGGTTGAGGTAGTCGGCGCGGTTGTCGAAGAAGCCGGCGATGATGCCGGAGCAAAACAGCCACACGCCGGCGATGGCGGCAAACAAGAGCGCGGGGGTGCTGAACACGGCGAGGGATTTGAGCTGGTAGGCGGTGGTGGCCGTATCCAGCAGGGGGCTGCCGAAATGGTGGGCGAAGGCGTGGCTGATGAAGACGGCCAGCAGCACAGACACGATGACGTTGCCAAACACGGCCACGCCCTGCGAGCGGATTACGTCAATCAATAGCTGGGCGAGCTTCTGGTTCACAGCGCGGCCGCTGCTGCTGCGTTCCACGGCTTGGGCGAAGCGGGCGGCGGTCATGGCGGGCTGTTTGGTGGCCACGGTGAAGTGCAGCATGTGGATGAGTACGAAGCCGATGCCGTAGTTGAGGCTGGCGAGCACGGCGTGGTAGAGGTGGCCGCCGGGCAGGCTGCCGATGTGGATTTTGAGCAGCGCCATCAGGGCGATGAGTACGCCGCCGCCGGCCGCGGAGCGCAGCATGCCCCAGTATTCGCTGCGGTTGCGCGTGATGTAGTGTTCGCCGTGGCGGCTGGAATTTTGGCTGATGCTGCGGGCGAGCATTTTCACGTTGCTGCGCCACAAGGGCATGATGCGCCGCTGTGCCACCACGGCCACGGCGATTTCATTGGCCAGGAGTAGGGTGCGCAGCAGGCTTTGGGTGCGGTTGCGCGCGGCAAACAGCGCCATGAGCCGTTCCATGCGGGCCAGGGTTTGCTGGAGGCGTTGCAATAGGTGTGCCACGGCCATGGAAGAGCCGGCGCCGGCGCCGGTGCCTTTGCGTTGCAGGCGTTCGATGAGGGTGCGGCATTGCGCCAGCATCACGTTTAAATGGCCGGCATCGTAGGTGGTGCGGGAGCCGGGTTGGCGGCTGCGCTGGAAATCGAGCCAGTCGGATACTTCGCGCATCAGGCTGACGAAGGGCGAATCCACATCGAGCAGCCTGGGCTCGAGGCGGATCAGGTCGTGGTCGAGGTCTTCGGCGGCCACCCATATGGAAAGCATTTCCACGGCATACAGGCTTTCGTCGCGCAGGTGGCGGCCGCACATTTCGCGCACGGCGGGCTCGGTTTGCCGCTGGATGGTGCTCAGGAGGCGCAACCAGGCGGAAAGCGGGATGGCAGCGAGCCATGCGCCGTCGTTGCTGCTGCAAAACAGCAGCGAGAGCACGTCGCGCAGGTCGTTGCAGTCTTTATAGGCGGGATTGAGGCGCTCGTAGAGGCGGTGGCGGAATTCGTGGCCGAAGCCGGAGCGGGAGAAGATGCCGATGGTGATCAGGGTGGGGTACACGCGCACGCTGGAGAGCCAGCGGCACAGCAGGGTGGCGATGGCTTTGCCTTCGCCGCCTTCTTGCCGCAAATGGTTGCACAAGATGCCGAAGCGCACCTGCGCGCCTGCCGCGCCGCCCTGCCGCAGCCAAGTCACCACTGCCTGTAACACGCGCAGCGCATTGCCTTCGGCGGCGGCGCGGCTGATGGTTTCAGGTAGCGTGTGTCGGGGTTTGCGTGTGAACATAGGCTTCCTTTTTGTTGCTCCGGCCAGAGCCGGCAGCGGATGTGCGAAAAACTGCGACCACCTTTTCAGGTAGCCTCACGAAAAAAAAGGGGGAGCGATTGTAACAGATTGCCGTTTGAGGGCAAAAAGGAGGGCTGGGAAACGGGAAGGTATAGGGTGGGCTGAAGATTGATTGGCAAAGGGTTTCCGCTTTTCAGGTAGCCTCATGGCGTGATCAAAGGCTACCTGAAGCTTTATAGTGGATTAAAATAAGAATGGGACAAGGCGGCGAGCCGCAGACAGTATGAGCAATACGGCAAGGCGAGCCAACGCAGTAGCATTCTTATTTAATTCACTATAAGCCAAAGGGGCTGCGTTTTGCCGCAGCTTTTGGTTTTTCAGGTAGCCTTTATCGGTATGGCATCAGGCTACCTGAAAAATGTTTTTAGAGCTTTCAGGTAGCCTTTGGCTGTTAATGGCTCTTGGCTTTGAATTCCTGCAAATGCCGGCTGCCGGCCAGCCAGGCGCCGGCCATGCCCAGGCCGCACACCACGGCGATAATCACGGCCATTTCCCAGCCGTGGAAGAAGCGCCAGTCTAAGTTCAGGCCGTATGGGCTGAAAATACGGTCCACCAGCGGGCGGGTGGTGCGCATCAGCCAGCCGCACAGCACCAGGCTCAAGGCGGAAGACAACACGCCCTGCCACAAGGCCTGATAGAGGAAGGGGCGGCGGATGAAGGAAGCGGGCGCGCCCAACAGCTTGGTGATTTCGATTTCTTCGCGCCGGCTGAGGATTTGCAGGCGGCTGGTGTTATACGCCACCAACACCAGCGCCGCGCCCAGCGTGATCACCAAAAAGCGGAACACTTGATGCACGAATTCGTTGATTTGGAACAGGGTTTGCATCCATTCGGCATCCATCTGCACGCTCTCGGCCTTGGGCAGCGCGGCCAAATCGGCCCGCAGGGCGGTTTGCTCTTCGGGGGTGGCGCCGTCTTTGGGCGTGATCACGAAGGCGTCGGGCAGCGGGTTGGCATCGAGCATCGACACCAAATCCTGCCCCTGAAACGCCTGCTGCAGCTCGGCCATGCCCTGCTGTTTGCTCACGTATTCGGCTTTTTCGATGCGGCTGTCTTCCGCCAGCTTGGCGCGGATGGCGGCGATGTCGGCCTCGGCGGCTTCGGGCGTGAGGTAGATCGTCATCTGCGGGGCTTGGTTGAGCCGGCCGAGCACTTCGGTGCTGCTTTGCACACCTAAATAAAGCATCAGCGGCAAGGTCATGGCGGCGGCCAGCATCAGCAGCACCATCAATGTGCCCAAGGGCTGGCGCACGAGTCGGACAAAGGCCTGGCAGGCGGCTTCCAGATGCAGTGAGAGATAGTGTTTCATGCGGCAAACCTGCCTTCCTGCAAACGCAAAATGCGGTGGCCGTAGTCGGCCATCAGGGTTTCGTCGTGGGCGGCCACGATGACGGTGGTACCGGCTTCGTGGAAGGTTTTGAAGAGCTCCATAATATCGAGCGCGTAGGCGCGGTCGAGGTTGGCGGAAGGCTCGTCGGCAATCAGGAGGCCGGGCTGGTGCACCACGGCGCGGGCAATGCACAGGCGCTGCTGCTCGCCGCCGGACAGGGTAATCGGATCGGCCGTTTCGCGCCCGCCCAAGCCCACTTTTTCAATGGCGATGCGGGCGCGTTTTTCGGCGGTTGCGCGGTCGTAGCCGATGATGCGCAGCGGTAGCAATACGTTTTGCAGCACGTTGCGGTCGAACAGGATTTTGTGGTCTTGAAACACCAGGCCGATGTGCTGGCGCAGATAGCCCAGGCGGCTGTCGTTGAGCGTGCCGAGGTCTTGGTTGTTCATCCACACTTTGCCGGAGGTGGGCTTGGTGATGCCGGCAATCAGCTTGAGCACGGTGGATTTGCCCGCGCCGGAATGCCCGGCCACGAAAATCATCTCGCCCTTGCTGATTTTGAAGCTGACGTTTTGCAGGGCGTGGAAGCCGCCGGGATAGGTTTTGGAAACTTGTTCGAAACGGATCATGATGTGAGCTTGGGAGTGAATGGGTTTCAGGTAGCCTTTAGGAAAACGCCGTTTGAGGCTACCTGAAAACAAGCCTGCAGATTATACGGTAATTCCCGCCCGCCCAACACCAAGCAGCGGCGTAGAAATGGTATCATCCGCGCTTTATTATCTTGGAAGAGCTGCCATGACTGCCTGGCCCACCCCCGATTTCGAACGCAAAATCTGCCCGCCCGAGGCGCTGGCCGGGAAATTGGCCGAGCTGCCGCGCCCATTGGTGTTCACCAACGGTTGCTTCGACATCCTGCACCGCGGCCACGTTACCTACCTCGCCCAAGCCCGCGCGCTCGGCGCGGCGATGGTGCTCGCGCTCAACACCGATGCTTCCGTGCGCCGGCTGGGCAAAGGCAGCGACCGCCCCATCAACCCGCTGGCCAACCGCGCCGCCGTGGCCGCCTCGCTGGCGAGCGTGGATTTGGTGACTTGGTTCGATAGCGATACCCCGGCCGAACTCATCGAACTGGTGCGCCCCGATATCTTAGTGAAAGGCGGCGACTGGCTACCTGAAAACATCGTCGGTGCCGCCGAAACCTTGGCGCGCGGCGGCCAAGTGTATTCCATCCCCTTCCTGCACCAAACCTCTACCACCCAAACCCTGGCCAAAATCCGTGCCGCGGAGCAAGGCTCATGATGCAGGCCGTGCACTGGCAGCTGCTGGCCGCCTTGGCAGACGGCCGGTTGCACCACGTTACCGAACTGGCGCGCCGCATCAGCCGCAAGCCGCCGCAGCTCAACGCGCTCTGGCAGCAAGTGCCGCCGCACATCCGCGGCCTGCTGCGCCAGCAAGACGGCCGCTGGCGGCTGGTGCGCCCGCTGGCGATTTTAGACAACGCCGTTTTGCAACAGCAGGCGGCAGCCGCCGGCTGGCAAGCCGAACTGTTGCACGAACATCCTTCCAGCAACAGCTATCTCATCGCCCAAGCCAAAGCCGGCAGCCCGATCCACCGCCGCATCGTGTTCGTGCACGATCAAACCCAAGGCCGCGGCCGCCAGGGGCGCAGCTGGCAGAGCCGCATCGGCGAATGCCTAATGTTCAGCGCCGGCTGGTGTTTTTCCCGCCCGCCGGCCGAGTTGGGCGGCCTCACGCTCGCTGCTGCGCTGGCTTGCTGCCGCGTGCTGCGTGAGTTGGGCGTGCCCGCGCAGATTAAGTGGCCAAACGATTTGGTCATCGGTGGCGAAAAGCTCGGCGGCATCCTGACGGAAACCGTGCGTTGTAACGGCCAAACTGCGGTTGTGATCGGCATCGGCATCAATTTCGTGCAGCCTAAAGCGGTGGCCGATGCCGAAGCCGTGCAGGGCAGCGCGCCCAATATCGCCGTAAGCCGTCTCACCGAACGCCTGCTGCCCGAGTTGGCGGATACTTTCGAGCAGTTCGACAGCGAAGGCCTCTCCCCTTTCCTCGCGGGCTACCACGCCTGTCACCGCGACCAAAACCAGCCCGTTCGCCTGCTGCGCGACGGACAAACCCTGCTGCAAGGCACAGCCTTGGGCGTGGATGAGGGCGGTACGCTGCGTATTCGCGATGCCGAAGGCACGGAACATCATGTAGTGAGCGGCGAAATCAGCCTGCGCCCGCTGCACAGCCAAAATACCGCCCCGCCCGATGGCAAACAAGACAAAATGCTGCTGCTCGATGCCGGCAACAGCAAACTCAAATGGGCATGGGTGGAAAACGGCCGCATCACGGCGGCAGACAAAGCTGCCTATTGGAATCTCGAGTCACTTGCCCACAGTTGGCAGGAGCACGGCGGCGAACACGTGCGCATCATTGGCTCGGCAGTGTGCGGCGAAGCCAAACAGCAAGCCGTGGCCGAACAACTTGGCTGCGAGCCGGAATGGCTCGGCTCCATGCCGCAGGCTTTGGGCATCCGCAACCACTACCGTCGCGTGAGCGAGCATGGTGCCGACCGCTGGTTCAATATCCTCGGCAGCCGCCTTTTCACCGAACACGCCTGCGTGGTGGTTAGCTGCGGCACCGCCGTAACCATCGACGCCCTCACCGCCGACAATCATTACTTGGGCGGCAGCATCATGCCCGGCTTCAACCTGATGAAAGAGGCGATGGCGCAACACACCGCCAACCTTAACCGCCCCACCGGCCGCGCCTACTCCTTCGGCACCACCACTGCCAACGCCATGGCCGGCGGCATGCTCGATGCTATTTGCGGCGCGGTTTTGCTGATGCATACCCGCCTGCAGCAGAAACACCCCGGCCAAACCGTGGCCGTGATCATCACCGGCGGCGGCGCTGCCAAAGTAAAACAAGGGCTACCTGAACAATTTGCTTTGGACAACCCCATTCAAATTGTGGATAATCTCGTGCTTCACGGATTACTCAACTGGGCTGCACAAACATGAAGTGGCTGTTTGCTGTTTTGGTGGCATTAAACATAATCGTCTTCGGCGGGATGCTGGTAACGCGTATGGCGCAACAACAGCAGCCCGCGCCCGTTGTGCAGCCGCAACAGCCGCAGCCCACCACCGTAGTGGTGCATGCCGCCCCCGCCCAGCCAGTTGCTCCGCAGCAGACGGCTACGCCTGTACTGCCGGTGGATGCAGGCCGTCCCCGTAACGCACCTGCTGCCCCCGGCCGCCCCAACACCCCGGCCAAACCTGCCGGCGAAGCCCAGCCTAAGCCTACCCCCGAAAGCGGCATTCGCGCGCCCAACACCGCCTGCACCGCCGTGGCTGTGTTGCCGGAAGACGACTACCACCGCATCAAAGGCCTGCTCGCCCGCTGGCCGCACGCCGCCACCCGCGTGGTGGAGCGCCGCCGCGATTCCGGCCGCCCCCAGCGTGGCAGCGAACGCTACCAAGTGAGCGTAACCATTGAAGGCGATGTGCAAGAATTCACCTCCAAAGTGCGTTCGCAGGGCTTCCGCAACGCCAGCGTCGCCGGCGGCCGCATGAGCCTCGGCTCGTTTAGCAGCGAACAGCAGGCTGAGCAAACTGCCGCCAGAGCCCGCCAAGCCGGCCTCAATCCGCAAATCATCCGTACCGGCTCAAGCGGCGGCGAACAATCTGCCGAATTGGGCGAATCCAAAATGCAGATAACGTTTATGAACGTAGATGATAACGCCGCCGCCGGTATCAGCAGCGTTATCAGCCGTTACTCGCACTTACGCCGCGCCCCTTGTCGTAGATAAATGATTTGATCGAATAAGCAAAAGGCTACCTGAAATTTTCAGGTAGCCTTTTATCTATGTATCGTTGTTATCAATAGTGATGAGGCAAGTCGTGGCTGTATTGCCCTGATGAGGAAACGATAAAAAAAAACCTTGAATTGCCAATGGATAGCACTTATCATTACCGCTTTTATAGCTGAAGCAATTATTTCTCCTCCTCAGGTGGCGAGCCGCAGGCAGTACAAGTTGTGCAGCAAGGCAAGCCAACACAATAGGAAGGAATCAATGCCCCAGCCATGCAAAACACATCTGAAAAAGGAAACTGATTATGGCATACCAACTGCCCGCACTGCTCTACGCCTATGACGCGCTAGAGCCGCATTTCGATACGCAAACCATGGAAATCCACCACAGCAAGCACCATCAGGCCTATGTAAATAACGCCAATGCCGTGTTGGCCAACCTGTCCGAGTGGGAAAAACTGTCTGCTGAAGAGCTGATCGCCCGTTTGGCCGAACTGCCCGAAAATGTGCGCATCCCGCTGCGCAACAACGCCGGTGGCCACGCCAACCACAGCCTGTTTTGGCAAATCCTGAAAACCGGCACCACCCTGCAAGGCAAGCTCAAAGCCGCCATCGAGCGCGATTTCGGCAGCGTGGAAGCCTTCCAGGCCGAGTTTGAAAAAGCCGCTGCCACCCGTTTCGGTTCAGGCTGGGCTTGGCTGGTGTATGAAGACGGCAAGCTCAAAGTCGTTTCTACCGCCAACCAAGACTCCCCGCTGATGGGTCAGGCCGTATCCGGCACATCCGGCTACCCGATTATCGGCTTGGACGTGTGGGAACACGCCTACTACCTGAAATTCCAAAACCGCCGCCCCGACTACATCAAAGCCTTCTGGCAAGTAGTTAACTGGGACGAAGCCGCCCGCCGTTTTGAAAGCGTGGCCGCCTAAGCGCCTGCCTGATGAAACAGGCTACCTGAAAGCCCGTTCGGCATTTTCAGGTAGCCTTTTCCAATCACTTAGCAAATACCAATCGATAAAATGGCAACACTCAGCAACGAAGACATCCGCCGCTTCAAACAACAAGCCCACCAACTGCGCCCCACCGTGCTTATCGGCAAACAAGGGCTCACCGAGGCCGTGATTAAAGAAACCGACACCCGCCTCACCGCCCGCGAGCTGATCAAAGTGCAAGTGGCCGGCGACGACAGGCAGGAGCGCATCGCCATCGCCGAAGCCCTATGCGCCGCCACCGGTGCCGAACTGGTGCAGCACATCGGCAAACAGCTGGTGCTGTGGCGGCCGAAGCCTGAAGAAAAAGAGTAGGGCGCTGCACATTTTTTTTCATGCAGGGCAGGCCAAAGCTGTATCAGTGTCGGTTGATTTGTTATTCCGCAATATAATCCGATTTCAAACAGCATCTTGCCAAACCGGCATATTGCAGTATAATGCCGCCTTTCCTGCGGACGTGGCGAAATTGGTAGACGCACCAGATTTAGGTTCTGGCGCCGAGAGGTGTGAGAGTTCGAGTCTCTCCGTCCGCACCAATATTTTTATATTTTTCATTATGTTATGTAACGCTTGGTGTAAGTGTGGTGCAAATCACATCATCGGGCGTTTTTCTTTTTGGCGGTCTAGCCACCCCTTCAATCTCTGCCCTTTACCACCAAAAATGCTTCTTTGACACGGGTATTCGTGGCGGGAAATCTGGGCGCAGTGCATATTGCTCTAAAAAGTTCGTCTTTTTGTCCGCACCACACTCAAAAAGCAGCCCAAAATTTTGGGCTGCTTTTTCATGTCAGACAATCTTTACAGCGTGGCGATGTCGATCACGAAGCGGTATTTGACATCGCTTTTCAGCATCCGCTCGTAGGCGGTGTTGATGTCGGCCATGTTGATCATTTCCACGTCGGCGGTGATGTTGTGTTCGCCGCAGAAATCCAGCAGCTCTTGCGTTTCTTTGATGCCGCCGATGAGGGAACCGGCGACTGTGCGGCGGCCAAGGATCATCGGCACGGTATTCAGCGGCGGGGTGACTTCGCCCAGCAGGCCGACGTACACCAGCGTGCCGTCGAGTTTCAGCGTCGGGATGTAGGGGTTGACGTCGTGCGCATAGGGGACGGTGTCGATGACGAGTTCAAACTGGTTCGCCACGCTTTGCATCTGCGCGGCATCGGTGGAAATCACCACGTTGTGCGCGCCGAGGCGTTTGGCGTCTGCCGTTTTGCCGGGGCTGCGCGAGAAGAGGGTGACTTCTGCGCCGAGGGCGTGAGCGAGTTTGATCGCCATATGGCCGAGGCCGCCGAGGCCGATGACCGCGACTTTGCTGCCTTTGCCGACGTGCCAGTGGCGCAGCGGCGACCAGGTAGTGATGCCGGCGCAGAGGATGGGCGGCACGGCTTTGGTATCGAGGTTTTCCGGCACTTTCAGCACGAAGGCGTCGCTGACGGTGATGGTTTTGGCATAGCCGCCGTAGGTGGGCTGGCCGTCGTGTTTGTCGATGCTGCTGTAAGTCGCGACGAAGCCGTTTTCGCAGTATTGCTCGAGATCGTGTTTGCAGGGCTCGCAGTGGCGGCAGCTGTCGACGAGGCAGCCGATGCCGACGAGGTCGCCGGCCTTGAACTTACTGACCTTCGCGCCGACGCTGCGCACGCGGCCGACGATTTCATGACCCGGCACCACGGGGTATATCGTGCCGCCCCAGTCGTTACGGGCGGTGTGCAGGTCGCTGTGGCAGACGCCGGTGTAGAGGATGTCGATAACGACGTCGTCGGCGCGCGGCGTGCGGTATTCGAAGGAGAAGGGGGTGAGCGGGCTGGTGGCGGATTGGGCGGCATAGGCTTTGACGGTTTCGGTCATGGCTTGGAGCTCCTATTGAAGTGGGTAAAAGAGGTGGCTATTGGCCAGGGAGTGCTGATTCCAATCAGAAACGTAAACTCGGCTTTGAAAACTGCAATTTGTAGAGGAGATGGGCTTTCAGATTGCCGGGAGCCCAATTTTTGCCAGCCAAGGCTTATATCGGATTTAGTATTCCATATTATCCATTTATCCTAATCCCAAGACAATTTAGATAACATGTTACTTCCAGAGGCTCTTAACAACCCTGCCATAATGCCCATCATCCCCAACACACCCAGCAGGTGTCTCATTCATGCTCCCGTGCTACAAAATTGAAACAAAAAGGCTATCCGGTAATATTCCGGATAGCCTTTTTACTATTTTCAGGTAGCCTCTTATCCTTTCAAGCGGGCGAGTAAATCCTGCACGCTATATACGCCGAGGAGGTTGAAGCTTTTCATCCCTTCGCTCATGGCTTCGCCACCGGCCACGGTGGTGTATTGCGGCACGCGTTGGGTGAGGGCGCTGCGGCGGATGCTGTGGCTGTCGGCCACGGACTGCGGGCTGCTGGCGACAGTGTTCACCACCAGCGCGATTTCGCCGTTTTTAATCGCGTCCACAATGTGCGGGCGACCTTCGGGCACTTTATTGACTGCCTGCACCACCACGCCGTGCTCTTTCAGGTAGCCTGCCGTGCCGCGTGTGGCGCAAACGCCGTAGCCGAGTGCTTGGAAGTTTTGCGCGGTTTTCACGATAAGCGGCTTGTCTTCTTCGCGCACGGAAAGGAAGATTTTGCCGGTGGCGGGCATGCGTTCGCCTGCGCCGAGCTGGGCTTTGAGGTAGGCTTCGCCGAAGGTTTCGCCCACGCCCATCACTTCGCCGGTGGAGCGCATTTCCGGGCCGAGGATGGTGTCTACGCCGGGGAATTTGATGAAGGGGAACACGGCTTCTTTAACGGCATAGAAATCGGGGACGACTTCTTTTTCCACGCCTTGCTCTTGCAGGGAAATACCCGCCATACAGCGTGCGCCGACTTTAGCGAGCGGCACGCCGGTGGCTTTGGAGACGAAGGGAACGGTACGGCTGGCGCGCGGGTTCACTTCCAACACGAACACCACGCCGTCCTGCACGGCAAACTGGACGTTCATCAGGCCGACCACGCCCAGCGCGTACGCCATGGCTTTGGTTTGGCGGCGGATTTCGTCTTGGATTTCTTCGCTGAGCGAGTAAGGCGGCAGCGAACAGCCGGAGTCGCCGGAGTGGATGCCCGCCTGTTCGACGTGTTGCATGATGCCGCCGATAACGACGTCTTTGCCGTCTGAAACGCAGTCCACATCGACTTCAATCGCGTTGTTCAGGAAGAAGTCGAGCAATACGGGGCTGTCTTCGGATACCTGCACGGCTTCGCGCATGTATTTTTGCAGCTCTTCGGCGGAGTGGACAACCTGCATAGCGCGGCCGCCGAGGACGTAAGACGGGCGCACGACCAGCGGATAGCCGATTTCTTCGGCTTTGACGAGCGCTTCTTCTTCGTTGTGGGCGATGCGGTTGGGCGGCTGGCGCAGGCCTAAGTCGTTCAACACTTTTTGGAAGCGTTCGCGGTCTTCGGCGGCGTCGATGCTGTCGGCGGACGTGCCGATGATGTTTACGCCGTTTTCAACCAATGCGTTGGCGAGTTTGAGCGGAGTTTGACCGCCGTAATGCACAATCACGCCCCACGGGTTTTCGGTGCGGACGATTTCCAACACGTCTTCCAGCGTCAGCGGCTCGAAATACAGGCGGTCGCTGGTGTCGAAGTCGGTGGACACGGTTTCGGGGTTGCAGTTGACCATAATCGTTTCAAAGCCGGATTCGCGCAGGGCGAGAGCGGCGTGGACGCAGCAGTAGTCAAACTCGATGCCCTGACCGATACGGTTCGGGCCGCCGCCGAGAATCATCACTTTTTTACGGTCGGAAGGACGCGCCTCGCATTCTTCTTCGTAAGTGGAATAGAGGTAGGCAGTTTCGGTGGCGAACTCGGCGGCGCAGGTATCGACGCGTTTATACACGGGATGCAGCTTCAGCGCGTAGCGGTGTTCGCGCACTGCTTTTTCTTTTACGCCTAAAAGCTGGGCGATGCGTTTGTCGGAGAAGCCTTTGCGTTTCAGACGGCGTAAGGCGGCGAAATCCAAATCTTGCAGGCAGCCTGCACTTACCTGCTGCTCTTCTTTCACCAAGTCTTCGATTTGCGCCAAGAACCAAGGGTCGATGGCGCAGATTTCGTGGATTTCTTTCAGCGTGAAGCCCGCGCGGAACGCGTCTGCCACAAAGAGCATACGTTCGGGGCCGGGGTTCGCCAGTTCGCGGCGGATTTCCGCTTTGTCTTCGCTGCGCGGATTGAAACCGCACAAGCCCGTTTCCAAGCCGCGCAGGGCTTTTTGGAAACTTTCCTGAATGGTGCGGCCCATCGCCATCACTTCGCCCACCGATTTCATCTGCGTGGTCAGGCGGTCGTCTGCGGCGGGGAATTTTTCAAACGCAAAACGCGGGATTTTAGTTACCACATAGTCGATGGAAGGCTCGAACGACGCGGGCGTGCGGCCGCCGGTGATGTCGTTGCGCAACTCGTCCAGCGTAAAGCCGACAGCCAGTTTCGCCGCCACCTTCGCAATCGGGAAACCTGTTGCTTTTGAAGCCAGCGCGGACGAACGGCTCACGCGCGGGTTCATCTCAATCACAATCATCTCGCCGTTTTCAGGGTTTACCGCAAACTGCACGTTCGAGCCGCCCGTATCCACGCCGATTTCGCGCAATACCGCCAAGCTTGCGTTGCGCATGATTTGGTATTCCTTGTCCGTCAGCGTTTGCGCCGGCGCAACCGTAATCGAGTCGCCCGTATGCACGCCCATCGGGTCGAAGTTTTCAATCGAGCAGATAATGATGCAGTTGTCGGCCTTATCGCGCACCACTTCCATCTCGTACTCTTTCCAGCCGAGGACGGACTGCTCAATCAGCAGCTCATGCGTGGGCGACGCATCGAAACCGCGTTCGCAAATCGCCAAAAACTCATCTTTATTGTAGGCAATGCCGCCGCCCGAACCGCCCATGGTGAAAGACGGGCGAATCAGCGTCGGGAAGCCGACCTGTTCCTGCGCCGCCAAGGCTTCGTTCATCGTGTGGCAGACAAAGGATTTCGGGCAGGAGAGGCCGATTTTCTCCATCGCTTCCTTAAAGCGGCCACGGTCTTCCGCCTTGTCGATGGCGTCTTCGGTTGCACCGATTAATTCGACATTGTATTTCGCCAGCACGCCGTTGCGCGCCAAATCCAGCGCACAGTTCAGCGCGGTCTGACCGCCCATCGTGGGCAGAATCGCATCAGGCCGCTCCTTGGCGATAATCTTCTCCACCGTCTGCCACATAATCGGCTCGATGTAGGTAACATCCGCCATTTCAGGGTCGGTCATGATGGTGGCGGGGTTGGAATTCACCAGAATGACTTTATAGCCTTCTTCACGCAAAGCCTTGCAGGCCTGTGCGCCCGAATAGTCAAATTCGCAGGCCTGACCGATAACGATAGGGCCGGCGCCGATGATAAGGATGGATTTTAGGTCGGTACGTTTGGGCATGGTGTTTTACCTTAGAGGTTTCAAGTTATTTAAAACTATATGTAACTAGGTTGCTTGTGCTCTATATTAAGATATTCTTCAGCAAGTCGTAGCTCGCATGAGGGAGTTACGCGGTACACATTCTACTAGTTTACTTCACGAGGCTACCTGAAAATCGGCCAATCCTTTTTAGCCTCGCAGAAACTCAGCCTTGCTCAGCAAGACATTATTTTCAGGTAGCCTTGCTTTGGTGCTTAACGGGAAATTAGGCCGACGGTGAAGTCGGTTTCGCCGCGTGCGTCTTCGAAGAGGCCGATGTTGTAGCGGTGGGCTTGGCCGCAGGCGCGGACGGTCCACACTTCGCGCACCTGCATACGGCCGTGCACTTTGTGGGCGCTGTTGATTTTGCTGTGTACGGATTCGATGTTGCGGCAGTTGAACGAGGCGGCTTCGGCAGTACGTACGACTTTGAGCACGTCGTCGCGTAGGATGTTGTCGCTGCCGAAAGTGGCGCTTTCGCCGCTGAAGGCTTGGTTGCCGAGGCTGGAGCAGGCGGACAGGGCGAGGGCGGCGAGGAGGGGGATGAATTTGCGCATGGGGATTCCTTAATTCGGCAGTGATGGAGCGCGAGGCCAAATGCTGCCAATTATACGGCAATCTGTTGTGCTTTTCAGGTAGCCTGAGCAGTTATTTCTATCTGAATGAGGCTAGCTGAAACGCTAAATTAAAACTCGATTCCGGCCAGCCACAGGCTCACGGCGAAGCCGATAAAGAGCAGGCCGGTGGCGGCGGTGCAGGCGGTGGTAACGCGGCGGTGGCGGCGGAATAGGTTGGCGAGGCGGTGGCCGGCGAAAACGAGCAGGGTGAGATAGCTGAAGCTGACGGTTTGCATCACCAGTGCCAGCAGCAGGAAGGAGAGGGCGGGGTGCGGATAGGCGGGATCGACGAATTGAACGAAAAACGACAGCAAAAATAGGATGGCTTTGGGGTTGGTGAGGCTGAGCAGTAGGGCGCGTTTGAAGATGTGCCCGGCGGGCGGGGTGGGTGGCAAACCGGCTGCCAAAACGGGCGGCGGGGCAAACCATTTGCGCACTGCGCCGCGCAAGAGGCCGAAGCCGATGTAGGCCAGATAGAGGCCGCCGGCGAGTTTCATGGCGTGAAATAGGGCGGGATAGAGCTTGAGCACCGTGCCGGCGCCGAGCACGGTGAGCAGGATTAGCACTAAATCGCCCAGCAGCACGCCGCATACGGCGCGGTAGGCCTTGCGCGCACCATGTTGTGCGGCCACGGAGAGGCAAAACATGCTGTTCGGACCGGGCATGATGATGAGGATGATGGTGCCGATCAGGTAGGAGAGGGGGTTGATGATGCCGAACATGGTTTCAGGTAGCCTTTTATGGAGGCGGCTATTTTAATGAGGTAGGCGGGGTAAAGGCTACCTGAAAACTATCTGCAAACTATCGCGCCGATTTATTCCGTCGTTTGCCTGTTGCCCCGCAGGCGGCTAAACTGCCCGCCAATTTGCACACCTTAATTAAAGAGAACGCCATGTTTTTCATCCTCTCGCCCGCTAAAAACCTGAACGAAACCGCCGCCGCGCCCACTAAGGAACACAGCCAGCCCGCGCTGCTTGAGCAGTCTGCCATTCTGATGGCGCAACTGTGTGAGCTGGCGCCGCAGGATTTGTCGGCGCTGATGGGCGTGTCGGACAAAATCGCCCGCCTCAATGCCGAGCGCAATGCGGCCTGGCAGCCGCCGTTTAGCCTGCAAAACGCCAAGCAGGCGGTGTATTTGTTTAACGGCGATGTGTATGAAGGTCTCGATGCCGAGAGCCTTGCCCCGCCGCAAATTGATTGGCTGCAAAGCCATGCCGGCCTGCTCTCCGGGCTCTACGGCCTGTTGCGCCCCTTAGATTTAATCCAGCCCTACCGTTTGGAAATGGGCACCAAGCTGACCAACCCGCGCGGCAAGGATTTATACGCCTTCTGGGGCGGCCTGATTACCGAATTGCTGGCCGAACGCATGGTCGAGGCGCAAACCGATGTGTTGGTAAACCTGGCTTCGCAGGAATATTTCAAAGCCGTGCAGCCGGCCAAACTCGGCGGCCGCCTGATTACCCCTGTGTTCCAAGACGAGAAAAACGGGCGCTACAAAATCATCAGCTTCTATGCCAAACGCGCCCGCGGCCTGATGCTGCGCTATGCCGCCGAACGCGCCATCACCGAGCCGGAGCAGCTGCTGGATTTCAATAGCGAGGGCTACGCCTTCTGCGCGGCGGCTTCTTCGGAAAACGAATGGGTGTTCCGACGCGGCGAGCAGTGATGCGCGGCAGGCCGTGATGGAGAAGCGGAGGCTACCTGAAATTTGGGAAGTGCGGCCGGGGCGGCATTTTCATTTTGAGCCGGCGTTTTCAGGTAGCCTTTTGTCGAGCCCACACTAATCGGCTTTGCTGTTTTATTCCCCTTTGACAACCGGCAACGGCATTGTTCCGCACCGCGTGCCGCCACATCAAGCAGGCTACCTGAAACCCAACCGGGCATTTTCAGGTAGCCTGCAAGTATTTTTGCGGAGGCCGCTGGCCAAATGTGGTTTTTATGTTACGTTTTGCCGCAGCGGCAGCGCGGGGCTTGCTTGGCGCGTGAGGCCAGGTATCAAGCGGCTTTCGGGGCAACGGGTTGGGTGCTGGTTGAGTAATGTGTCAATTAAAAAAGGCAGCTAATTTGGCTGATTTGGCCGCTAGGGGAAATTATGGGTTTTTCAGCGGGCGATCAGAGTTTATAATCCGCCCAAAATTGAGTTGCGGTGCTGGCGCGCCGCGTGTGCGTAATAACGTATAGCTAAAGTCGTTTTTCTTTGCCGTTCAATGGTTTGCGGCAGAAAAGATTTTGGCTATATGCTTTTTTGAAAGGAACCAATAATGAGTTCTTTCGATGGTAACTCTGCTGCGGCGGTAGCCGTGGCGCCCGCACCGGCTTCTTCCGGCAGCACCAAAGTGCGTCGTCATTTAAAGTCGCGCCATCTTTCTATGATTGCCATCGGCGGCAGCATCGGCACCGGCCTGTTTATGGCCAGCGGCAGCGCCATCCATATGGCGGGCCCGGGCGGTGCCTTGGTGGCTTATGCCGCCATCGGCCTGATGGTGTATTTCCTGATGACTTCCTTGGGCGAAATGGCCACCCATCTGCCGGTGTCCGGCTCGTTTTCCACTTATGCCGCCAAGTTTGTTGATCCCTCGCTGGGTTATGCCTTGGGTTGGAACTATTGGTTTAACTGGGTGATTACGGTGGCGGCGGATATTTCCATTGCCGCGCTGGTGATCACGTATTGGGAACCGATGCGCTTTATGCCGCCCTGGGGCTGGAGCCTGCTGTTTTTTGGGCTGATTGTGTTGCTGAACTTGTTGTCGGTCAAGGCATTTGGCGAATCGGAATATTGGTTTGCGATGATTAAGGTGATTACGGTCATCGTGTTCCTCGGCGTGGGTGTGCTCACTATTTTCGGCCTGTTGGGCGGCGAATACGTTGGCTTGACCAATTTCACCGTGGGCGAAGCGCCGTTTTTGGGCGGCGGTTTCCCAGGTAGCTTCTTAACCATGCTGGGTGTGTTCTTGATTGCCGGCTTCTCTTTCCAAGGCACAGAACTCATCGGCATCACCGCCGGCGAATCAGAAAACCCGAAAGAGAGCATCCCGAAAGCCGTAAAACAGGTATTTTGGCGCATCCTGATTTTCTACATCCTGGCTATTTTGGTGATCGGCTTGCTCGTGCCTTATACCAGCCCGGAGCTGTTGGGCGCGGAAAGCGTGGAAGAAATCGCCAAATCGCCGTTTACGTTGGTGTTTGAGCGCGCCGGTTTGGCTATGGCGGCGGCAGTGATGAATGCGGTCATCCTCACTTCTATTCTCTCCGCCGGCAATTCGGGTATGTATGCTTCGGCACGTATGCTGTATGCCATGGGTAAAAATGGCATGGCGTTTAAAGGTTTTCGTAAAGTAAACCGTTTCGGCGTGCCGATGCGGGCGGTTTTGGCCACAGCCGTGGTGGTGATAGCGCTGTTTTTAATCGAGATTTTTAACGATGGCGCGTATCAGTATATTGTGGCGGCCTCCGGCCTCACCGGCTTTATCGCCTGGCTTGGCATCGCCATCAGCCACTACCGCTTCCGCCGCGCCTATATCGCTCAGGGCTTTGAGTTGAAAGACTTGGATTACCGTGCCAAATGGTTCCCCTTCGGCCCGCTGATTGCGTTGGTGTTGTGCGTGTTGGTGATTTTGGGGCAGGACACCGAGCTGGTGATGAGCGGCGCCATCGATTGGCAGCGGATTATGGTGACCTATATGGGCTTGCCTGTATTCTTCGGTTTCTACCTCTACCACAAACTGCGCTACCGCACCCGGGTGATCCCGCTTGAGGAAGTGGATTTGGGCGACGAGGAAGAGGAAGAAGACGAATAAGCCGCTTCATATAAAAGGCTACCTGAAAACCGTGTTTCAAGTTTTCAGGTAGCCTTTTGTAGTTGTGTTATATTGCTTTTTATTGTTATGGTTTCAGGTAGCCTTATGTCATCGCCATCCACTTCCACCATCGCCGCCATCGCCACTGCCGCCGGGCAGGGCGGGGTGGGCGTTATCCGGCTTTCCGGCAAGCAGCTGCTGCCGCTGGCGCAGCAAATCAGCGGCGGCAAAACCCCGCAGCCGCGCCGTGCGCTCCACACCGATTTTGTCGATGCCGCAGGTGAAGCCATCGACAACGGCCTTCTGCTCTATTTCCCTGCCCCCGCCAGCTTCACCGGCGAAGACGTGATCGAGCTGCACGGCCACGGCGGGCGCGTGGTGTTGCAGATGCTGCTGCAACGCTGCTTCGAGCTGGGCGCGCAGCCGGCCGAGCCGGGCGAATTCACCAAACGCGCCTTCTTAAACGGCAAGCTTGATTTGGCGCAGGCCGAAAGCGTGGCCGACCTTATCGATGCCGCCAGCCAATCCGCTGCGCGCCTGGCCGTGCGCTCGCTCAAAGGCGCGTTTTCCCAACAGATTCACGAGCTGGTGGACGAGCTCATCACCTTGCGCATGCTGGTGGAGGCTACCCTGGATTTTCCCGAAGAAGACATCGATTTTCTGGCCGAAGCCAAGGTGGACGAGCGCCTCGCCGCCTTGCAGGAGCGTCTTGTCCGAGTGCTTGCCCAAGCCGAGCAGGGCGCGATTTTGCGCGAAGGCATGAACGTGGTGCTGGTGGGCGCGCCCAATGTGGGCAAATCCAGCCTGCTCAACGCCTTGGCGGGTGAGGACGTGGCCATCGTTACCGACATCGCCGGCACCACCCGCGACACCGTACGTGAGCAGATTACGCTCGAAGGTATCCCCGTGCACATCATCGACACCGCCGGCCTGCGCGATACCACCGACCCGGTGGAGCAAATCGGCATCGAGCGCAGCCGCCAAGCCGTGCAGCAGGCCGATGTGGCCTTGATTCTCATCGACCCGAACGAAGGGCTGAACGAGGCTACCTGTAAAATCCTCGCCCAGCTGCCGCCCGGGCTCAAACGCATCGAAATCCGCAATAAAATCGACCTCAGTGGCGAAGCGGCGGAAAGCTGTGAGCAAAGCGGCCAGCCCAGCGGCGCCGACACCCTGATCAAACTTTCCGCCAAAAACGGCGCCGGGCTTGATTTGCTCAAACAGGCATTGCTGCAGCAAATCGGCTGGCAGGGCGAAAGCGAAAGCCTGTTTCTCGCCCGCAGCCGCCACTTGCGCGCGCTGGAAGCCGCCCAAGCCGAGCTCGAACTCGCCGCCCTGTGCGGCCGCCACCAGCTCGAACTCTTCGCCGAACACCTGCGCCTGGCGCAAAACGCCTGCAATACCATCACCGGCGAATTCAACGCCGATGACCTCCTGGGCGTGATTTTCAGCCGCTTCTGTATCGGCAAATAGAGCGTTTGGAAGGCGGATACACCGCACATTGCGGGTTGGTTTCCCGCTTGCGGTAAGAGAAAGGCTACCTGAATTTTCAGGTAGCCTTTCTGCGTGGTAGAACCGTTTGGGATTAGGTGTTTCATTATTTAATACATTGATATTATGTTTAATTTGTGTAGCATGGTGGTGAGGGGATTTGGGGCAAGGGAAACTTGGCCAGGTTGCCGCCGCTTTGAGGCAAATGGCTGGCATGTGCCGTTATGGCTCGTTATAATGCGAGTTATTATTATTTTTGTGCAGTTAAATTTATCAATTCATATTCTGCTTTTATGCCAAGCATATAGTGATACGGCTTATTGGAAATTGAAATAAATTCAACTATATCATTTCGATGTTTTCAAACTGTGCCGCTGTGTTTCAGGTAGCCTTTCCACATTGCACGAGGAGAAACCCAATGGATATTTTGTCGCGCCTTCATGCTCTGCCTTTAAGCCGTTTCCACTACCGCCTGCTGGTCTTAATCGGGCTGGGCTGGTTGTTTGATGCGATGGACACGGGTATGGTGTCATTTGTGTTGGTTACTTTGGCTAAAGAGTGGGGCTTGAGTGCGCAGCAGTCGGGCTGGGTGGTGAGCATCGGCTTTGTGGGCATGGCGCTGGGCGCGGTGTTGAGCGGTTGGGCGGCCGACCGTTTCGGGCGGCGCAATGTGTTTGCCGGCACCATGGTGCTCTACGGCGCGGCCACGGGTTTGTGCGCGTTGTCGCCGAACTTGGCCGCGCTGCTGTTTTTCCGCTTCTGGGTGGGCTTCGGCTTGGGCGGACAGCTGCCGGTGGCGGTGTCGCTGGTGAGCGAGTATGCGCCGCCGAAGGTGCGCGGGCGGTTTATCGTGCTGCTGGAGAGTTTTTGGGGCTTGGGCTGGCTGGCAGCGGCGCTGGCTTCGTATTTCCTGATTCCGAAATTCGGTTGGCACAGCGCGTTTGCGGCGGGCTCGGTGCCGCTTTTGTATGCGTTTGCGGTGTGGAAGCGGCTGCCGGAATCGGTGCCTTATCTGATTGCGGCGGGCAGGGCGGAGGAGGCGCACGAATTGGTGTGCCGTTTGGAGGCGGAATCGGGCGTGGCGCAGGCGGCAGAAATGATTGTGCCGGCTGCGCAGAAGAAGGAGAAAATCCGCCTCGCGCAGCTGTGGCGGCCGCCGTTTGCCCGCCGCACGCTGATGCTGTGGCTGATTTGGTTCGGCATCGTGTTTTCTTATTACGGGATTTTCACTTGGCTGCCCAAGCTGTTGGCGGGGCAGGGCTATTCGGTGGTGAAAACGTTTGAATATGTGCTGGTGATGATTCTGGCGCAGCTGCCGGGGTATTTTGCGGCGGCAGTGCTGGTGGAGAAAATCGGGCGCAAGGCCACGTTGGCGGGCTTTTTGGGCGCGTGTGCGGTGTGCGCCTACTGTTTCGGCCAAAGCGCCTCTACGCTAGAAATCATGCTGTGGGGCAGTTTGATGTCGTTTTTCAACCTGGGCGCGTGGGGCGTGCTCTACACTTACACGCCGGAGCTGTATCCGGTGCGCTTCCGCGCCTTCGGCTCGGGCTGGGCGGGCGCGGTGGGGCGCATCGGCGGGATTGTGGCGCCGATGGTGGTGGCCGGTATGAGCGGCAGCGGCGGTTTCGCGCGGATTTTCGTGATGTTTGCGGCGGTGCTGGCGGCGGTGGTGCTGGTGATCGTGCTGCTGGGTGAGGAAACGAAGGGGCGCACGCTGGAGGAAATCAGCGCGGATTGATGGGGTGGAGCGCTAAAAAGGCTACCTGAAAAATTTTCAGGTAGCCTTTTTAAAGACGGCTGGGGGCTACCTGAAGATTTGAAAGGCGGCAGACGTAGCTTGCCAATTTAAATAGGTGGCTGCCATGCCGGATTGGGAAGGGAAACTGATATGATAAAACTTGATATGATTTATCGAATGGCAAAGCAACATGAATAAGATAGATAAATATAATTATAAATATGATATTAGCAAAAGCAACAAAGAGCAGGATTTAAAGCTGGCCAATGCTATGCAGAGAAAGTTGATGATCCCTAAGCTTGGTTTTTACGGGTTTGCCGCTATAGGAATCATTGCTTTAATACAAAAAATATATACCGGTGAGATTCTGACAGAGAAAGATTCTATTGGTTTATTTTTTATGTACTATATGCCTATAGTCATGCCCATAACTATTATTGCAACTATTATTTTTGGAATCTGCCCGCATTGCCATAAAACTCAGGGGCTAAACGGAAAGGTGGTTTCATTTACCGGTTTGTCATTTTCCGTATCCAGAGGGGTATCGCCATTTATTAAGTATTGTGCACGATACGGCGCACCTCTTTCTAAAAAGGCGGTAGAAGAAGCATATAGAAAATACGAAGAAGTACAGCGGGCAGAGTAAGATAGGGAAAAACAAATATAGTGGGCTTGTTGCTTGCGCAGCATAGGTTTTGCCGATATTTTCAGGTAGCCCATGTTTGTTAAGCCCAAGGCTACCTGAAACGGGATTTGGGGATTTCAGGTAGCCTGCCGTTTGGTTTTTGGCTACACTTGCCGCCTTCGGAACAAAGCTTCCGATCAGTCAGGGCAGGCCGTGGACATTGCGACCCGGCGTTGCCCGTCGGCGACATTGCGCCGCCGCAAACTCTTATTGAAGGAACTCTCCTATGACCACCCTCTCCCCGGTGGCTTTGCGCCGTCAAACCGAGCCTAAGCCGCATCCCACTGCGCAGTATTGGAAAAAATGCGATGTCGAAGCCCTGTTCGGGCTGCCCTTTCTCGACCTCGTATTCCGTGCCGCCGAAATCCACCGCCAAAATTTCAACCCGCGCGAAATCCAGCTCTCTACCCTGCTTTCCATCAAAACCGGCGGCTGCCCGGAAGACTGCGCCTACTGCCCGCAATCGGCGCACCACAACACCAATCTGGGCAAAGAGCAGATGATGGATGTGGGCGAAATCGTGGAAAAAGCCAAAATCGCTAAATCGCGCGGCGCCAGCCGTTTCTGCATGGGCGCGGCATGGCGCGGGCCGAAGCCGAAAGATGTGGCCGTGGTGTCCGAAATCATTAAAGCCGTGAAGGGTTTGGGCATGGAAACCTGCGGCACGTTCGGCATGTTGGAAGACGGCATGGCGGAAGACTTCAAAAAAGCCGGCTTGGACTATTACAACCACAACCTCGACACCGACCCCGAGCGTTACAACGACATCATCCACACGCGCAAACACGAAGACCGCATGGACACCCTGGGCAAGGTGCGCAACGCCGGCCTGAAAATCTGCTGCGGCGGTATTGTGGGCATGAACGAAACCCGTGCCGAGCGCGCCGGGCTGATTGCCAGCCTCGCCAACCTCGACCCGCAGCCGGAAAGCGTGCCGATTAACCAGCTGGTGAAAGTGGAAGGCACGCCGCTGGCCGATGCCGAAGATTTGGATTGGACGGAGTTCGTCCGCACCATTGCCGTGGCACGGATTACCATGCCGAAGAGTTTCGTGCGCCTTTCCGCCGGGCGCAGCAATATGTCCGAATCCATGCAGGCGATGTGTTTCATGGCGGGCGCGAACTCGATTTTCTACGGCGACAAGCTCTTGACCACGGAAAACCCCGACGAAGACGGCGACCGCCTGCTGATGGCCAAGCTGGATTTGGTGCCGCTGGATTATCATGCCGAACCCGGCGAGGCGGCGGAAAGGCTACCTGAAAACCATCACGCAGCCGGCGGTTGCGGCGGCGGGCATTGCGGCTGTGCACATTGAGTTTCAGATTTCAGGTAGCCTTTTCAGGTAGCCTGAAGTGGAAAACAAAAAACAGCATGATGGTGTGTCATGCTGTTTTTATATAGGAGAGAGGCTACCTGAAAGATATTGGGCGTCCCATATACGGCTAGGCAAACGCAACAATCAGCAACCTCAATAGCGTAGGCATACGTTGTCTTATTACCAACCCTACGGTCTATCCGGTGCAGAAATCCTGGCCACCGTGCACAGTACAGGCGTTTGATGGTGTGCAGTGTGAGAGTGGTACAGCGTTTCACACTGTACCCGTGCCATCCTGCCTTTAAACCGCTGATACTGTCGGAAGTTCTCTGGAGACGACATAGCCAGCTGCATCGTCCTCACGCCTGTTTCAGGGGTGTCTATACCATCATCGTCCCCAGGCTTTGGCACAACAGTGATCGGCTTATCCAACACAATAGCCATCCAACCGCCACGCATCGTTTGTAATTTCCCTGTGAATGCCACCGATTCTCCATATTTGTATTCATAGGCTAGGGCGGGTAGGGATGTACACAGCAGCAATAGAGTAAACAGCTTCTTCATTATTTTCTCCTTATACACAAATACATAACTCTTATCATACCCCAACCGCAGCAAAAAAGCAGCCCGTACCGCTGTTGCTGTTATTCCCGAATCGATAACACAGCCTTATTCACCACCTTCTTCCTCTGCATGCCTTGCCAAATGCCGCAGCGCCGCCGCCAGCTCCGGGTGGTGTGCCAAATCATCCGCAGCGGCCAAGCACTGTTCGGCGGCGGTGCGGCTCAGTTTGGCTTGTTTTTCTTTCGACCGCTCCTGCTCCGGCGGGCTGATTTTCACCTGCACTTCGCGCACCTCCGGGCACACCGCCCGCCAGGCCGGCAGCAGCCCCGCCGCGAGCATCCGCAGCCGTGCCGCCGCCATATTGTTGCTTGCATACCAAACCAAAACCCCTTCGCGCACCCGCACCGCGCGGCAATGCTGCTGCAACTTGGCCGGCAGCCGTGCTTCCAGTGCTTGGGCGGTATGCCGCCAGCTTTCGGCCTGCATAATCAGGTCGTGCAGCCGCGATTCGCCGCGGCTGAGGTTGTCGCGGCTGTGCAGGCTGTGGCGGCCGGGGTTGAGGCGGTTGAGGTCGGACATATAAAGGCTACCTGAAAAGTGGAGTTGGGCAATGGCAAAGCAGGCAGGATACACCTAAAAACCTCATCAAGAGGCTACCTGAAAACAGGCAAACTGCCGCTGCCGATAAAAAAGCCTGCCCGATGCGCTTGAAATCCTGCCAGGGCGAGCCATATTCCCAAGCGCGAACAGGTTTGATTATGCTAGAATTACCCGTTATTTTACTATCGCAGTGGATGAGATTTGAACCGGAATAAGCCGGCAGGCGAATGCCGCCGCAGTTTGAATCGAGCACACGGGGCAACAGCAATACCGCATAAGGGATTAAATATTTTATGATTACTTCACTGGCCAAGAAAGTGTTCGGCAGCCGCAACGACAGGCTTCTGAAACAATACCGCAAATCCGTGGTACGCATCAACGGCATGGAAAAAGACATCCAGCAGCTCGACGATGCGGCGCTGCAAGCCAAAACCGCAGAATTCAAACAACGGCTCGCCAAGGGCGAAACCTTGGACGACATTTTGGAAGAAGCTTTTGCCGTGTGCCGCGAAGCTTCCCGCCGCACACTGGGCATGCGCCATTTTGATGTGCAGCTCATCGGCGGCATGGTGTTGCACCAGGGCAAAATCGCCGAAATGCGAACCGGCGAGGGCAAAACCCTGGTGGCTACGCTGGCCGTGTATCTGAACGCGCTCGCCGGTAAAGGCGTGCATGTGGTAACGGTAAACGACTACCTCGCCGCCCGCGATGCCGATATCATGGGCCCGCTCTACAACTTCCTCGGCATGAAAGTGGGCGTGATTGTGGCCAATATGGATCAGGCTGCCAAGCACGAAGCCTATAACGCCGACATCACCTACGGTACCAACAACGAGTTCGGCTTCGACTACCTGCGCGACAATATGGTGCACCAGCTGAGCGACAAAGTGCAGCGTGCGCTGAATTTTGCCGTGGTGGACGAAGTAGACTCTATTCTGATTGACGAAGCCCGTACCCCGCTCATCATCTCCGGCCAGGCCGACGACAACACCGATTTGTATTTGGTGATGAATAAAGTGCCCGCCCAGCTGGTACGCCAGAAAGAAGAAGAGGGCGAGGGCGATTATTGGGTGGACGAGAAAAACCGCACCGTATTGCTCAGTGAAGCCGGCCATGAACATGCTGAGCAAATCCTCACCAAAATGGGCCTGTTGCAGGAAGGCGATTCGCTCTATTCCACCGCCAACATCGCCCTGATGCACCACTTGATGGCCGCTTTGCGCGCCCACAGCCTGTTTAATTTGGACGAGCATTATGTGGTGCAAGACGGCGAAATCGTGATTGTGGATGAATTCACCGGCCGCCTGATGACCGGCCGCCGCTGGTCGGAAGGCCTGCATCAGGCCGTGGAAGCCAAAGAAGGCGTGGAAATCCGCCAAGAAAACCAAACCTTGGCCTCCATTACCTTCCAAAACTACTTCCGCCTCTACAGCAAACTCTCCGGCATGACCGGTACCGCCGACACCGAAGCCTACGAGTTCCAAAGCATCTACGGCTTGGAAACCGTGATTATCCCCACCAACCGGCCGATGATCCGCAAAGACTTCAACGATCAGGTATTTCGCACCGCCGAAGAAAAATTTGAAGCCGTGGTGGCCGATATTAAAGAGCGTCATGCCAAAGGTCAGCCCATCCTGGTGGGTACCACCAGCATCGAAAACTCCGAGCTCGTGTCTAATATGCTCTCCCGCGCCGGTTTGGCACACAACGTGTTGAACGCCAAAGAGCACGCCCGCGAAGCCGATATCGTGGCGCAGGCTGGTAAAACCGGCATGATTACCGTGGCCACCAATATGGCCGGCCGCGGTACCGACATCGTACTCGGCGGTAACGTGAAACATCTTAGCCACATCATCCGCAACAATCCCGATTTGAGCGAAGAAGAAAAAGCCGCCCGCATTAAAGAGCTGGAAGACGGCTGGCAGGAAGAGCACGACCGCGTAATCGCTGCCGGCGGCCTGCACATCGTCGGCACCGAGCGCCACGAAAGCCGCCGTATCGACAACCAGTTGCGCGGCCGTTCCGGCCGTCAGGGCGATATCGGCTCCAGCCGCTTCTACCTCTCGTTTGAAGACCCGCTGCTGCGCCTCTTCGCGCTCGACCGCCACGCTGCCTTGCTCGATAAACTGGCGCCGGAACGTGGTGTGCCGATTGAAGCCAATTTGCTTACCCGTCAGATTGAAAGCGCTCAGCGCAAAGTGGAAGGCCGCAACTTCGACATGCGTAAACAAGTGCTGGAATACGACGACGTGGCCAATGATCAGCGCAAGGTTATCTACAGCCGCCGCAACGAAGTGCTGGAAACCGAAGACAACTCCGCCATGATGACCGAGATGCGGCAAGAGGCAATCGAGAATTTGGTTGATCTGTATATGCCCGCCGACAGCATCGAAGAGCAGTGGGATTTGGTGGCGCTGGAGAAACAGCTGTTTGCCGACTTCCATATTCATGCTCCGGTTACCGAGTGGTTCAAGCAAGACCCCACCCTCGACAACCAAGACGTGAAGGAGCGTGTTTGGAAGCTGGCGCAAGACGACTATGCCGCTAAAACCGAAATGGTCGGTGCCGAATTGATGCGTCAGTTTGAGCGCAATATCTTCCTGCAAGTGATGGACAGCCAATGGCGCGAACATCTTTCTGCTATGGACTATCTGCGTCAAGGCATCCACCTGCGCGGCTACGCTCAGAAGAATCCGAAGCAGGAATACAAAATGGAATCTTTCGAGATGTTCCAAAACCTGTGGCAGAACATCCGCAATGAAACAGCAAGGCTTCTGTCGCAAGTGCGCTTCGAGCTGAATGAGCCGGTGGCCGAGGAAAGTGCTCCCGCGCAAATGGCTTATCAAGAAAACCATGCTCCGGCGCCGGATATTACTTATCTAGCTGCTAATGGCAACGCCGCCGAAGCCGCTGACTTTGCCGAAGACGACTTCAGCCCCGAAGCTCTTGCTGCCCGTGGCCAAATGGTACACCGCAACGACCCCTGCCCCTGCGGCAGCGGCCTGCGCTACAAACAGTGCCACGGCAAATTGAGCTAAACAGCCCCGCTTAAACTGGGTATCAAAAGCTACCTGAAAACCGGATACAGGGTTTCAGGTAGCCTTTTGTTTGGAGTGGTAGGATTTATATAGTGAATTAAATTTAAACCAGTACAGCGTTGGCTCGCCTTGCCGTACTATTTGTACTGTCTGCGGCTCGCCGCCTTGTCCTGATTTAAATTTAATCCACTATAGTGGGTTAAAAAGTGTGGAACAAGGCGGGTGGGGTGGATGTGCAAGCAGTTCGGCTAGATGAGCTGCAGTAGCGCAGTCTTGTCTTCATTCCCTATGGGTTTTTGAGGAAGATGTTTTCAGGTAGCCTTCTTGGTTGAACAGGCTACCTGAAAACTATCTGGCGTGATGGATTGGCATTACCTGTTACTGAGTGGTTTCAGGTAGCCTGTGATGGCGGATGTGTCGGCAGGTAGCGAACTCTATCGGTATTCTCTTAAAGAATGCAGTGCCCTAGACTTGTTGTACTACCTTTGCTGTCGGAGACTTGCAGCCCGGTTTCATTGCTTCGCAGGTGCGATGAAACAGTTTGCTGATGTAATGTTGAAGACTGTCAGAAAAGAGCTATTTTTCAGATAGCCTTCACAAGCGCAGGGGCCGACAAAAAGGCTACCTGAAATTTCAGGTAGCCTTTGATTAAGCCTGAGGATTAGTTCTGGCCTTCTTCCGGACGCATATGCGGGAACAGGATAACGTCGCGGATGCTCGGGGCGTTGGTCAGCAACATTACCAAGCGGTCGATACCGATACCGCAACCGCCGGTGGGCGGCAGACCGTATTCCATGGCGCGGATGTAGTCGGCGTCGTAGTTCATGGCTTCGTCGTCGCCGGCTTCTTTCTGAGCCACTTGTGATCTGAAGCGATCAGCCTGGTCTTCCGGGTCGTTCAACTCTGAGTAGCCGTTGGCCAGCTCGCGGCCTACTGCAAACAGTTCGAAACGTTCGGTGAGCTTCGGATTGGTATCGGAAGCGCGGGCCAAGGGAGACACTTCAACCGGATAGTCGATGATGAAGGTGGGGTTCCACAGCTTGCCTTCGGCGCAGCCTTCAAATAAGGCCAGCTGCAGGCTGCCGATGCCGGGGGCGGCGGGCAGGTCTTCGCCGTGTTTTACCACTTCTTTTTTCAGCCATTCTTCATCGTTCAGCTGCTCATCGGTGTAGTGCGGATTGTATTTTTTGATCGCGTCCACGATGGTGAGGCGGTCAAAGCGTTTTTCCAGATCCACTTCTTTACCGTTGTAAGGAACGTGCAGGCTGCCGCAAACGGCGTTGGCGCAAGCGCGGATCACGCCTTCGGTCATGTCCATCATGCGGTGGTAGTCGGAGAATGCCTCGTAGAACTCCATCATGGTGAACTCGGGGTTGTGGCGGGCAGACACGCCTTCGTTACGGAAGTTGCGGTTGATTTCAAACACGCGCTCGAAACCGCCTACCACCAAACGTTTCAGATAGAGCTCGGGAGCAATTCGCATAAACAGCGGGATGTCCAGCGCGTTGTGGTGGGTAACGAATGGACGGGCTGCTGCGCCACCGGCAATCGGGTGCATCATCGGGGTTTCCACTTCAAGATACTGCTCGCCAGTCATGAAGTTGCGGATGGTTTGGATGATGCGGCCACGTTTTTTGAAGATTTCGCGCGATTCGGCGTTTACGATCAAATCGGCATAACGCTGGCGGTAGCGGGTTTCCTGGTCTTTCAGGCCGTGCACTTTATCAGGCAGCGGGCGCAGGGCTTTGGCCAACAGGCGGATTTGGCTTACGCGTACGGTCAGCTCGCCGTGGTTGGTTTTAAACAGCACGCCTTCTGCGCCGAGGATATCGCCCAAGTCCCAGTGCTTGAACTCTTCGTGAATCTTCTCACCAACACCCTGGTCGTTTACGTAGAGCTGGATTTGGCCGGAAACGTCTTGCAGGGTGGCGAAGCTGGCCTTACCCATATCGCGTTGCAGCATCATGCGGCCTGCTACCTTGACGGTTACGTTCTTTTCTTCCAACTCTTCCTTAGACAGTTCGCCGTACTGGCTCTGCAGATCACCGGCAAAAGCATTGCGACGGAAGTCGTTCGGGAACGCTACGCCGTGCTTGCGGATTTCTGCCAATTTCTCGCGACGAACTGCCATGACCTGACTTTCGTCTAATTGGGGGGTATCGGTATGTTGAGATTCATTCATGGTATCCATCCATATATTAATGAGAGACAGCACTCTTGGATTTGGTGGCTTGTCTCAGTGGTTGAAAAACTTCATTGCTGAAGATGCCATTGCATCAATGACCCATGCCACAAATTGGACAAAAATCAATGTTTGCATATTCCTTTTTGAGAAACTCTGCAGCTTTATGCAAAGGCATGGCTGTAAAGTAAAGGAAAGGCAAGGTGTATGTCAAGCGATTAAATCAAAAAATTTTCAAGTGTTAATGCTTGGGGTATGGCAATAATGACAACAATCTGGCTGCAGGGCAGCCAGATTGTTGTAGTATTGAGAGAATTTATGCGGCTACGCCGGCAGCACGGGCAATGGCCAAGCCTTCCTGCTGGCTGAGGTAGCGAGGGTTATCCGGGCAATCGCGCAGAATGATGTCGCCATCGCGGAAAGCAACCAATTCATTTACGGCTAGTTGCGTCCAAGTTTCGTTGGCGGTAAGGGGTTGTGTGGCAATAACGGCTACACGGTCATTGGGAGTGGTTACTGCGGCGAAATCTATAGCTACATCGTTATCGATAAGATGCGCTTCACCAAAGGGGGCTTGGCGGATGATGTAGTACAGCAGAGTGCTGGCATGGGCAAACAAGATTTCTCCGTTAGACAGCATAAAGTTGAATAATCCGTGGTGGCGGATTTGTGCTGTGAGTGCGGCCACTTCTGCAAACAATTTGCCCACTGGTGGCTTATGCTCAAAGCGGTTGCGCAGTTGTTCCAGTATGAAGCAGAAGGCACGTTCGGAATCGGTGCTGCCGACAGGGCGGTAGTATTGGCCTTCCTCAGGTTGAAAGCCGCCAAGGTGGCCGTTGTGGGCGAACAGCCAGTATTCGCCCCATATTTCGCGGATGAAGGGGTGGGTATTAGCTAAGCCGACGCTGCCTTGGGTGGCTTTGCGGATGTGGGCGATGACGTTGGTGGATTTGATTTGGTAGGTTTTTACCAAATCGGCCACCGGCGAGCTGGCGCTGGGCTTGTCGTCGTGGAACATACGCACGCCTTTGTTTTCGAAAAAGCCAATGCCAAAGCCGTCGGCATGTCGGTCGGTGAGCCCGCCGCGCAGGCGGAAGCCTTCGAAAGAGAAAACGATGTCGGTGGGGGTGTTGCAGTTCATGCCCAAAAGCTGGCACATGATGAGTTCCTCGAGATTGGTTTTAGTAAAACTGGTAGGTGTTGTACCGCTATGATTATTTTAACGACCTTGAGGCTACCTGAAAACCTGCCTGTTGTTATACCGATATAACGCGTGGCTATATGTTTGCGTTTGGATGATATGCATTTTCAGGTAGCCTGATTCTGCAGAACTAAGGCAAAGTTTCTGCTTGAAAGTTCTAGTGAAAATATAGTATAGTGTGCGTCTTGGCATTTTTAGCCAAGTTTTTTGTTTTGTCCAAAAGGTCGGCCAATCGTAGCTGACCCCTTGTTATATAAGGAAAAATCATGACTTTAGGTCTGGTTGGGCGCAAAGTGGGCATGACTCGCGTGTTTACCGAGCAAGGTGTTTCCGTGCCGGTAACCGTGTTGGAAATGTCTCCTAATCGCGTCACTCAGGTAAAATCCAAAGATACCGACGGCTATGCGGCTGTTCAGGTTACCTTTGGTCAGAAGAAAGCTAATCGTGTAAACAAAGCGGAAGCTGGGCACTTTGCAAAAGCGGGTGTTGAGGCTGGTCGCGGTTTGCATGAGTTTGCTTTGACTGAAGAGAAATTGGCTGAATTGAAAGTGGGCGACGAAGTAACTGTTGCTATTTTTGAAGCTGGCCAGTTTGTAGATGTAACCGGCACCTCTAAAGGTAAGGGCTTTGCTGGTACCATCAAGCGCCATAACTTTGGTGCGCAACGTGCTTCTCACGGTAACTCTCGTTCTCACCGTGTTCCTGGTTCTATCGGTATGAACCAAGATCCGGGTCGTGTGTTCCCGGGTAAACGTATGGCTGGTCAGTATGGTAATACCACTGCGACCGTGCAGCGTTTGGAAGTGGTTCGTGTGGATGCGGAACGCAATCTGCTGTTGGTTAAAGGTGCTGTTCCCGGTGCCGCCAATGGTGATGTAGTTGTGCGCCCCAGCGTGAAAGTAGGTGCGTAATGGAATTAAAAGTAATTGATGCTAAAGGCCAGGTTTCAGGTAGCCTTGCTGCTTCCGATGCACTGTTTGCTCGTGAATATAACGAGGCATTGGTTCACCAGCTGGTTACTGCTTTCTTGGCAAATGCCCGTTCTGGCAACCGTGCACAGCTGACTCGTGCTGAAGTGAAGCACTCCACCAAAAAGCCGTGGCGCCAAAAAGGTACTGGCCGCGCTCGTGCTGGTATGTCTTCTTCTCCGCTGTGGAGAGGGGGTGGCCGTACATTCCCGAATAAGCCTGATGAAAACTTTACTCAGAAGGTTAATCGTAAGATGTACCGTGCCGGTATGGCGACTATTTTGTCTCAGTTGGTGCGTGATGAGCGCTTGTTTGTGATTGAAGAGCTGTCTGTTGCTACTCCTAAAACCAAAGCTTTTGCTGAGCAAGTGAAAAATTTGGGTATGGAGCAGGTTTTGTTTGTTACCAATCAGCTGGACGAAAACGTATATCTGTCTTCACGTAACCTGCCAAATGTGTTGGTTCTGGAAGCTCAGCAGATTGATCCATACAGCTTGCTTCGCTATAAAAAAGTAGTGGTAACTAAGGAAGCGGTTGCACAACTTGAGGAGCAATGGGTATGAATCAACAACGTTTGATGAAAGTAATTTTGGCTCCTGTTGTTTCTGAAAAGAGCAATTTGTTGGCTGAGAAACGCAACCAGATGACTTTTAAAGTGTTGCCTGATGCAACCAAGGCAGAAGTTAAAGCTGCTGTTGAATTGTTGTTTGGTGTTCAGGTAGCCTCTGTGACTACAGTTGCAATCAAAGGGAAAGTAAAGCGTTTTGGTCGCACTCTGGGTCGCCGCAGTAATGTGAAGAAAGCTTATGTCAGCTTGGCTGCCGGACAGGAGCTGGATTTGGAATCTGTTGCAGCAGCTGCAGATAAGGAATAAATATTATGGCTATTGTAAAAATGAAGCCGACTTCTGCAGGCCGCCGCGGCATGGTTCGCGTGGTTGCAGAGGGTCTGCATAAGGGTGCTCCTTATGCGCCGCTGGTGGAGAAGAAAAACTCTATCGCTGGCCGCAATCATAACGGTCATATCACTACTCGTCATAAAGGTGGTGGGCATAAACATCACTACCGCGTAGTAGATTTTAAACGCGATAAGGATAATATTCCTGCGAAAGTTGAGCGTATTGAGTACGATCCGAACCGTACTGCTTTCATTGCGCTGCTTTGCTACGCTGATGGTGAGCGCCGTTATATTATTGCTCCTCGCGGTATCCAAGCGGGTGCCGTATTGGTTTCTGGCGCAGAAGCTGCAATCAAAGTTGGTAATGCTTTGCCAATTCGTAATATTCCGGTTGGTACCACCATCCACTGTATCGAGATGAAGCCTGGCAAAGGTGCTCAGATTGCTCGTTCAGCTGGTGCTTCCGCGGTTTTGCTGGCTAAAGAAGGTGTTTACGCTCAAGTTCGCCTGCGCTCAGGTGAAGTGCGTAAGATCCATATTGATTGCCGTGCCACTGTTGGCGAAGTTGGCAATGAAGAGCAAAGTCTGAAGAAAATTGGTAAAGCTGGTGCTAATCGCTGGCGTGGTATTCGTCCGACCGTCCGCGGTGTGGTAATGAACCCTGTAGATCACCCGCATGGTGGTGGTGAGGGTCGTACCGGTGAGGCTCGTGAGCCTGTCAGCCCATGGGGTACTCCGGCTAAGGGTTACCGAACTCGTAATAATAAGCGTACGGACAATATGATCGTTCGTCGCCGCTATTCAAATAAAGGTTAATTGATATGGCTCGTTCATTGAAAAAAGGTCCATATGTCGATCTGCACCTGCTGAAAAAAGTTGATGCTGCTCGCGCCGGCAATGATAAGCGTCCTATTAAAACATGGTCTCGCCGCTCAACAATTCTCCCTGATTTTATTGGGTTGACTATTGCGGTACATAATGGTCGCACTCACGTGCCTGTGTTTATTAGCGATAATATGGTTGGCCATAAGTTGGGTGAGTTTGCGCTTACTCGTACTTTTAAAGGACACTTGGCTGATAAAAAGGCTCAGAAATAAGGTGAATCATGAGAGTATCTGCACAACATAAAAACGCCCGTATTTCTGCTCAAAAAGCCCGGTTAGTTGCTGATTTAATTCGAGGCAAAGAGGTAGAGCAAGCTCTTAATATTTTGACGTTTAGCACAAAGAAAGGTGCTGAGCTGATTAAAAAGGTATTAGAGTCTGCTATCGCTAATGCTGAGCATAACGAAGGCGCTGACATTGATGAGCTTAAAGTTGTAACGATTTTTGTGGACAAGGGGCCGAGCTTAAAACGATTCCGTGCCCGGGCAAAAGGTCGTGGCAACCGTATTGAAAAACAAACGTGTCATATTAATGTGACAGTAGGAAACTAAGGAAAAGCTATGGGACAAAAAATTCATCCAACTGGCTTTCGCCTAGCTGTAAATAAAGACTGGTCATCTAAGTGGTTTGCCAAGAGCACAGAATTTGCTGCTGTATTGAAGCAGGATATCGATGTGCGTGATTATTTGCGTAAGCGCTTAGCCAATGCTTCAGTAGGCCGCGTAGTGATTGAGCGTCCGGCTAAATCTGCTCGCATCACCATTCATACTGCACGCCCCGGTGTCGTGATTGGTAAAAAGGGCGAGGATATTGAGGTATTGAAGCAAGATTTGCAACAATTGCTTGGTGTTCCTGTTCATGTGAATATCGAAGAAATTCGCAAACCTGAATTGGATGCGCAAGTTATTGCTGATGGCATCGCTCAGCAGTTGGAAAAACGTGTACAGTTCCGTCGCGCAATGAAGCGTGCTATGCAAAATGCTATGCGTGCTGGCGCTAAAGGTATCAAAATCATGACTTCAGGGCGTCTGAATGGCGCGGATATCGCTCGTAGCGAATGGTATCGTGAGGGTCGTGTGCCGTTGCATACTTTGCGAGCAGCTGTTGAATATGCCACTAGCGAGGCGCATACCACCTATGGTGTTATAGGCCTGAAAGTATGGGTTTATAAGGGCGAGACTGGACAGTTGTTGGAAAATGCCAACACTGAGAATAAGCGTAGAAAAGGAGGTGGCCGCCATGCTACAGCCGGTTAGAATGAAATATCGCAAGCAGCATAAAGGTCGCAATACTGGTGTCGCTACTAATGGATACGATGTCAGCTTTGGTAATTTTGGTTTGAAGGCAATTGGTCGTGGCAGATTAACGGCTCGACAGATTGAAGCGGCTCGACGTGCTATGACTCGTCATATTAAGCGTGGTGGGCGTATTTGGATTCGTGTATTCCCAGATAAACCTATTACTGAAAAACCAATCCAAGTGCGTATGGGTGGCGGTAAAGGCTCTGTAGAGTATTATGTCGCTGAAATCAAGCCTGGCAAAGTGCTCTATGAAATGGATGGAGTATCAGAATCCTTGGCTAGAGAGGCGTTTGCTTTAGCGGCTGCAAAATTGCCTATACGTACAACTTTTGTGTCCCGGCAGGTAGGTAAATGATGAAAATGATTGATTTAAAAGACAAATCATTGGAGCAGCTAGAGGCTGATCTGGTTGGTTTGTTAAAGACGCAATTTAGTTTGCGTATGCAACATGCTACTGGCCAGCTAAGCAAGAATAGTGAGTTGAAGCGCGTTCGTCGTGATATTGCTCGCGTAAAAACCAAGTTAGCTGAGAAAGGGGTTGGCAATGAGTGATGCCAAAATTGTTCGAACTTTGCAAGGTAGGGTGATCAGTGACAAGATGGATAAAACAGTAACCGTCTTGATTGAGCGCAGAGTAAAACACCCCTTGTACGGTAAGATTATCCAGCGATCCACTAAAATTCATGCTCACGATGAGCGAAATGAGTGCAAAGTGGGTGATGTGGTGGTAATTGCTGAGGGTCGCCCTTTGTCCAAGACAAAGTCATGGGTTGTCCAAAGCCTGCTTGAGAAGTCTCAAGAAATTTAGTTGTAATTTTGGTATTTTTGTAGGCGAGGTCTTGCAGTAGGAAAGAAAAAGCTGTAAACTCCTCGCCTTTCTAGCTTCTAGTTTCCTAGGAGTTTCTCCCTGTCGGGGCCAAAACTGATCTATTTTGGTAGATGCTGGTCATCTATTTAATGACTAATGATAGGTTAAGTTGGTTTTAAAAAGGTAATGACATGATTCAGATGCAGACTATTTTGGATGTGGCTGATAACTCTGGTGCTCGTCGCGTTATGTGCATTAAGGTGCTTGGTGGTTCTAAGCGCCGTTATGCAAGCGTTGGTGATGTTATTAAGGTATCGGTTAAAGATGCGGCTCCGCGTGGCCGAGTGAAAAAAGGTGATGTATATAATGCTGTTGTTGTTCGTACAGCTAAAGGCATTCGCCGTGCAGATGGTGCGTTAATTAAATTTGATAATAATGCTGCTGTACTGCTAAATGCTAAGCTTGAGCCTATGGGTACGCGAATTTTTGGGCCGGTAACGCGTGAATTGCGTACTGAGCGGTTCATGAAGATTGTTTCGTTGGCTCCTGAGGTGATCTGAGAGATAAGATTATGAGTAAAATTATTAAGGGCGATCATGTTGTTGTTATCTCGGGTAGAGATAAAGGCAAGCAGGGGCAAGTTACCCGTTTGTTAGGTGATAAGGTGGTTGTTGAGGGTGTGAATCTTGTTAAGAGGCACCAAAAGCCTAATCCTATGCGTAATGTTGAGGGTGGTGTGGTTATCAAAAATATGCCTATTCACATTTCAAACGTCGCTATTTATAACAAAGAGACGCAGAAAGCGGATCGAGTTGGTGTCAAGTTGATTGATGATGATGGCAAGGTTAGACGTGTGAGAGTGTTTAAGTCTAACGGTGCTGAGTTGGCTTAAGTTGAGCTAAGGAATTTAGGTATGGCACGGTTGAGAGAGTTTTATATTGAGACGGTTGTTCCTGCGTTGATGTCGCAGTTTGGATATAAGTCCATCATGGAGGTTCCTCGTATTGAAAAGATAACATTAAATATGGGGGTTGGTGAGGCAGTTGTTGATAAAAAAGTGATGGAGCATGCTGTTAGCGATTTGGAGAAAATTGCTGGGCAAAAACCTGTTGTTACTTTGGCTAGGAAATCAATTGCTGGGTTTAAGATTCGTGATGACTATCCGGTTGGTTGTAAGGTTACTCTCCGTAAGGAGAGGATGTTTGAATTCTTGGATAGATTGATTTCTGTAGCTTTGCCGCGTGTTAGAGACTTTCGAGGGGTTAATGGTAAATCTTTTGATGGTCAAGGTAATTATAATATGGGTGTTCGTGAGCAGATTATTTTCCCTGAGATTGAGTACGACAAGATTGATACACTTCGTGGGTTGAATATTACAATTACCACTACTGCGAAAACAGATGAAGAGGCAAGAGCATTGCTTTCGCTTTTTAAATTTCCATTTAAGGGATAATCATGGCAAAAAAAGCTCTTATTAATCGAGAGGCTAAACGCGTTGCGCTTGCAAAAAAGTATGCTGCGAAGAGGGCTGCAATTTTTGCAGTAATTAATGATGCAGGGGTAAGTGATAAAGAGCGATTTGAGGCTCGTTTAAAGCTCCAAGCTATTCCTCGAAATGCATCACCTATTCGTCAAAGAAGACGCTGTGCTTTAACGGGTCGACCACGTGGCACCTTCCGTAAGTTTGGTTTAGGGCGTACTAAGATTCGCGAAATTGCGATGCGTGGTGAGATTCCTGGTGTTATTAAGGCCAGCTGGTAAATTTAAGGATAAATAGTAATGAGTATGCATGATCCTATTTCTGATATGCTGACTCGCATTCGTAATGCGCAGCGTGCAAATAAAGCTTCCGTTGCTATGCCTTCTTCTAAGGTGAAATGTGCAATTGCTAAAGTTCTGCAGGAGGAAGGGTATATTGATAGCTTTTCGGTGTCTTCAGGTGTGAAGCCCATTTTGGAAATTCAGTTGAAATATTACCTAGGAAAGCCGGTAATTGAGCAAATTAAGAGAGTTTCTCGTCCCGGCTTAAGAGTATATAAGGGTGCAGATTCAATTCCGCGAGTTATGAATGGGTTGGGTATTGCTATCGTTAGTACATCCAAGGGTGTGATGACTGGGCATAAGGCTCTTGCCGCAGGTGTGGGTGGCGAGTTGTTGTGCGTTGTGGCTTAACTTTAAGTAGCCAATTAAGGAGCTTTATTTAAAATGTCTCGTATAGCAAAAAATCCAGTGCATGTCCCTACTGGTCTTGATGTTGAGCTTGGGGCTGGTAAGTTGGTAATAAAGAATAAGAGTGACAAGTTGAGTGTTGCAGTGCCTAGCAGTATATCTGTTCAGTTTGCTGATGGGCAGTTAGCATTTTCTGCTGTTGCTAATACTAAAGAAGCAGATGCAATGTCAGGTACTATTCGGGCTATTGCAGCTAATATGGTTAAAGGGTTGGCTGAAGGGTTTGAGAAAAGATTGCAGTTGGTTGGCGTAGGGTATCGTGCGCAGGCTCAAGGTTCTACCTTGAATCTTTCTTTGGGATTCTCACACCCTGTTGTTTATGATATGCCAGAAGGTGTTTCTGTTCAAACACCGACTCCTACAGAGATAGTGTTAAAGGGAGCCAATAAGCAAATTGTAGGGCAGGTAGCAGCTGAAATTCGTGGTTTTCGACCTCCTGAGCCTTATAAAGGCAAGGGTGTACGCTATTTGGATGAAGTGGTAGTTTTGAAAGAAGCAAAGAAAAAATAGCTAAGGAATTGCATTCATGGATAAGTATACTAGAAGAGCTCGTCGTGCACATAAAGCACGTGCACGCATAAAGCAGCTTGGAGAGATTAGGCTGTGTGTATTTCGAAGCAATAACCATATTTACGCGCAGATAATTGATGCGAGTGGAGGTGTCGTTTTGTCTCAGGCTTCCACGCTAGAGTCAGAGGTAAGGAAAAGCTTAGACTCATGCAGTAATGTTCAAGCTGCATCTTTAGTGGGTAAAAGAATTGCAGAAAAAGCTAAAGCATTGGGTATTGAGAGAGTTGCTTTTGATAGATCTGGTTTTCAGTATCATGGGCGTGTCAAAGCGTTGGCAGAGGCTGCTCGTGAAAATGGCTTGAATTTTTAGAATAATAGTTACAGAGTTGAGGATCAGATTATGGCAAAGCAAGATATTGAAGAGCGTAATGATGGATTGATTGAAAAAATGGTTGCCGTTAATCGTGTCACCAAGGTAGTTAAGGGTGGTCGAATTATGGCGTTTTCAGCGCTGACAGTGGTTGGCGATGGTGATGGCCGCATTGGAATGGGGAAGGGTAAATCTAAAGAAGTACCCGTTGCGGTTCAGAAAGCTATGGATCAGGCTAGACGTTCAATGATTAAGGTGTCATTGAATAATGGAACTATTCACCATGAGGTGGTTGGTAAACATGGTGCTACAAAGGTGTTTATGCAGCCTGCCAAAGAAGGTAGTGGTGTAAAGGCTGGCGGCCCAATGCGACTAATTTTTGAAGCAATGGGTGTTCATAATATTTCAGCAAAAGTACATGGTTCTACTAATCCATATAATATCGTTCGAGCCACTTTGGACGGCTTGGCAAAATTATATACCCCAAGTGAGGTAGCAGCTAAGCGCGGTATATCTGTGGAAGAGTTAGGGGTTTAATGATGAGTACACAAAAGACAATTACTGTAACGCTTACTAAGAGCTTAATTGGTACGGTTGAATCTCATCGGCAGTGTGTCCGTGGTTTGGGTTTGCGCCATCGGCATCATTCAGTTGAAGTGCTAGATACTCCTGAAAATCGTGGAATGATTAATAAAGTAAGTTATCTCTTGAAGGTTGGGGGCTGATTATGTTTTTGAATACAATTCAACCATCTGTAGGCTCTTCTCATGCTAAGCGTCGTGTTGGGCGCGGCATTGGTAGTGGTCTTGGTAAGACATGTGGTCGTGGACATAAGGGGCAAAAAAGCCGTGCTGGGGGATTCCATAAGGTTGGTTTCGAAGGTGGGCAGATGCCTCTCCAGCGCCGTCTTCCCAAGAGAGGCTTTAAGCCAATCTCTTCTTTACAGGTTGCAGTTATTACCTTGTCTGACTTAAATAAAGTGAGTGGTAAAGAGGTTGATATCCTAACGTTAAAACAAAATGGTTTATTAAACTCTAGGGTGAACGCAGTTAAGGTGGTTGCCACTGGGTCTATCTCTAAAGCGCTGACTGTCCGTAGCGACATTAAGGTTACAAAAGGTGCTCAGGCAGCTATTGAAGCTGTTGGTGGAGTTGTAGAGCCGTCTTGATATTTCTTAAAAATATCAAGCGGCGGCTATAATTAGGAATTTAGCAAGAATGAATGATTTAAGAAGACGCCTGTTATTTTTGCTCGGGGCTCTTATCGTCTTTAGGGTAGGGGCTCATATTCCTGTGCCTGGAGTCAATGCTGCAGCACTAGCTAATAGTTTTAAGGAAGGTAACGCTGGTATTTTGGGAATGCTTAATCTCTTTTCGGGAGGTTCTTTAGAGAGGTTTAGTATTTTTGCCATAGGAATTATGCCATATATTTCAGCATCTATTATTATTCAATTGGTTGCTGAGGTGCTTCCATCGTTAAAGGCCTTAAAAAAGGAGGGTGAAGCCGGTCGTCGAACTTTAACCAAATATACTCGTTGGGGAACTTTGCTTGTTGCGGTCGTACAGGCATTTGCAGCGGCAGCAGTTGTTTACCAGCGGCCAGATCTTGTAGTGATTGGGCGGACAGAGTTCTATATTTCTGCAATTACATGTCTGGTGACTGGTACCATGTTCTTGATGTGGCTTGGGGAGCAGATGACTGAACGTGGTATTGGTAATGGGGTTTCACTATTAATTACAGCAGGCATCGTGGCGGCCCTCCCTAGTGCGGTTAGTAACTTGTTAAATTTGGCAATTACCGGTGCTAGTGGCTATGGGACAATTCTTTTTGTATTGTTTGGTGGGTTGTGCCTGATTTATATCGTTGTTTATATTGAGAGTGGCCAGCGTAAGATTCCTATTCATTATGCGCGTCGACAAATCGGGAACCGAATTGTACAAGGGCAAAAAACCCATTTGCCATTTAAAATAAACATGGCAGGCGTGATTCCTCCGATTTTTGCATCTAGCGTAATTTTGTTCCCATCACAGATTATTGGATGGCTGGATAAAAGAGTGGATGGTAATGCGTTTGTTGATTTTATCTCTGCTAACCTTTCCCCAGGTAAATCTTTATATTTGGTAGTATTTACAGCAGCCATAATTTTCTTCTGCTATTTTTATACTGCACTAGTATTTAGTCCAAGAGAAATGGCTGAGAATTTAAAGAAGAGTGGGGCTTTTGTCCCAGGTATCCGGCCGGGTGAGCAAACTTCAAATTATTTGGAAAAAGTAGTTATGCGTCTTACCTTCTTTGGTGCGTTGTATATAACTATTATTTGCTTGATTCCAGAGTTTGTTACAGGAGTGCTAGGCATCCCATTTCATTTGGGTGGGACATCTCTTCTTATTTTAGTTGTTGTTACTATGGACTTTGGTACTCAAGTTGCCTCCTACCGTATGAACCAACAGTATGAGCATTTAATGAGAAAGAGTTCAGCTAAGAAGTAATTGTACTCTGTAAGTAAAAGAGATTATGGCTAAAGAAGATACTATACAAATGCAGGGTGAGGTGTTGGAAACTTTGCCTAATGCAACTTTTAAGATTAAACTAGAAAATGGCCATGAAGTATTAGGGCATATTTCTGGGAAGATGCGGATGCACTATATCCGGATTTCACCTGGTGATAAGGTTACTGTAGAAATGACACCTTATGACTTATCCCGTGCTCGTATCGTTTTTCGAGCTCGTTAAATCATGAAAAAGGAAAATAAATGCGTGTTCAACCATCGGTAAAGAAGATTTGTCGCAATTGCAAGGTTATTCGTCGCAATCGCGTTGTGAGGGTGATCTGTACAGATCCGCGTCATAAACAGCGACAAGGCTAATTTGTTTTAAAATAAAAATATGCTATGTTTGTGTAGCTTTTCGTCTTAAAGGAAACGAAGAATGGCTCGTGTTGCAGGAGTGAATATTCCTAATAATGCCCATGTTGTAATTGGGTTGCAGGCAATTTATGGTATTGGTGCAAGTCGTGCAAAATTGATTTGTAATAATGCAGCTATTGCCCCTGATACTAAGGTAAAGGATTTGACAGAGGGACAGTTGGATGCTTTGCGTGAACAGGTTGCGCAGTATGAGGTTGAAGGTGATTTGCGTCGCGAAATTACTATGAATATCAAGCGATTGATTGATATGGGTTGCTACCGTGGCTTTCGTCACCGTCGTGGTTTGCCGTGTCGTGGGCAGCGTACTAGGACTAATGCACGTACTAGAAAAGGTCCTCGTAAGGCAATTGCAGGCAAAAAAGGTTAGGAGATTAAGTTAAATGGCTAAAGCAACTACAGCTGCGCGTACGCGTAAAAAAGTACGGAAAGTAGTGAATGATGGTATCGTCCATATTCATGCTTCTTTTAATAATACTATTATTACTATCACTGATCGACAGGGTAATGTTTTGTCTTGGGCTACATCTGGTGGTGCAGGATTTAAAGGTTCTCGCAAAAGTACTCCCTTTGCTGCTCAAGTGGCTGCAGAAGCAGCTGGTAAGGCCGCACAGGAGTATGGTGTGAAGAATTTGGAAGTTCGCATTAAAGGGCCTGGGCCTGGTCGAGAGTCTTCTGTTCGCTCTCTAAATGCTATTGGTTTTAAGATTGTAAGTATTACTGATGTTACTCCATTGCCTCATAATGGATGTCGTCCACCTAAAAAACGTCGTATTTAATCTGGAGTAATTAACTTATGGCACGTTATATTGGCCCTAAATGCAAATTAGCTCGTCGTGAAGGTAGCGATCTTTTTTTGAAAAGTGCGCGCCGTTCTATTGAATCAAAATGTAAACTCGAAAATGCCCCTGGTCAGCATGGTGCAAGAAGAGGCCGTTTATCTGATTATGGTATCCAGCTGCGTGAGAAACAAAAAATCCGCAGATTATATGGCGTGCTAGAGAGACAGTTCCGCCGTTATTTTGCTGAAGCCTCACGCCGTAAGGGTGCTACTGGTGAGTTGTTGTTGCAACTGCTTGAGTCACGGTTGGATAACGTAGTATATCGCATGGGTTTTGGTTCTACTCGTGCCGAAGCTCGTCAGTTGGTGTCTCATAAAGCAATTTTGGTAAATGGTGAAGTAGTTAATATCCCATCTTTCCAAGTGAAAGCTGGAGATACTGTTTCTGTGAGGGAAAAAGCTAAGAAGCAGGTTCGTATCCAGGAATCATTGCAGTTGGCTACTCAGATTGGCTTGCCAAGTTGGGTTTCTGTAGATGTCGATAAACAAGAGGGCGTATTTAGAAATATGCCTGATCGTGTTGACTTGTATAGCGATATTAACGAACAGTTAGTGGTTGAGTTTTACTCAAAATAATTTCATTGGCTCAAAAAAGGGGCAGTTAAATGCAAAACAGCACCTATGAATTTCTGAAGCCGCGACAGATTGATGTAGATGCCTTGTCTGCAACGCGTGCAAAAGTTTTTATGGAGCCATTTGAGCGGGGTTTTGGTTATACATTAGGCAATGCATTGCGTCGTATATTGCTGTCATCAATGAATGGTTTTGCACCTACAGAGGTAGTAATTGATGGCGCACTGCATGAATATTCTACTTTAGATGGTGTTCAGGAAGATGTTGTAGATATCTTGCTGAATATTAAAGGTGTGGTATTCAAGCTTCAGGGTCGTGATTCGGTTCAGGTTAGCTTAAATAAATCAGGTAGTGGTGTGGTAACTGCTGCTGATTTAGAATTGCCGCATGATGTGGAAGTAATTAATCCAGAACATGTTATTTGCCGCTTGTCTGATAATGGCAAGATTGAACTGACAATTACTGTGGAAAAAGGCCGTGGCTATCAAACTGTTAGCAGCAGGAATGATGACCACAAACAAATTGGCGCTATTCATTTGGATGCCAACTTTTCTCCAGTTCATCGTGTTAGCTTTGAGGTTCAGGCTGCTCGTGTGGAGCAGCGGACGGACTTAGATTGCTTGGTTTTAGATATTGAAACCAATGGTGCAATTGATCCAGAGGAGGCTGTGCGTCGGGCAGCTCGTATACTGATTGATCAGATGTCAGTATTTGCTGACTTGGAAGGGACGCCGGTCGAGGAGTCGAAAGAAGAAGCACCGCCTATCGACCCGATTCTGCTACGCCCAGTAGATGATTTGGAATTGACAGTTCGCTCAGCGAATTGCTTGAAAGCTGAAGACATCTACTATATTGGTGATTTGATTCAGCGAACCGAAACTGAATTGCTGAAGACTCCGAATTTGGGCAGAAAATCTTTGAACGAGATTAAAGAAGTATTGGCTTCAAAAGGCTTGACCTTGGGTTCGAAACTAGATGTGTGGCCACCTGTTGGTTTGGATAAGCCTTAATATTTAATTGAAAAGGATAATAAAATTATGCGTCATGGTAATGCCAACCGCAAATTAAACCGTACAAGCAGCCATCGTGCAGCGATGTTGCGTAATATGGCTAACTCGCTTTTAACCCATGAAACTATCGTGACTACTTTGCCTAAAGCTAAAGAGTTGAGACGAGTAGTAGAGCCTTTGATTACTTTGGGTAAGAAGCCTTCTTTGGCTAATCGCCGTACCGCCTTCAATAGAACTCGCGACAGAGATGTTGTAGTTAAACTATTCGATGAGTTGGGTACTCGTTTTGCCAACCGTAATGGTGGTTATGTGCGTATTTTGAAATATGGCTTCCGTAAGGGCGATAATGCGCCGTTAGCATTGGTGCAGTTGACCGATTTGGCCGCTGAAGACTCAAATACTGAAGCAGCATAACTGCATAATTAAGTTAAAAGCTGGATCCTATGTGTGATTGCATGGGATTCAGCTTTAATTTATATGGGTTTAGGTTTTGTAGTTGACGTATATAGCGCAAGTCAACTGAACTTTTACTACGGTACTGTTTGTAGCTCGCTGCCTTGTGTTTGAGAGCCAATTTAGTTGGTTATAGCTGGAGCAATTATTTTCATACAAGCTGACGAGCTGAATGCGGTATATAAAGTATAGCGATAGATGAGTCGTTGCTGTTGGTGAATATAGTTGCAGAGCAAAAGTCGGTCATTCTTCTTTATGTACTCACTTGTATTGCAGAGAGGGATACTTGTATCAAAATAGCGCTAGTTTTCATAGCACTTATCTAATGCACCTAATCTAATCAAGTTTTATTATTATGCACCATTCCTCCACTTTTGCTGAATTCCGGCGCGGTATTATTGAAGCTACCCCTATCTTGATAGGGGTGATGCCATTTGGATTGATTTTGGGTACTCGGGCTGCGCAGCAAGGAATGAGTTGGTTGGAGGTGGTATTGATGATGGGGCTGAACTTTGCGGGCGGTTCCGAATTTGCCGCAGTCAGTTTGTGGCAAAGTCCGCTGCCCGTTCTGCTGATTATTGGCACTACTTTTCTCATTAACAGCCGGCATATTTTGATGGGCGTGGCATTTATCCCGTTTATCCGGCATTTGCCATTGAAGAAGCTGTTGCCGGTATTGTTCTTTATGACCGATGAAAGTTGGGCGATGAGCCTGGCCGATGCCGGGAAGCGGCAGCAGGCAGGGTTGCCTGCGTTTAGTCTGCCTTACTATTTCGGCACGGCTGCTGCATTGTATTTGCTGTGGATAACTTGCGGCTTCATCGGTGCTCGATTTGGCTATTTGCTTGGAAATGTGGAAAACTTAGGTTTCGGTATGGCTTTCCCGGCCGTGTTTCTAGTGCTGATACGGGGAATGTGGCGCACTTGGCGGGCAGCCTTGCCGTGGCTGGCCAGCCTGATAAGTGCTGCCGGTGTTTACCTCTTATTGCCGCACAACGGCTGGTATGTGCTGGCCGGTACGTTTGTCGGCTTGGCGTGGGCGTTTTTCGACCAAGGGGCGCAGCATGATTAGCCGCGCCTCCCTGCTGGCCGTTTTAGGCATGCTGGCCGTAACCTATTCCACCCGGCTGATCGGTTTTTTCGCCTTCCGCAACCGCGTGTTGTCGGCAAGGGCCAAGCGTGTGATGACAGCAGCACCCGGCTGCGTGCTGATTTCAGTCATCGCGCCCCATTTTGTATCTAACAAACCGCATGAATTAGTGGCTTTGGCCATCACGCTATTGGCGGCTAGCCGTCTGCCGATATTGCCCACCGTGCTGATTGCCGTAGCCAGCAGCGGTTTGCTGGGCTGGCTGATGGCAGGATGAGGCTACCTGAAAGTTTCCGCTAAGCCCGTCTGATTGCCCCCTATTTTCAGGTAGCCTTTCCACCAACACGGACGTGCTCCACCATAGCTGCATGCTACACCTCCCATTCAAGCATCGGTATAATCCCGTTATGTTGGCTGAATCAGTAAGCCAGTCAAATACATTTCCATCATAAGGCATAAGGCGGCACGGCAATATATCAAGCCGATAGTATGCAACCGAGGCGGCTTGGCTGCTGCCGAAAGTGCCAGCCACCACGCCAACTGCCCAATAAGGACAATCTCCATGCCCTACCAAACACAGCCTCCCATCGTTATTACTCCTGCCGACCTGCCTCTGCACTGCAGCGGCCCCACGCACGAAGCCTGGAGTGGCCACCCGCGCGTATTTTTGCCGATTACTTCCAACGGCAGTATCGAATGCCCGTATTGTGGCAGCATTTATCAGCTCAATGGTGAAGTAGATCGGCATCACTAACGCACAGTTTTAGTATAGCGGGGCTTCTATAGTGAATTAAATTTAAACCAGTACAGCGTTGACTCGCCTTGCCGTAACGTGTGTACTGTCTGCGGATTGCCGCCTTGTCCTGATTTAAATTTAATCCACTATATATGGCTACCGCTCGTGCCCTCTTAAGCTTCTCCACAGGAATTCTCTGTTGCGGCAAATCAAAGCCGCCGGAGGCTACCTGAAAAATGCCTGCCTATTGTTCTCTAGCAAACCAACTTAACTTTCGCTACGGCGTTGGTTCGCTTGGTCGTACTCCTGTATTGTTTACGGCTTACTGCCTTGCATTGAAAGTCAATTTGGCTGGCTAGATAGCGAAAGGTCGATTCATTCGCTATATCCTGCCGACTCCTTGCCATGTCCAAAAATATCCTCATTATTTCCCCTTCTTGGATCGGCGACTGTGTGATGACGCAGCCGCTCTACCGCCGCCTGCACGAACTGCACCCCGGCTGCCGGATCGACGTATTCGCGCCCAAGTGGTCGATGGCTGTGTTCGAGCGCATGCCCGAAATCAACCAGATTTTGGAAAACCCCTTCGCCCATGGCGCATTGCGGCTGCGCGAGCGCTGGCGGCTGGGCAAAGAGCTGGCGCGGCGCGGCTATGACCAAGTGATCGTGTTGCCCGGCTCGTTTAAATCAGCGCTGATTGCCCGCGCCGGTGGCATCGCGCAGCGCACCGGCTATGTGGGCGAGAGCCGCTATCCGCTGCTCAACGACATCCGCAAGCTGGATAAGGCAGCACTGCTGCTGATGGCGGATCGTTACACCGCCTTGGCCTATCCGAAAGGCGTGCCGTTCGAACCGCGCCCCGGCGATTTCCCCCGCCTCGCCGTTTCCGCTGCCGCCAGCGAAGCCGCCATGCAGGCGCACGGTTTGGACAACGCTCGGCCGATCGCCGCCTTCTGCCCTGGTGCGGAATACGGCCCGGCCAAACGCTGGCCGCCGCGCCATTTTGCGGCGCTGGCCAAACGCTATGCTGCCGAAGACTATCAGATTTGGTTGTTTGGCTCGGCCAAAGACCATGAAACCGCCGAAGAAGTACAGCGGCTTTCAGGCAGCCTCTGCACCAATCTGTGCGGGCGAACCAGCTTATCCGAAGCCATCGATTTGCTCGCCCTAGCGCAAATCGTGGTGTGCAACGACAGCGGCCTGATGCACCTGGCTGCCGCGCTGAGCCGCCCGTTGGCTGCCGTGTACGGCTCGTCCAGCCCCGAGCATACCCCGCCCCTGAGCCTGCATGCGCAGGTGGTGAGCCTGCATCTTGAGTGCAGCCCCTGCTTCAAGCGCGAATGCCCGCTCGGCCACACCGACTGCCTCAACAAACTCGAGCCGGAATTGGTGCACCAAGCAGGCTGCCGTGCCATCTGCTCCCGCTTCCCCGAACAAATATCTGAAACTCCCGCAAAATGAGTGTGCCCACCACTTTAGTCTGGTTCCGCCAAGACCTGCGCACCGACGATCAGCCCGCTCTGCAAGCTGCCGCCCGTAGTGGCCGCCCGCTGCTTGGCTTGTATGTGTGGCCGAACGAAGGCATGCTCACGGCGCGGCGGCGCTATTTTATTTGGCAGAGCCTGCGCGATTTGCAGGCGCGGCTGGCCGAATGCGGTATTCCGCTGCATGTGCGCGAAGGCAACCCCGTGCAGGCGGTGGTCGAAACGGCGGCACATTGCCGCGCGGCGGAAGTAGTGTGCGCAAGCGATGGGGCGGGGCAGGGCGCATTACGCGCCGTGCTGGAAAAGCAGGGCTGCCGGCTACACAGCGTGGCCGACGGCTTATTGCAGCCGCCCTTCCAATTTATCCGTGCGCCGTATTTTAACGAGCCGGCCTTTGCCGCGTTTCAGGTAGCCTGGCAGGCCGCGTGTGTTGAACAATATGCCGCTTGGCAAGCATCGGCCTGGCCGCCGCCGGATTTGGCCGCGCAGCAGCAAAGGCTACCTGAAAATCTGAAAACCGCCGGGCTGCCAGTTGTGCCCCGCGCCGTGCTTACCATTCCCGGCGGCGAAACCGCCGCCCGGCGGCAGTTGGCCGAATTTTTGCCGCGCCTGCCGTATTACCCCGTATTGCGCAGTCTGCCCGCCCAACACGGTAGTTCGCAGCTCTCGCCGCATCTGGTGTTCGGTACGCTGTCGGTGCGCCGGGCGTGGGCGGCCGCTAGCAATACGCCCGATGCCGCTGCCTGGCAAGAAGCTTTGGCACGGCGAGAATTTTGGCGGCATTATTTCCGCCAATATCCCGATGTGCTGCGGCAAGACCTGCCCGAACACCGCGCCGCCGGGCAGGCCAACCAAACGCTGCTGGCCGCTTGGCAGCAAGGCATAACCGGCTACCCGCTGGCCGATGCCGCCATGCGCCTGCTGCGCGACACCGGCTGGCTGCCACACAGCCTGCGCCGTTTCTGCGCTGCCTTTTTCTGCCGCGTGCTGGGCGGCCGCTGGCAGGATGGTGCTGGCTGGTTTGCCCGCCAGTTGTTGGATTTCGAGCCAGCTGCCAACAGCGGCAACTGGCAGCTGGCTGCCGGCTTGGGTGGCAAGCAGGTTGAGCGGCAGCCCTTCAACCCCGTGGTGTGGTCGCAAAAGCTCGATCCCGACGGCCAATTCATCCGCCGCCATCTGCCACAGTTGGCACACCTCGACAGCCGCCGTATCCACGCCCCGTGGCTGGCCGCGGCGGAAGTGAACACCAACGGCTACCCGGCGCCGGTAGTGGATTATCGGGCGCGCTAGGGTAGGGCGATGAAGAGGCTACCTGAAAAACGGTTAACTTCGTTGCCGCTTTCAGGTAGCCTCTGGCTTTGGCGTTATAGTGAATTAACAAAAATCAGGACAAGGCGACGAGCCGCAGACAGTACACACGTTACGGCAAGGCGAGGCAACGCTGTACTGGTTTAAATTTAATTCACTATATAATGCCACCTTTTCACAACCAACGATTGCTTGCCATGTACCGATTGATGAGTGATGCCGCCAACCTGATGCGGCTGCGATTGCGCCCTGCCGAAGAATATACCTACCCGTTGCTGGATTGCTTAGGGGCGCTGGTGATGGTGGCTGCGGTGAATACTGCGATGCTCTCGCCCGTGTTGAACGGGCAATATGGCATGATAGCGTTTGTATTGAGCCTAAATTTGGTGAAATGGCCGGTGTTTGCCGGAGTGATGACCCGGCTGATGGGTGCGCTCGGCGGCCGTCGGCAATCTTTGTGGGGCTACACGCTGCTTACTGAAGTGCTCTCTTTGCCTGCTTTGTTGATTCTGTACGTACCCAGTCTGGCACTGTTGCTGCAAGTTTGGATGGCTTGGGCGTTTGCCGTGGGCGTGATGGGCTATGCCCGCCTCTGCGGCGTGCGCCTGTGGCAGGTGTTGCTGGGCTATATTGCCAGTTTCTGCGCCCTGGTGGTAACGGCCATGGCGATTATGGTATTGTTTGCTGCAGCCGGCATCATCAATCAAACGCAGCTGGAGCAGAATATGCAGCGCTGGCAGCAGATAACCACACCGCAGCAGCAAAAATAAATCGTTGCTGGAGCATAGAGAAAGGCTACCTGAAAATTTCAGGTAGCTTTTTGCTTGGGGCGGATGCTGCTTAGCGGCCTTCTATCCGGCGGATGGCGGCATCCACTCTGGCACGGCGTGCGGCTTCCTCGGCGCGGGTTTGGCGCAGCAGTTCTGCGGCGGAGATGCCGCGTTTGGGCGCTTCTGCGGCAGCGTATTCGGCCATTTTGCTGTCGGCAAAGGCTTCCACTTGGCGGCGCAGGCGGTTGCGTTCGTCGCGCGTGTCGGCACAGAGCTTGCCTAGGTCGCTGTTGTGCGGACGGACTGTGCGGTTGGGGTTGGGAGAGCGCCTGGCTTGCTGGCGGCATTGGTCCGTTTTTGGGTGGTTAAATTGCAGTATTCTGGATAAGTCGTTGAAATAACGAGATGCTTCCGCATTATCCTGATAGCAGAGCGAACCGTTGGCCAAGGTACTGATGTCTTTGGTGAGCTGCTCACACTCATCGGCCAGCGAGGCATGGTTGGGATTGGGTGGGGTGTGAACGCAGGCAGACATGGCGAGGGCGGCCAGTAACAGCGGGAGGGCGAAGGTTTGGTTTGTCATGTTTATGCCTTTGGGAGCTTGTTGGAGAATGAAGTAGTGGGGAGCGTATCAGAAAAAGGCTACCTGAAATTTCAGGTAGCCTTTTTAGCATTTAGCCCACTTTGTCGCCCGGCTGTGCGCCTGCATCCACATCGAGGAGCTTCAGTTTCCCATCCGCCGTGGCGGCACTCAAAATCATGCCTTCGGATACGCCGAATTTTGCCATTTTGCGCGGGGCGAAGTTGGCGACGGCGATGACCATGCGGCCGTTCAATTCGGCGGGGTTGGGATAAGACGCGGCGATGCCGGAGAAGATGATGCGTTTTTCAAAACCGAAATCGAGGTCGAATTTCAGGAGTTTGGTGCTGCCTTCGACGGCTTCGCAATTCAATACTTTGGCGACGCGCATGTCGATTTTCATGAAGTCGTCGAAGCTTGCCTGTTCGGCGACTTTTTCGTATTGACTTTCTTCGGCGGCAGGCGCGGGGGTCGTCTGAATGCTTTGTTTGTTGGCTTCGATTAAATCGTCCACTTGTTTTTGCTCCACTCGTTGCATTAAATGTTCGTATTTGTTGATGGCGTATTCGCCCAAGGTTTCACGCGTGTTCGCCCAGGTAATCGCGTCCAGATTGAGGAAACGCGCGGCGTTTGCGGCGGTTTGCGGCAATACGGGGGCGAGGTAGGCGGTCAGCATGGTGAAGGCGTTGATGAGTTCGCTGCATACTTCGTGCAGGCGTTCGTCTTGACCTTCTTGTTTGGCGAGTTCCCACGGTTTGTTGGCATCGACGTATTCGTTCACGGCGTCTGCCAATGCCATGATGTCGCGCAGGGCGCGGGCGTATTCGCGGTTTTCGTATTGCTCGGCTATGTTGTCGCTTTCGGCAGCGAGTTTTGCCAGCAATGCGCTGCCTGAAACGTTTTTCAGACGACCTTCAAAGCGTTTGGCGATGAAACCTGATGCGCGTGCGGCGATGTTGACGTATTTGCCGACGAGGTCGCTGTTTACGCGGCTGATAAAGTCTTGCAGGTTCAAATCGATGTCTTCGATTTTGCTGTTGAGTTTGGCGGCGATGTAGTAGCGCATCCACTCGGGGTTCAGACCTTGTTCCAGATAGGATTTGGCGGTGATGAACGTGCCGCGCGATTTGGACATTTTTTGTCCGTCGACGGTCAGGAAGCCGTGTGCGTACACGCCGGTCGGGGCGCGGTGGCCGGAGAAATGCAGCATGGCGGGCCAGAACAGGGCGTGGAAATAGAGGATGTCTTTACCGATGAAGTGGTACATCTCGGTTTGGCTGTCGGCTTTGAAGTATTCGTCAAAATCGACGCCGATGCGGTCGCACAGGTTTTTAAACGAGGCCATGTAGCCGACGGGCGCGTCCAGCCAGACGTAGAAGTATTTGCCCGGCGCGTCGGGGATTTCGAAACCGAAATACGGCGCGTCGCGGGAAATGTCCCAGTCGGATAGGGTGGTTTCTTCGCCTTCGCCCAGCCATTCCTTCATTTTGTTGAGGGCTTCGGCTTGCAGATGGGGCTTGCCGTCGTGCGGGTTGTTGCCGGAAGTCCATGCTTTGAGGAAGTTGGCGCATTCGCCCAGTTTGAAGAAGAAGTGTTCGGATTCGCGCAATTCGGGTTTGGCACCGGAAACGGCGGAATACGGGTTAATCAGTTCGGTCGGGGAATAGGTCGTGCCGCAGACTTCGCAGTTGTCGCCGTATTGGTCTTGGGCGTGGCATTTGGGGCATTCGCCTTTGACGAAGCGGTCGGGCAGGAACATTTGTTTTTCGGGGTCGAACAGCTGCTCGATGACGCGGCTCTCAATCTTGCCGTTGGCTTTCAGTGCGCGGTAAATCTGTTCGGAAAACTGTTTGTTTTCAGTGGAGTGGGTGCTGTAGTAGTTGCTATAGCCGATGTGGAAGCCGGTGAAGTCGGCGAGATGTTCTTCGCGCACTTTGGCAATCATGTCTTCGGGCGCGATGCCTTGTTTTTGCGCGGCAAGCATTACAGGCGTGCCGTGGGTGTCGTCGGCGCAGCAGTAGTGGCACTTGTGGCCGCGCAGTTTTTGGAAGCGCACCCAAACGTCGGTTTGGATGTGTTCGACCATGTGGCCGAGGTGGATGCTGCCGTTGGCATAGGGCAGGGCGGAGGTAACAAGGATTTTGCGTTGCGGTGATTTGGTCATGATTTGCGGTTTGTTGGAAAGATGGAAATGGGCGGTATTATGCCACAAAGGGCCTGCCCTTAGCAGACGCAAAGGCTACCTGAGAGGGTTTCAGGTAGCCTTTGGATTGTGGCGGGGCTACCTGAAATTGAGCTTTGCCGTGCTGAATTACAGCAGCGCTTTCAGGTAGCCTGTGTGCTTAGGGCTGTTTGTTTTGCTCTTCTGCTTTGTTTTTTTCCGGGAACACGAAAGAAGCGGCCACGCCCAAGGCCAGCACCACCAGCACCACCACCAGCGAGGCGTTGGGCGAAATTTCGTAGCCGTGTTGGAACAGGTGCTCGGAGGCGGAAAGCGCCAGTTTTACCGCGATAAAAAACAGCAGCGCCACCACGGCTTTTTCCAGGTGCACCAAATAGCCGCGCAGGGCTTCGAGCACGAAATACATGGTACGCAGGCCGAGGATGGCGAACATCATGGCGCTGTACACAATCAGCGGCTCTTTGGATACGGCAATCACCGCCGGTACGCTGTCGAAGGCAAACATCACATCGGAAATCTCGATAATGGCCAAACACAAAAACAGCGGAGTGGCCACCAGCGCGCCTTTTTTTACCGGCTGCGGGTGGTGTTGTTCCGGATGTTTCAGGTCTTCGCCGGCCGGCTCGAGGCGCACGTCGGGGTTTTGGCGGCAGGCTTCGGGGAGCTCGTGGCCGCGCAGGAAGAAATTGTGCCCGTGGAGGCGCGGCCATACCGGGAAGAAACGGTGCACCCAGCGGTAGGCCAGGTGTTCGGAGTAGTCTTCATTGGCTTCATCCTCTTCATCGCGGCGCAGCATCATGACACCCGTCCAGCCCACCACTACGGCAAATACGAGCTCCACATACGGCCCCAGCGCCATCAGGCCGGTACCGATGGCCACGAACACCATGCGGAACACAATCGCGCCGATGATGCCCCAATACAGCACACGGTGGCGGTAGGCCTCCGGGATTTTAAACCAGGAAAACACGGCCATAATCACGAATAGGTTGTCCACCGACAGCACTTTCTCCAGCGCATAACCGGTGAAAAACAAGCTGGCCGTCTCGCTGCCGTGGTGGAACCACAAATAGCCGCCGAACGCCAGCGACACCGCAATCCAAAACACCGACCACAGCGCGGCGCTTTTGAGCGACATGGGTTTGTCGCTGCGGTGGGCAAACAGATCGATGGCAATCGCGCCTACGGAGAGGACAACGAAAACGGCAACGGTTTCCAGCGGAAAGCCTAAATGGGTGGTCATGAGAGGGAATCCTTATGGTGGTGTGTACGGGCTACCTGAAAAACAGGCTATACCTGAACAAACATTTTGTAATACTCAATCTCGCTGCGTGCAAACGCAATGGCTATGCGGTCTTCGCCTTTGGGGATTTTCTTGCCGCCCATGCCGCCGATGCACACACCCAAGTCGGGAATGGTGAGATAGTATTTATCCTCCACATAGTCGTATTGTTCTTTCCAAGAGGCAATGCTTTCGGCAGAGAACACGGGCAGGCCGTTTAGCGTGGGATTGGTGTGTTTGTTGCAGACAATGGCCTTCAGCTTTTTGCCCTGATTTTCATATATCAGCTCGCAGGCGGAACGGTATTCGGTGGTTTGGTGCAGGATGTTGTCGATTAGGATTTTCGAGGCCTCGCCCCATTCTTGGTTGATGCTGTCGAATGTGGCATCCAAATGGAACATCTCCGAGTTGGTGCGTACCGATTCGAAGGGGGTGATGATGAAATCGTTCATGGCGTCGGATTGGGGGAGGGTGTTTAACCGGAGGAGTGTGTGCAGAGGCTACCTGAAAATTTCAGGTAGCCTTTCGCAGGGCGGCATTGTAATCCAAGCCGCCTGAGGCGGCAGCAAAATTTGCATATTGCTGCAAAAAGCAGCACGGATTGCTTGCCGTATGGACAGGACGTAATTGAGGCTACCTGAAAACCCCGCTGTGTAAAAATAGCTGCGGGTGTTTTCAGGTAGCCTTTGCTATGGCTTGCTAGCCGGGCTTACTGCTTGGGCGGCAGCTCTTTAGCCAGATAGAGCCAGGTTTCAATTACGGTATCCGGGTTCAACGAAATGGTTTCGATACCTTGTTCAACCAGCCATTTGGCGAAATCCGGGTGGTCGGACGGGCCTTGGCCGCAGATACCGATGTATTTGTTCAGCTTGCGGCAGGCTTTGATGGCCAGGTGCAGCATCACTTTCACCGCCGGATCGCGCTCGTCGAAGGTGCCGGCAATCGGGCCGCCGCTGTCGCGGTCTACGCCGATGGTGAGCTGGGTCATGTCGTTGGAGCCGATGGAGAAGCCGTCGAAGTATTTCAGATACTGCTCGGCCAGGATGGCGTTGGTGGGCAGCTCGCACATCATAATCAGGCGCAGGCCGTTTTTGCCGCGTTCCAGGCCGTTTTCTTTCAGCGCTTTCACCACGGCTTCGGCTTCATGCAGGGTGCGCACGAAGGGAATCATGATTTCCACGTTGGTGAGACCCATTTCATCGCGCACATATTTCAGGGCGCGGCATTCGAGCGCGAAGCACTCTTTGAAGTCGGGCGAAATATAGCGGGCGGCGCCACGGTAGCCGAGCATAGGATTTTCTTCGTGCGGCTCGTAGATATTGCCACCGAGCAGGTTGGCGTATTCGTTGGATTTGAAGTCGGACATCCGCACGATTACCTTTTTCGGGTAGGCGGAGGCGGCGATGGTGGCGATGCCTTCGGCCAGTTTGTCCACGTAGAAATCCACCGGTGAGGCATAGCCGGCGATGCGCTCGTTAATCTGCGCCTGCAGTTCGGCATCCTGGCGGTCGAATTCGAGCAGGGCGCGCGGGTGGATGCCGATTTGGCGGTTGATGATGAATTCCATGCGTGCCAAGCCGATGCCTTCGCTGGGCAGGCTGGCAAAGCCGAAGGAGAGCTCGGGGTTGCCCACGTTCATCATGATTTTCACCGGTGAAGCAGGCATATTGTCCAGCGCCAAATCAATCACTTCCACTTTCAGCAGGCCGTCGTAAATCAGGCCAGTGTCGCCCTCGGCGCAGGATACGGTTACGTTTTGGCCGTGGGTGAGCACATCGGTGGCGTCGCCGCAGCCCACTACTGCCGGAATGCCCAATTCGCGGGCGATAATGGCAGCGTGGCAGGTGCGGCCGCCACGGTTGGTCACGATAGCGGAGGCGCGTTTCATCACCGGTTCCCAATCCGGGTCGGTCATATCGGTTACCAATACGTCGCCGGTCTGCACTTGGTCCATTTCGGCAGCACTTTTAATCAGGCGCACGGTACCTTGGCCGACTTTCTGGCCGATGGCGCGGCCTTCGCACAATACGGTAGATTTGTTTTCGATGCGGTAGCGGCGCAGGGTGCTGTTGCGTTCTTCCTGCGATTTCACGGTTTCGGGTCGGGCCTGCAGAATGTAGAGCTTGCCGTCCAAGCCGTCGCGGCCCCATTCGATGTCCATCGGGCGGCCGTAGTGTTCTTCGATAATCAGCGCGTATTTGGCCAATTCGGTGATTTCTTCGTTGCTGATGGAGAAGCGTTTGCGTTCGGCTTCGTCCACATCTACCACCTGCACAGATTTGCCGGTTTCGGCGGTATCGGTGAACACCATTTTAATTAGTTTGGAACCCATGGTTTTGCGCAGGATGGCGGGGCGGCCGGCGCGCAGGGTGGGCTTGTGCACGTAGAATTCGTCGGGGTTTACCGCGCCTTGCACCACGGTTTCGCCCAAGCCGTAGGAGGCGGTTACGAACACCACTTGGTCGAAGCCGGACTCGGTGTCGATGGTGAACATCACGCCGGAAGCGCCGCTGTCGGAGCGCACCATGCGCTGCACGCCGGCGGAGAGGGCCACCACGTCGTGCTCGAAGCCTTTGTGTACGCGGTAGGAGATGGCGCGGTCGTTATAGAGCGAGGCAAACACGTGGTGCATCGCTTCTTTTACGTTTTCGAGGCCTTGGATATTCAGGAAGGTTTCCTGTTGTCCGGCAAAGGAGGCATCGGGCAAGTCTTCGGCGGTGGCGGAAGAGCGTACGGCCACGGAAATTTGGTCGGTGCCAGCATCGGCCACCAGTTTGTCCCATGCGGCTTTGATGTCGGCTTCCAGCTCGGCGGGGAAGGGGGTGTCCAAAATCCATTGGCGGATTTGCGCGCCCACGCGTGCCAGCTCGACCACATCGTCTACATCCAGCCCGGCCAGCGCGGCGGAAATGCGCTCATTCAAGCCATTGTGCGACAAAAATGCGCGGTAGGCTTCGGCCGTGGTGGCAAAGCCGCCGGGCACGCGCACGCCTTTTTCAGCCAACTGGCTGATCATTTCGCCCAAGGAGGCGTTTTTGCCGCCCACCTGTTCTACGTCGGTCATACGCAGATTTTCAAACCAGATTACATTCTTGCCAGACATGATTCTATTCCGTCCTGTGGGTAGTTAAGGGAAAACGGCGGTATTGTAGCCGCTGGCTGTATTTCTGTCATGGGCTACCTGAAACTTGAATCACAAAAGCTGCTAAAATAAGCCGTTTTCAAACCTGTTTACTCATCCCATTAAGGCTACCTGAAAGGAATAATCATGCCTCCCTGCACACGCCACGCCATCTTTATTTCCGACCGCACCGGCCTCACCGCTGAAGGCATGGGCGACGCCCTGCTCAACCAGTTCGACAACATCGAATTCAAACGCTTCACCTATCCCTTTATCGACACCCCCGAGAAAGCCGAACGCGTGGTGGCCGAAGTGAATAAAATTGCCGACGGCTGCAACCTGCGCCCCATTATCTTCACCAGTATCGTTAGCGAAGATATCCGCCACATCATCCGCAACTGTAACGGCCTGCACCTGAGCTTTTTTGATGCCTTCATCAACAAACTGGAAGAAGAGCTCGGCACTCAGGCCGTGCTGCAAGTGGGGCGCACCCACGGCATCCAAAACACAGAGCGCTACGACGCCCGCATGGAAGCCGTAAACTTCTCCCTCAACCACGACGACGGCGTGTCCGCCAAAGATCTCGCCGATGCCGACGTGATCCTCATGGGCGTATCCCGCAGCGGCAAAACCCCCACCTGCCTCTACCTCGCCCTGCAATACGGCATCCGCGCCGCCAACTACCCGCTCACCCCCGACGATTTGGACAGCACCGACCTGCCACGCATGGTTAAACCCTTCAAGTCTAAAATCTTCGGCCTCACCATCGACCCCGCCCGTTTGCACCACATTCGCACCGAGCGCCGCCCCAACTCCCAATACGCCAGCCCGGAAAACTGCCGGCGCGAAGTGAACGAGGCCGAATCCATGTTCCGCCAGCACGGCATCCCCTACACCAGCACCACCCATAAATCCGTGGAAGAGCTGGCCGCCGGCATCATGCTTGCCTGCAAACTGCAACGGCGCACCTAAACGGCACCCGCAAGATTAACAGGCTACCTGAAAACACGGCTTACCGTTTCAGGTAGCCTTTTATATGGCAGCTTGCTTACTGGCTGGTGTTATCACGCCGATCAGGCCTTGCCTTTATTGGTTTCAGGTAGCCTCCAAACGGCGGGCAGCCGGGCTGCCAAACTGCTTTGCTATAATCCCCACATCCAATCTACGATCCGCCCACCATGCAACTCACCAAATATCTGCAAGCCCAAGGCATCGGCAGCCGCAAGCAATGCCGCCAGCTCATTGAACAAGGCCGCATTGAAATCAACGGCGTAACCGCCGAACAGCCCGCAGCCGAAATCGAGCCCGCCCGAGTGCAGCATCTCGCAATCGACGGCGAAGAGATTGCCGTTATTCCCCTGCCGCACTACTACCTCCTGCTGCACAAGCCCGCCGGTTATGAAACCTCGCACAAACCGCGCGACTACCCCAGCGTGTTTTCCCTGCTGCCCGACCATATCCGCGCCACCGAGCCGCAAGCCATCGGCCGGCTCGATGCCGACACCACCGGCGTGCTGCTCATCACCAACGACGGTGCGTTCAATCACCGCCAAACCTCGCCCAAACACCATGTGGCCAAACTCTACCGTGCCACGCTCAAGCACCCGGCCGACGAAAGCCTGTGTGCCGCATTGCGACAAGGCGTGCTGCTGCACGACGACAACGAAACCGTATCCGCTGCCGCGGCCGAATTAGAAAACCCGCACAGCCTGCTGCTCACCATCACCCAGGGCAAATACCATCAGGTAAAACGCATGGTGGCAGCTGCCGGCAACCGCGTGGAAGCCCTGCACCGCCTGCGCTTCGGCGATTGGGAATGTGAGGATTTGCTGCCGGGGCAATGGCGCTTTATCCAGCCCGAGGATTGAGTGGTTTGCACATCTGAGGCTAAAGTAAATGAATGATATTTATCAATCTATTTTTCGCTTGAAAAACAAATTGTTAATTAATTATGTTCCAGAGGAGATCTCTTATTTAGCTATGGAGATATTAAATAAGGGGCTTAGGAAGCAAAATCACTCAATATAGTGATAAGCTTCTGAAATGAATTTAAAAAACAAGTACCAAAAGTTCAGTAAAATTACCGAGCCCAAATTTCGCCAGCTCCTGCGGCTGTTTGCTTTGGATTTGACTGCCTCCGATACCGCAAAACTGACGGGTGTCAGCATCAGAAGTGTCAATAACCTGTACCTGAAATTGCGCCGGCGTTTGGCTGACGAATGCGGGAGGCAGGCACCTTTATACGGCATTGTAGAATTGGACGAATCCTATTTTGGTGCCAAACGCATCAGAGGCAAACGCGGGCGCGGTGCGGGTGGGAAAACCATCGTTTTCGGCATTTTGAAACGCGGGGACAAGGTTTATACCGAGATTGTTCCCGATGCCTCTAAGGCAACGCTGCAAAAGGTCATTAGAGGTCGTGTCGGTATCGAGAGTGTCATCAATACCGACGGTTGGCGCGGTTATCAGGGATTGGTTGACATGGGTTTTGCCAAACATTTCAGGGTACATCATGGTGACAATGAGTTTGTCCGTGGTACGCGGCATATTAACGGTATTGAATCTTTTTGGAGTTACGCCAAGCATCGCTTGGTGCAATTTAACGGGGTGCCGAAACATACGTTTTACCTGCATAAAAGAAACCGAGTTCCGCTTCAATCACAGGCATGATGATTTATATAAAATACTGCTGAGAATGTTGCGGGAAAATCCTTTAAAATAAATTTTGCTTCCTAAGCCCCTAAATAAATATTCACTCTGTCTAGACAACAAAGAAAGCAATATGATGTTGGAGATAATCGCTATGGATATGGGAGAAGAATTTGTATTATCTCAAGCAGAGTGTTTGGAAGTTATCGACTTTCTTTTACAGTCTAAGCGGCAAATATAGTACGGACAGGATATCTGTAGGAGGCATAACAAAAGCACTTCTCTATATAGTATTAGCCAGCTTTGCCATACTCTTGTATTCGTGCCGACTGCTGCTTGTGTCGAAAGTGAATGTAAATAAAGGCTACCTGAAAATTTCAGCTTCCCAGAAATTTGCTGTGCTGCTTTTCAGGTAGCCTTTTCACGTCTTCTCAATCAGTCTGCCTGCCATTTAAAGTTTTGATCGCAGAAGGGCAGGAACAGCAGTTTGGTGGCGCCGACTTGGATGATGTCGTTGCGTTGCAGGGTGGGCTCACCGCGGATGGTGCTGCCGTTGAGCATGGCGAGGTTGCGGCTGCTGCCACGCTCGATGAAGAATTCGTTGGCGTGGTGGTCGTAGACAACAACGGCATGGGCTTCGTGGCTGACGGTGTTGTCGCTTTGCGCACCGAAATCGAGGCAGACTTCCAGGTCGGCATTGCGGCCGATTCGGTTTTCGCCCTGTATCAGCCGGAAATCGGTGCCGCGCCCTTGACCTTCGGTGATAATCAGCCAGCCGACCACGGGGAATTCGCACATGCCTTTGGTGCGGGCTTCGGCATCGGGGCGGTTGCTTACGCCGAGGATATGGGTTTTTAGGGCGGAATCGCTTTCTGCCGAAGGGGCGGCATTGTCGAGCATTTGGGTTTTGGCGCTTTGGGCGGCCAATTGGTGCGAATCGGCGGCGAGCATCTGGGTGCGCTCTTCTAGTGCGGCCGGGATGGCGGCGGTATGGGGGCTGCCGGAGGGGGCAGATTCGCCGCAGTAGGGGCAGCCGGACTGTACGGCGGAGTCGTAGTAGTGTTTGCCGGCGGCACAGAGGGTCATTGCCATGGCGTGTTCCTTTTATGATTGGGTGAGTTGGTAGGCAATATCGCGGTTGGCCAGATAGATGGTTTGGCCGGGGCGCAGGGTGGTACGGCTGATGCGCTGCTCCAGGCTATCTACAAAGGAGCCGTTGGTGGATTGCAGGTCTTCCAGCACAACGTTACCGGCCGCATCCACGCTGATACGGCAGTGGCTGCCGGAAACCTGCTGGCGGTTGATCACCACGTCGTTGCCGCTGTTGCGGCCGATGCGGACGGTTTGTCCGGGATAGAGCGCGATGGCGGGCAGGCCTGCGCCGAGCGGCTGCAGGGTGGCGGCGATACGCGCTTGGGCGGCTTGCGGCGAGCCCATGCTGAATCGGGCAATGTTTTCGTCGGCAGTCAGTTGCAATACGTCGCCGGCATTCAAAACGGCACGGGCGACTTTGCTGCCGTTGACATAGGTGCCGTTGGTGCTGCCCAAGTCTTCCACCCGCACTTGGCGGCCGTCGAACAGCAGTTGTGCGTGGCGGGCGGATACCTGCGCTTGGTTGATGATGACGGAGGCGGGTGCGCTGCGGCCGATAATCACGGGTTTGCCAGCCTGCAAGACGATATTGCCGCCGCCGCAGAGTGCGGTAAGGGTAACGCTACCTGAAACACCGGCTTGAGCCGCCTGTGCCTGCTGGGCACCGACGATACGGCGGATCAGCTGGGAGTTGATTGGCGGATTGGAGCCGTCTTTCACTTGTTTTTTCAAGCGCAGCAAATACACTCCGCCACCTGCGGCCAGCAATATCAGCAAGCCCATGCCGCTGTAAAGCAGGGTGAGCTGGTGGTTGGTGCTGGCGGTGGCACTGTCTACGCATTCATTCTTGATTTGAGTGAATTTGACGTTGTGGTTTTGCAGAATCGGTACAAGTTCGGAGTTGGAAACGGCAATAACGGTATTGACTTGCTCCTTGTGCGCACCTTCGTTAGTACCGACCACCTGGCCGCAGCGGTTTACCAGCGGGCCGCCGCTGTTGCCGCCGCTGATAGGGGCGTGGTGTTCCCAGTAGCTGCGGTTGTCGTAGTTTTTGAATTCGCGTTTGAGTGTGCCTTCGGCAATTACCGGCTGGATGTAGGCATCGGGATCACCGAAACCGAGGCCGGAAGTAATATCGTCGGAAGCGCCAGGAAACCCGATAGAAAACACCGGCAGGGTGGGTTGGAGGAATTTTTCGGCAGCCAGCGGCAGCGGCTTGCCGGTAAGGCCATGCACTTGCAGCAAGCTGAGGTCTTTGGCGCTGTCGCTGAAAATCGGCTGGGTGGAAATCAGCTCTAGACGGGGGGCAAGGGTGCGCACCACGAACACTTCCGGCTTGCCCAGTTGTGCCATTTCGCCCACATCGGCGTTGGCAACGTGGTCATTGGTTACGATATGGCCTTCTGTCGACACCAAATAGCCCGAACCGTGGCCGGCAAAGAGGTAGATCTGGCCGTTTTGTTTGAAGAAGGTAAGGATCTGCCTGTTTTGCGTGGCAATACGCACATAGCCCTTATCATTGATTTCCGAGAGCATCTGTGGGCTGACCAGTTGTGAGGCGGTTTGCGCCGGCAGCGGTACGCCTATCCACAGGCGGTATACTGATTTGGCCGCGTCTAAAACATCAGGTTGGGTGGCACCGGCTTGCCAGGGCAGCATCAAGAGAACCAGCAACAGAAGTTTTCGCCAAAAGTGTTTCATGAAGATTCCTTTTTTGATTGTGCGGATGGTGTCAGCGGGTTTGCGGTGCAGAGGAGTCACGCGGTGTCAGTGGCGGTATAGGCGGCAGCGGTACGGATGCGGCAGGCGGATTTTTCGGGCGGGATGCCGCCGCTGACGGCTCGGATGCAGAGGAGGGGAAAGCCGGTTTGTTCGGTTCGGATGCAGCTGGTAGAGAGGCTGCTGGTGATGAGGCCATCATAGGCGCGGATGCAGTGGGAATATCCTTGTTTGGCGGCATGGGTAGGGTTGCGCGATCGGATGTGAACCACCAGGTGCCGACCAAGAGTGCGCCTAGGATAAAGCCGATAATGAGACCTCTGGTGGGGGATCTCGGGGTAGGCAGTGCAGAGGGTGGGGTACCTGAAATCCGGGCAGTGGATGCGGATTCGTTGGAGGGCAGGGTTTGCGTAGGCAGGCTGCGTACTTGGGTGGCAGATGCGGCTTGTTCGGCAGATGCCTGCACCAAAATCAGTGAGGTGTTATCTTGATGCGGATGTTGCCTGGCCTGTACCACGGTCAGCAGGGCGTTTACTTTGTCTTCAAGACTGTCGGAAGCTGCGGCAAGGGTTTGTCCGATTTCTTCATCGCTTAAAGTTTGCACGCCGTCGCTGGCCAAAAGCAGCAATTCGCCGGGGGCGAGTGTGCCGGAGGCGCAATCGATATGGGCGATGTCTTTTCCCATCACGGCGCTGGTTACGGCATGACGGGCGGGATGGCGTTCGGCGGCTTCGCTGCTGATTTCTCCGGCGGCGATCATGCGCTTGAGGTCTTCGGCAAAAGCGTGGTTGGCATTGATGCGGCGCAGGCTGCCTTGGTTGTAGGAATAGAGTGGACTGTCGCCGACGCTGATGTAGCTGTAGCAGTTGTCGGTTTCGTCCACTACCACGGCGATAACGGTGGTGCCCATGCCTTCGAGTTCCGGCTGTCGGCGCAGGGTATCAGCCAAGGCTTGGTTGGCCTGCTGCAGGGCTTGGCGCAAATCCTGCTCGGCTTCGTGCAGGCCGTGTTGCTGAAAATAGCCTAAAAAGGCAGCCACCACGGTTTTGCCGGCAATCTGCCCACCGTGTTGCCCACCCATGCCGTCGGCCAGCACATAGAGTTTATGCTGGGGTGAAAGCACCAGATTGCCCAGTGCATCTTGCTGTTCTTCGCGTTGGCCGATGTGCTGGCCTTGGTAGAAATTAATCTGCATAAGTGCTGCTCCTTAATGGCTGCCTAATGCTTCAGTGGTGCAGCAGGCTACCTGAAAACTGCGCGGCAGAGAGGAGACCGGCTTACTGGCAGTCGCTGCCGGATACCGAACCATCGACAAGGTGTTTACCGCTTTTGTCGTAGAAGGCAATGATAAGGGTGCCGTTATGCTGGGTCAGCCATGGGCTGACATTGGGGTCGGCACAGGCGGTTTTGGCCATAGCTGGGCCGATAGCACTCTGCAATTCATTGAGCTGGCTGTTGTTGAGGTCGCCGAGGCGCAGCTTCGTCATGGTAATCTGCATAATCAGTGCGTTGCTGCTTTCGGCATAGACGGTTTTGTCCCAACGTACACCGTCAGCGATCATCTGCGGCAGCTGTTTGTTCATCTCATCAATATACGCTGCCGAAATACCGGTGCCGCTATTATCGCCACCGTTTTCAGCGGGCTGTTCAGGTTGGGTTTGTCCAGCCGGAGGCAGTACTACCGGCGCATTGGCGGCAGCCGAAGCGGTGGGTGGGGTGACAGGTTCGTTATTTTCATCACTGTTGTGCATCAGGAGGAAGGCAGAGACAATCAATGCTGCCAATACGGCTGCGCCGATCCCGCCCCACAACAGCCATTTCGGCTTGCGGCCGGATGCTGCCAGAGCAGTCTTGCGTTGTTTAGGTAGTACTTTCCCGTGCACAGCTGTTTGTGCCGGATAAGAGGCTTGGGTGGTATTGCCAGCTTCAGGGAGAGAGGTCGCCTGAGATGGAATTTCTGCCAGCCCAAGCAGTGCCTGCTGCATATCCATAGCATTTTGGAAACGGTTTTCGGCACGCACATTGAGAGCATAGTCGACAGCGGCAAGGAGGTGATGGCTGTAGCGGCCTTCATAGCGGCTGCCGGCCAGCTTGGGCTGAGTATCTTCGCCAGCGATACGGGCGGGGGCTTCTTCAATTAACTGGTGGGTAATAGATTGGTAGATACAGGCACCGAGACTGTATAAATCCAGCGCGGGCATGAAAACATCGCGCGAGTGGTATTGTTCGATAGGGGCGAATGGGGGAGTGAGGATTTGGGTAAGCGGTCGGCTTTTTTGGCCGACAGCCTGCCGGGCGGCTCCGAAATCGATTAATACCGGGGTCTGGTTTTCGGTGATGAAGATATTTTCTGGTTTGATGTCGCGGTGCAGTAGCTGGCGCTCGTGAATATATTTCAGGCCTTCAAGCAGGGGGATGAAAATACCGGCCAGCTCGTTTTCACTCGGGTTGGGGTGTTCTTTAATCCATTGGTGCAGGGTGATACCGCGCAGATAGGGCATCACAAAATAGGCAGTGCCGTTGGCCTCGAACAGGTCGGTTACCTTGACTACGTTAGGGTGGCTTAAACCGTAGAGTAGTTTGGCTTCGTTGAAGAAGCCGTTTAAGCCCCAGTTGAAGATTTCCTGGTCGCCGCTGCTTTTGGCCTGAACGGTCAGCCCTTGAACGCGTACGCCGCTGTCGGGCAGGTATTCTTTGATAACGTGTTGCGAGCCGAAATGGATATGTTCGGCCAGATAGGTGATACCAAATGCGCCGGAGCCGAGCACTTTGAGGACGATGTAAGTATGAAGCTGGCTACCTGCAACCAGCGCGTCTGCCCGTTGGACGTTTTGCTGCGTCATAAACACTATCCTTTACCAAAACCTGCAAATAATCCACATTAGCTGGCATTATATAAAGGAAGTCTGGGGTAAAGCAATTTCCACTGTTGAGCAAATTGTTTAATTTTTAGGGTGTTGGAAACTGGGAATTATAGAAAGGTTCTCAATGGATCAAATCAATATTAGGGTGGGGCACTGTAGACGGCATCAGTAGTGTTGTGGAGAGGAGTAATGCTGTCCCCGTATTGATTGTGAAAGAGCGGTAAGATAAAGGTTTCCTATTCTTACATCTTGGCAGCGATTATTGTTATGGCTACCTGAAACTTTTCAGGTAGCCTATTTTCCCATCTTCATATTCCATGCTTCAGCCAGACATTGCTTTGCTCTGTTAATCCTACCGCCATATGAAGCCCTGCCGTTTGCCTATATAATCGCCGCCATCACACATCGCACGGAAAATCATTATGCTTCCTTTGCTCACTGCCGCCACCAATGCCGATTGGCTCGACCAACTCGGCAACAATCTGCACACCTTTTTGCTCAGCCTGTTTTCGCGTGAGGAATTTGGGCTGAACCAGCTGCTCGGCAGCTTATCCAAAATGCTTGGTTGGGTGGATTTAGTGTTGGCGTTGGCTTTGCTGGTGGGGGCGTATTTCCTCTCCGGCCGGCTGCTGGGCAAGATGCCGGCGGAAGACGGCAAGCCGCATTTTTTGCGCCATATCGGTCGCCGCATTGCTTGGCCGCTGTTGATGCTGCTGGGCGGGGCGTTGGCTTTGGGAGGCTGGTTTGCCTTTTTCGGGGCAACGGCGGTGTGGCTACGCCTGCTGGTGATGGCGGCGCGTTGGATGATTTTGATTCGGGTGGTGCTGGCGGTGTTTCATTCGGCGATTCCGGCCAACCGTTTTTCCGAGCGGATGGAATCTTCGCTGGCTGCTGCGCTGTGGGTTGCGTTTCTGTTGTGGGCTTCGGGCATTGACGATTTGATTCTGGCCTGGCTGCGCGGCTTGCAGTTTTCAGTGGGTTCGGCGAGGCTTTCTCTTTATACCGTGCTCACCGGATTGTTGTGGGTAGGCGTGATGCTGGTGGGCGCGATGTGGCTGTCGCGCTATATCGATGCGCGGCTCAAAGGCAGCACGCGGCTGGATCCGAACCTGCAAATCGTGCTTTCCAAACTGACGCGCTCGCTGCTTTTGGTGTTGTCGGTGCTGATTGCATTGCCGCTGGTGGGCATTGATTTAACCGTGCTTTCCGTGTTCGGCGGCGCGTTGGGCGTGGGCTTGGGCTTCGGCTTGCAGAAGATTGCCAGCAATTATGTGTCGGGATTCATTATTTTGGGCGACCGATCGGTGCGCCCGGGCGACCGGCTCACGGTAAACGGCTTCACCGGCTACGTGACGCAAATCACTTCCCGCTTCGTGGTGCTGCGCAGTGGCAACGGGCAGGAGGCGCTGATTCCGAACGAAACCTTCATCACCTCCACCGTGATCAACGAATCCTACACCGGCAAATCCCTGTGGCAGAGTTTAGACGTTCAGGTAGCCTACCATACTGATTTAACCCAAGCGATCGAGATTTTGCAGGAAGCCGCTGCCGCACAGGAACGTGTGAAAACCGATCCGCCGCCTAAGGCCTATCTGATTGATTTCGCGGATAACGGCATCAATCTGCGGCTTGGCTTTTGGGTGCGCGACCCCGAAAATGGCTTTCTCGGCCTTAGCTCGGCCATTTTGCTCACCGTGTGGCGGCGGTTTAATGAAGAAGGCATCGAATTTCCCTTCCCGCAGCGTGAAGTGCGCATTCTGAATCAAGACCTCTCCCCCGATGCTGCCGCTCTGCTCAAAGCCGGCTATCAGGCGCAGGGCGATACCGCCTCCGACGAATTCGCCAACGCCAATCCCGAGCCGGCCGAGCCATCGGAAAGCCAAGAGGACGCCCGGTCATGAATCGCCCCGCCTATAAGCGCCCGGAATCCGTGCTCGTGGTGCTGCACGACGGGCAAGGCCGTGCCCTGATGCTTGAGCGCGTGTCCCCGCCCGGCTTCTGGCAATCCGTAACCGGCAGCCTGGAAG